>NZ_VSWE01000006.1:0-322430 GCF_009668275.1 Herbaspirillum sp. CAH-3 | reverse complement strand
CGGGTTCTGTCCAGAAAGGGCGCTGGCCGCGTTGCGCTCCTTGCGTGTGGCACCGCCACACGACGCGTCGCGCGCCTTGCCAGCGCCCTTTCTGGACAGAACGCATCTCACGCCTATTGATGAAATGAGTTCTAGCTATCACGTCGGGTGAATCATTCCAGCCAGTCGAGCTGCTTGGACAGCGACTCGCCCAAACGCTGCCAGCGCGTCTGGGTGGTGGCATCGATCTGGTTGGTGCGGGTTTCGACACGGCAGCCGCCGCGTTCGAGCTGGGCGTCTTCCTCGATCTTCCAGCCTTGCTGGGCCAGTTCTTCGCCCAGGTGCTCGCGCACCAAGGCAGCATCTTCCGGGTGCAGGGCCAGGCTGGCTGGCAGTTGCAGTACGGGCAGGGCGTGGATGGCGGCGCTCACGGTGGGCAGGATGAGCTCGGGGCGCACGTTCAACGCCGTCTTGAGCATGGACTTGGCCAGGTCCAGCGCCAGGTCCAGCAGTTCGGGCGCCATCTTTTCACTGCACTGCGAGACCTCGGTGCTGAAATTGACCGCGATCTGGCGGAAGTGCTGGATGATTTCGTTGACTTCCTGCTGGCCTTGCTGGAGCCCGGCCACGTAGCCTTCGGAGCGGCCGGCCTGCAGGCCGTGTTCGCGGCCTTCGGCAAAACCCTCCTGGCGGGCGGCTTCGCGGATGGCATCGAGCTGTTCGGCCGTCAGCTGCGGGACCGGTGGCGGCTCTTCGAGGAATTCTTCTTCCTCGGGCAGCGGTTCCGGTTCCGGTTCGGGCTCTTCGTTGAATGACGCCAGCTCCCATCGCTGGTAGGGCGTCATCTCTTCCTTGGGAATGATCTTTGCACGCATGGCTTATTTGACTCCTCAGGCCGGCATGCCGACGGCACCCTGCATCTGCCTCCACCGCATCAGACGAACGCGTCCTCGCCCTTGGCACCCAGCACGATCTGGCCTTCGTCGGCCAGGCGGCGCACGATCTGCAGGATGGCCTTCTGTTGCGCATCGACTTCGGACAGACGCACCGGTCCCTTGGATTCCAGGTCTTCCTTCATCATCTCGGCCGCACGCTGCGACATGTTGGCGAAGATCTTGTCGCGCAGGCCTTGCGAAGCACCCTTCAGGGCCACGATCAGCGACTCGGACTGGACTTCGCGGAGCAGCAGCTGGATGCCGCGGCCGTCGATGTCGATGATGTTCTCGAAGACGAACATCTCGTCCATGATCTTCTGCGCCATGTCCTCGTCGTAGGAGCGCAGGTTGTTCATCACCGCCGTCTCGTTCTCGCCCGACATGAAGTTGAGGATCTCGGCCGCGGTACGGATACCGCCCATCTGTTGTTTCTTGAGGCTTTCGTTGCCGGTCAGCAGCTTGGTCAACACGTCATTGAGTTCGCGCAACGCGGCCGGCTGCACACCGTCCAGGGTTGCAATACGAAGGATGACGTCGTTGCGCAAACGTTCCGTGAAATTGTTGATGATGCCGCAGGCATGGTCGCGCTCCAGGTGGACCAGGATGGTGGCGATGATCTGCGGGTGTTCGTTGCGGATGAGTTCGGCCACCGACTGCGCGTCCATCCACTTGAGGCTTTCGATACCGGAAGCATCGCGCCCGCCGAGGATGCGGTTGAGCAGGGAGGTGGCCTTGTCGTCGCCCAGGGCCTTGGTCAGGACGCTGCGGATGTACTCGTCCGAATCCAGGCCCAGCGAAGAGGCCTGGCCGGTCTCGGCGACGAAGGCTTCCAGCACTTCGTTGATTTCTTCGAAGCTGACGTTGCGCAGCGCCGACATGGCCGCGCCGAGCTTCTGGACCTCTTTCGGGCCCAGGTATTTCATGACTTCGGCGGCCTCATCCTCGCCCAAGGCGAGCATGAGGATGGCACCTTTCTGAACGCCGTCGTTACTCATTGTTCACCCATGACTTGATGATGCTTGCCACCAGCTTCGGATCATTCTTGGCCCACTGCTTGGCGGTTTCCAGATTGGCCTTGTACTGTGCGCGTTCGTCCACTGCCGGCTCGCCGGAGAGGTTGACGATGGCGTCGGGATCGTCCGGATCGAAGCCGGCGGCGACTGCTGCGGCAGCGGCAGCGGCTTCGGCCTCGGCCTTTTCCTTGGCCAGGCGTTCGCGCTCTTCGCGGCCCGACAGCTTCCAGACGATGGGGCGCAGCACACGGAAGTAGAGGAACAGCAGGACCGCAGCCACCAGCACGTACTTGCCGATTTCCTTGGCCAGTTCGATCATGCCCGGCTGCTTCCACAGCGGCACTTCCGGTTCCATGTCGGTGCTGAACTGGGTATTGACCACGTTGAGCGAGTCGCCGCGATCCTTGTTGTAACCCATCGCTTCCTTGACCAGGTCGGTGATCTGGTTGCGCTCGGCCTCGGTCAGGGGGCGCATCACGATCTTGCCGGTATTGTCCAGGGTGCGCTTGTAGTTCACCACCACGGCCACCGTCAGGCGGCGCACGCCACCCATGGGTTGCTGGGTGTAGCGGACCGTCTTGTCGACCTCGTAGTTGATGGTCTCGTCCTTGCGCGAATTGCCGCTGGCCGCCGGTGCCGGCGCCGCGCCATTGGGCGTGGCAGCCGTACCGTTCTGGTTGGCCGCGCCATTGGCCGCCGCCGGATTGACGATCTGGGCGGTGGCCGGGGCAGGGGGCTGGTTGGTCAGCGCACCCGGTACGCCCGAGGTGCCGGACGTGGCACTGTTGGCCTCGCTGCTCTGCTTGCTGCGCACGGCAGCCGTGTCGCGGGTCTGGTTGGGCTTGTAGGCCTCCGAGGCCTGCTCGCTGCGGGAGAAGTCGACATCGGCCGTGGCTTCGGCGCGGACGTTGCCGTTGCCGACGATGGGGGCGATGATGGATTCGACGCGCTTGACGATGTCCTGCTGCATGTCCTGGACATACTTCAGCTGGCTCGGGTCGAGCGTATTGGTCTGGGCTTGCTTGGTGGTGTCGGAGAGCAGGTTGCCGTTCTGGTCGACGATGGTGACGGCCTTGGGCGAGAGCTCAGGCACGCTGCTGGCCACCAGGTGGACGATGGCGCTGACCTGCTGCTGGTCCAGGAAGCGGCCGGGGTAGAGGCTCAGGATCACCGATGCGGTCGGCTTTTGCTGGTCGCGCACGAACACCGAGGCCTTGGGCAAGGCCAGGTGTACACGGGCGGTCTGGACCGAGGCCAGGGATTGGACGGAGCGTGCCAGCTCTCCTTCCAGCGCGCGCTGGAAGTTGACCTGTTCCAGGAACTGGGAAATGCCCAGCTTCTGGTTTTCCATCAGCTCGAAGCCGACGTTGCCGCCCTTGGGCAGGCCTTGCGAGGCCAGTTTCAGGCGGGCGTCGTGGACCATGTTCTCGGGCACCAGGATGGCCGTGCCGCCGTCCGAATACTTGTAGGGCACGTTCATCTGCTGCAGCGAGGCCACGATGGCGCCGCCGTCGCGGTCATTGAAATTGGCGAACAGGACGCGGTACTCGACCTTCTGGCTCCACAGCCAGATGCCGGCCATCAGCGCCAGGGTGGCGGCCGCAGCAATGATGAGCAGGATGCGCTTGCCCTGCGGCGAGCGGGCGTAGCCCATCATGCCGCCTTGTGCAGCCTGCCCCTGGGGCATGCCATCGGCATTGCCGAGTTCGCCTGGATTGTTGGTTTCGCCGGTCATCGTGCCGTCGGCTGCTACCGCCATGATTTCCCCTCTGGCGTTCCCTCGATTGCCAGCTTGATAAAGACTTTGATCACTGCCTACCTTTGTGAGGTTTTTGCTCAGTGTGGATTGTCCGTTGACAGGAAGAATTTGATCGCCCGAACAGAATGGCAAATTCCCCGCTTATTGGGCTGTTTTGTCAATGCGGCAGTGTTAAGGTGCTGCTGTAGTTGGCGAACGTGCGTATTGTGCTCTTGCCAAGCGGCAAAAAATGAACTCAAGAGGTGGGAAATGGCAATCGACAGCGTGATTGATACCAGCAAGATCGAGGCAATGGTCGCCCAGTTGAAGGCGGCCGCGGCGCGCGCCCAGGGTGGCGTGGATCCGGTCCAGAGTGGCGTGGCAGCGGGAAAGCCTGCGCAGCGCGTGGACTTTGCCGACGTGCTCAAGGGCGCGATCGACCAGGTCAATGATTCCCAGCAGAAAGCCGCCAAGATGTCGCAGGCCTTTGCCATGGGCGATGACAGCGTGAATCTGTCGGATGTGATGATTGCTTCCCAGAAGGCCAGCATCTCCTTCCAGACCAGCATCCAGGTGCGCAACAAGCTGGTCTCGGCTTACCGCGACATCATGACCATGCAGGTGTGAATTTTCTTTCTTTGGGCCGAACTGCTTGCCAGTTCGGCCTGCCATAACGAAACACCCCAGCGGCCGGCTATCCGGTGGCTGGGGTGTTTTGCTGTTGGGCGCAGCCGCATGGGCGCGCCGCTTTACATCATGCCGGAGGCTTTGGCGTTCTGTTCGCGTTCGAGCTTGGTGATGAAGCGCTGGATGGCGGCCAGGACGGTGCGGGGGATGTCGATGAACTGGCAGCCGAAGCGGTTGACCACCTTGCCGTTGGTCATCTTGAATTCCTTGCAATCGCGCACTTGAAGCTTGACCGAGACCAGGGTGTTGTCGCCCAGCTCAAGCTGGCAGTCCTCGTAGACGGCACCCGGGGTGGTGGGCAGCAGCTTCTTCTCGTCGGTGATGCCGACGCCGCCGGCGCTGATGTTGTTGAGCAGCGTGACCACGGTGACAAACGAGCCATCGGCCTGGGTGATGCGGAAGGTGCAGCGCAGGGGCTTGGCAATGGGCGTGGGAATGCGGAAATATTCCCGCCGTTGCAGGCGCACCAGGCTTTCCGGGATGTCGACCTTCAGGGCCGGGCGGCTCTGGTACTCGACCTGCCGGGCGCCGTCCACGTTGAAGGTGATGCGGATGCTGTTGTAGAGGGCTTCGAAGCCGATGCGCTTGCTGGACACGATGCTCTCGTTGAGCGTGGCGCTGGGCGCGGCATCGATGATGAGCGAGTCGTCATCCTCATCGACTTCCAGAATGGAAGTGATCACGGATTCGGAGCCGCCCTTGATCAGCAGGCTCAGGAGCTGGTTCTTCTCCATCATGCTGGTCAGCAGGGCAATGATCTCCCTCCGTGAATGAACCCGGTATGGGCTGTCGTCGTCGATCTCGTCGTGGTTAGCCATCTGTGCGTCGTGTACGTCGGAATTCAGCGAGTAGGATCGCTTTCCCCAGGGGAATTATTGGAATAGTTTGACCCCGTATCATACATCACTGACCCGCTTAATTGCATATTTTCAATACGATATAGCCAGGCCAGCAATTCAGCCACGGTGCGGTACAGCGCCGGGGGAATCTGCTGATCCAGCTCGACTTGCATCAGCAGGGAGACGAGCTCCTTGGACTCATGGACATACACGCCCGCATCGCGCGCCCGCGCGATGATGGCTTCGGCCACCAGGCCGCGGCCCTTGGCCACCACCTGGGGTGCGGCGTGGCTGGCGTTGTAGGCCAGGGCCACGGCATTTTGCAGGGGAATGTTAGGTTTCTCCATCGGCTTGCTTGACGATCAGGGAGTCGAGGGAGGTGCCGGCGGCCGCCATGGCATTGGCAAACAGGCCAGTATTGCCGCGCAGGGCTGCGGCAGCGGCTTCATTATCCGCTTTCACCTGGACGTGGATCTGCTGGCCGATCAGGCGGATCGAGGCCGATACACTGCCCAGGTGGGCGAAATTGAAGCGCACCACGCTGTGCCAGCTGGGGGCGTTTTCTTCGTCACGGCCTTGCGGGTTGGAACTGTCCTGGCCATGTTCCTGGCTGATTTCCCATTCCATCTTCTGGCCTGGCCAGATCTCGCCGTGCCAGACCACGCGCTGCTGCTCCAGCGCATTGAGCTGCAGGTTGATGAGCTGGCCCAGCTGGTTCTGCGCCGGATCGCTGTCGTTGAGCAGGTTGATCTCGCCACCGCTGCGCGCGGCTACCTGGGCTTGCGGCTCCTTCATCAGCTCTTCTGCGGGACGCTGGCCGGCGGCCCAGGCGGCGACATGGGATTCATAAAAGACACCGCTGTAGTTGATGCCATCCTTGAGCGCTGCCGCCATCTGGTCGGCAGGGACGCTGGCTTTGGGTAGCAGCGGGGCGGGCGCGTTGATATGGTCGGCCATGTCGCCTTGTTGCGACGCGTGCAGCAAGGTGTCGATGAGGCGCCCGGCGTGGCTGAGCGTGGTCGTGGTGCTGGACGGTGCGCCAGACTGACCCTGGCGCGCGCCTTTGGCCTGGGCGTCGGCGGCGATGTCCTCGTTCTGCGCGATCTGGCCGGCACCGCTGTCATCCCGGGTGACGAACTGCAGCGACTTCAGGTCCTTCTGCATGGCGCGTCCAGCCGTGCTCAAGGCCACCGAGGCGCTCTCCTCATCAGGGTGGATGCTGCCTTCGTTGACCGAGAAGGTTGGGCGGGGATCCTTGGAAACCAGCGTCAGGGTCAGCGTGTCGCCGACCTTGGCGGTATTGGGCAGCACCATGCGCGCCGCCGTATTGGCGATGCGTACCAGGAAGGTGCCGTCATTGAAGTTGGAAAGGATGCGGCCCGACATTTGCTGGCCGATGGCAATCTGGGCCAGGCGGCTGAAAGCTTCCTGCCTGGCATCGGCCACCGAAACGACCGGAGTGGCCGCTTCGACTGGATTGACGGGCTGGACGGCGCTGGCGATATCGGCCCGCGGCAACATGGTCAACTACCCATGCCGTAGGTATTGAGGAGCTTCTGTTCGGTCTGGTTGCTTTGGATGAGCGCCGACAGCTTGCGCAATCCCGGTTCGGTGAGGTTGCGGATGTCGCGGTCGTCTTCCAGGATCTTCTTGATGATGTCGACCTTGCGATGGCGCAGCGGCTCGGAGAGGGTGATGTTTTCTTCGCTGTTGCGCAGGCTGGCAATGTGCTGACCGCACTGCGCTTCAAGCGCTGCCAGCAGGTCCCAGTCGCCGGCGCGGGCAGCCGAGCGCATCTCGTCGGTCAATTGCGAGATGGACTCGTAGAGGGCGATGACGTCATCACCGGTCATGTCAGTCAAGCCTTTGCAAAGCTGGGTTGGGCGTTGTCTTGCAGGAAAGCCATCTGCGGTGCCGATTGGGCGGCGTTGGGGCCGATCTGTTCCCAGGCCGAGCGGATGTCATCGAGAAGACCGTGGATTTCGTCCAGGATGGCCGGGTTGTTGGTGGCATTGGCCTCGAACAGCCGGCGGCTCATGTATTCGTAGAGGGAGTCCAGGTTCAGGGCCAGTTCGCCGCCGACTTCCTTGTTCAGGCTGGCGCGCAGGCCGTTGTCGATGATCAGGATGGCCTTGGTGATGGATTCACCCTTGTCCTTGATGTTGCCTTCGCCCATGGACTTCTTGCCCAGGGCGATAGCGACCAATGCGCCGTCGAAGAGCATGGTGATGAGCTTGTGGGGGCTTGCGGCGATCACGCCGGTTTCCACCCCGATGTTGGCGTAGGCGTTGGCCCCGCGCTTCATGCTTCCGAACATGACGTTCTCCTATGTTCGCGGTGATGCTTCAACTGCTCTTGGCCAGGCTGGCCAATTGCTGGGTCAGGTAGCTCTGCGTGGACTGCATGCTGGCCAGGGTCGTGTTGAGACGATTGAACTGGTTGGTGTAGTCGTCCTTCAGGTTCGACAAGCGCGTCTGCACCGTGCTTTGGCGATCCTGGTTGATCTTCAGGCTGGCCTGCAGACCATTGGTCTTGGAGGCGATGATGCCGCTATCGCTCAGCAGGTTCGTCAGCAAGGTCTGCAACTTGGTGACGATACCATTTTTGGACGATGTAGTGTTGGTCGTATCCGGATCGGTGCCAGTGAAGAGATTGGCAATGCCGGCGAAATTGTTGGTGGTCGCCGTGGACAGCTTGGTGGCGTCCAGCGCCAGGGTGCCATCCTTCTGGAAGCTGATGCCGATATCGGACAGGCTGCTGATGCCGTTGCCGCCATCCACGGTGGCAAACAGGGTATTGCGCAGCTGGTTCATGATGGTCTGGACCGACGACTCGCTGGCCAGTGGCGCCGATGTGTTGGCCTGGCCCAGGGTGGTGGAGGGCGTCTGCGCGGTCATGCCCGCCACTGCCTTGGCCAGCGTGTTGTAGGCGGTCACGAAACTGTTGGCGGCGGTGCTGATGCCGGAAGTGTCGTTGCTGATGTTGAGAGTGAAGTTGTCCGCCGAGGTGGTGACCTTGGCCAGGTTCAGGGTCACCCCCGAGATGACGTTTTCGACCTTGTTGCTGGTGCTGGTGACGGCCACGCCATCGATGGACAGCTTGGCATCCTGGGCCTTGAGCAATTGGCCCATGCCACTCATGGTGAGGCCCGAATAGTCGCCGGTGCCGGTCAGCGACACTGCCGCCGTGGCGCTGCTGCCAGTCGGGGTCAGGACCAGGTGGTCGTTGCTGCCGTCATTGCTGATGGAGGCGGTCACGCCTGCGCTGGCGCCGTTGATGGCGCTCACGACCTGGTTCAGGTCGATGTTGCCGCTGCCGTTGGCGGTGGGGTTGATGGCGACCGTGGTGTCACCCACCTTCAGGCTCAGCGTGCCGGAAGTGTAAGTCTGGCCGGTGGTGACGTTGGGCGAGATTACGGTCCCGCTCGGGTCGGCGCTGAAGACCGAATAGTTGCCGGTGCCGGTGATCTTGATGGTGTTGGCCGCGCCGCTGTCCTTGGCGGTGATGACCAGGTGATCATTGGTGCCGTCGCTGACGATGGTGGCATTGACGCCCGCATCGCTGCTGTTGATGGCGTCCCGCACGCCGGCCAGGGTGTTGGTGGCGGGCTGGATGATGGCAGTCGAACCGGTGCCGGTCTTGATGGCCAGGATGCCGTTGTCGAAAGTGGTGCCCGGCGCGATGCTGGCCGAGCTCAGCTTCTGCGTCTGCGCCAACTGCGAGACCGCCACCGAGTAGGTGCCCGACGCCGCCTTGGTGGCGTCGCGCGGGGCCTGGATCTGTGTCATGGTGCTCGGCGTGGAGCTCGACGGATCGTAGGCGAACGCGGAAAGGCTGTTGTTGGACGTGACCTTGATGGTGTTGGCGGTACCGCCGGCGGTCGACTCCAGCACCAGGTGGTCACCGCTGCCATCGGTGGTAATGGACGCAGTCACGCCGGCCTTGGAGGCATTGATCGCATCGCGCACGCCGGCCAGGGTCGAGTTGGCCTGCAAGGTGATGAAGGTCGGGGAATTGGTGCCGACCTTGATGGCGATCGAATCGCCGGCGTTGTAGGTCGTGCCGCTGCTCACGCCCGCCGACTGCAGTTTCTGCGCCAGGATCTTGGTCGAGTTGTCACTGTTGACGTCGGCCGTGAAGGGGTCGGTGGTCAGGTTGCTGCCGGTACCGGCATTGCTCACCGAGCTCTTCTGGGAGCTGAAGCTGGCTGCGGTCAGGGCTTTGATGGCGGACTGATAGCTCGACAGCGCGCTCTTGAGGCTGCCATACGCAGAGATCAGGGTGTTGTAGCTGCTGGCCTGGGTGGTCAGCGGAGTCAGCTGCGTCTGGCTTTCGGCCGAGATCAGTTGACTGACCAGGGTGGAGACATCGAGCGGACCTGCCGATGTGGAAATGGTGCCGGTGGAAGTGGCCACGGTTCAACTCCTGAATCTTTGCGTGAGGCACAGCGCTGTGCGGTTGTCCAGCGCGGTCAAGAGGAGATGGGCTCTCAAGTACGGCGTCTGGGGCGAGGGGACGCTGTGCGAAATAACTATCTGAATCCGTTATGAACTGGGGTAGCCGAATCCGTCATGCGCAATGAGCGGGCATTGACGCATGCGGGTGTTCAGCCACTGCAGTTCGTACCAGACTCGAGGGGAAACTCAAGCCTTTTCCTTGATCAGCAAGCCTTGCATCTTGTCGATCGATTTGGCGATGGCGACAGCTTCTTCGCTGGGAATCTGGCGAATCACGGTGTCCGTAGCCGTATCGACGACCTTGATGATGGTCTTGCCGGTATCCTGGTCCTTCGAGAAATTCAACGCGGCAGCATTGGCGGCAGCGAAATCGTTCAACTTGCCCACGGCATCGTTGAGTTCGCTATCGGTGGCGCGTCGTGCTTCCGGGGTGGCCGCCGGTGCGACCGTCGATACCACGGGATCGGGCTTCTCGGCTGTCTTCGGCGCTGCATATGCAGTACCGGAGTCGCCAGCAGCAGTGATATTAAGTGGGGCAATCGACATGGTGCTACTCCCTTCCTTAAAGGAACGTGCGGAGAATAAGGTCTATCCCCCGCACGTCATCCTACCTAGCTATCTGGCTTATTTCAACAGCGAGAGGACCTGCTGCGGCGCCGAGTTGGCCTGCGACAGCATCGCGGTACCAGCTTGCTGCAGGATCTGCGCACGGGTCAGGTTCGCGGTTTCCTGCGCGTAGTCGGTATCCATGATACGGCTGCGCGACGCGGTGATGTTCTCGCTCGACACTTGCAGGTTGCTGATGACCGCGCTGAAGCGGTTCTGCACGGCACCGAACTCGGCACGCTTGGAGGAGATCAGGCTGATGGCCTTGTCCAGGTTCTGGATGGCCTTCTGAGCATCGCTCTGGGCGGACGGGTTGGCAACAGCCTGGTCCAGGGACAGCTTGGCGCTGTCAACGGCAGCTTGCAGGGTCACGGCCGACGAAGCCAGTGCCGAGGAGGACAGGGACGAACCGGTAGCGAACAGGTTGTCCAGGGCAGCCTTGGCCGAGGTGTAGGTCGCTTGCGCGGTGCTCACGCCGCTGGTGTCGCCCAGACCGATCAGGCCCTTGGCGCTGGTGCCGATGACGGTAGAGATGGTCGAGTTGTTCGACAGGTCATCCAGGGTGATGGTGATCTGGTCGTTCAGCTTGTTGTCTTGCACGTTGGCACCGACCTGGAACGACAGGGTCAGGGAAGCCGACACGTTGGTAGCGTCGGAGCCGGTACCAGCCGAAGCGCCCTGGCCCACACCGGTGAACAGGTTCTGGCCGTTGAAGCTGGTGCCGTTCAGGACGCGGAACACTTCCTGCGACAGCTGGGTGTATTCGTCGTTGAGGGTCTTGCGGTCTTGTGCGCTGTTGGTGCCGTTGGCTGCTTGCACAGCCAGTTCACGCATACGTTGCAGGTTGTCGCCGACGGTCGACAGAGCGCCTTCAGCGGTTTGCGCCATCGAGATACCGTCGTTGGCGTTACGTTGTGCAACTGCCAGACCCTTGATCTGGGAGTTCATGCGGTCGGCGATAGCCAGGCCGGCGGCGTCGTCCTTGGCGCTGTTGACGCGCAGGCCGGACGACAGACGTTGGATCGAGGTATTGAGCGACGACTGCGAGGAATTCAGGTTCCGCTGCGTATTGAGCGACGGAATGTTGGTATTGATGACTGCTGCCATGTTAATTCTCCTAAGATTTGAGACCGATGATCCGAGTTTCAGTGCCTAACGTTGGTCTTCTACCCATGAGCCCCAGGCGTTTCAACCTCTGTTGATTGCTTTATCGGGCAGTCTTGGAAAAAGTTTAGGGCTATTTGCAAAAAATCTTTTTCAAGGCTTTCCGAACTAAAACTGCGTGCTTTGAAACTCCAAGCAAATCCTTTTTCGACGGCAATTCCAAAAACTTTAGGAAAATTGCTGTTGCGGCCGAGAAAAAAGTTCCAAAAAGCAAAAACCGCCCGGCAAGGGCGGTTTGGCAGGACCAATGCGCGATCGGCAAGGGATCAGGCCTGGACTTTTTTCTGTTGCAGGATCGTTAGTTCCTCGCCAAGTTTTTTCAGCACGGAATCCCAATCGCTGACCGCTGGCTGGCGGAACAGGCGCATGCTGGGGTACCAAGGGGAGTCCTCCCGATCATTGAGCCAGCGCCAGTCCGGGACGTGCGGCAGCAGCACCCAGGTGGGGTGATTGAGGGCGCCTGCCAAGTGAGCCACTGAGGTATCGACGCAGATAACCAGGTCAAGATTGCTGATCGCCGCAGCCGTATCGGCAAAGTCCTGGCAGTCGTTGCCCAGGTCAAAGACGGGCAACTCAGATGGCAATTCCTTGAGTCCTTCTGCCGGCTTGCCTTTTTGTAAAGAATAGAACTCGACCTTGGGCAGCGCGAAGAGCTGCTTGACCTTTTCCAGCGGGATCGAGCGATGGCGATCATTGCCGTGTTCCGGATTGCCGCCCCAGACGATGCCGACACGCAGGTTTTCCTCAGATCTTGTCAATGTGGAAATCTTCAGTTTCCAGTTTGCTGCCAGTGCCGGATCGGCAGAGAGGTAGCCCTCCGGATAGCGGGGGATATCCTCGACCGTGTGCGTACGCATCGCATAGGGCAGGCTCATGAGAACATAGGCGCAGTCGCAGGGCGGCAGCGGGTCGCTTTCGCGCACCAGCGTGACCTGGGGAGTGAAGGATTGGAACAGGCGGTAAAGAGGATTCTTCACATGCAGCGCGACGCTGGCGCCTTGCGCCATGAGCAGGCGGGCGTAGCGCAGGAACTGGATGCTGTCGCCGAAGCCCTGTTCGTGCATCAGCAGGATGCGCTTGCCGGCCAGCGAAGACTTGCCATCCCATTTGGGAATGACCTCGAACAACTTGTGGATCAAGCGATAGACGTGGGCGCGTTCCTTGGTGGTCAGGCGGCTTTCGTGGCACTCCCAGCCTTCCTCGAATTCGCCGCGCAGCAGCAGGGTCAGTGCCAGGTTGTGCTTGGCGGTCGGGTAATTCGGGCGCAGGGCCAGGGCCTGGCGGAAGTTGCCGAGCGCGTCGTCATAGTCGCCGTGATCGTGCTGGATGGCGCCGATGTTGTTGTAGGTCATGGCGTGCTTGGGATCCAGTGCCAGGGCCTGCTTGAACATGCGCATGGCATCCTCGAAGCGGTCGCCCGTGTTGAAGTAGCTCGAGCCGAGCTTGACGTAGCCATTGGGATCCTTGGGCGCGATTTCGATGACGCGCAGCATGTGTTCATGGGCTTCGTCGATCTTGTTCAGTTTCAGGTAGCTGTCGGCTATCTTGTTGTGGGCGTAGGTGTCCTGCGGATCCAGCAGGATGGCTGTCTTGTGGGATTCAACGGCTTCCTTGTACATCTCCATGGCGTGGAATGCTTCGCCCAGGGCGGTGTGGGAGGGTGCAAAATTGATCTGGTATTCGAGCGACTTCAGGATGGTCGCGACGGCCTCGTCGAAACGTCGCGCGTCGATCAGGGCCCGGCCCAGGTGCGACAGGGGGCCGGGCGCATTGGGTTCGCGCCGGGCGGCGTCCTCGAAGTATTTGATCGAGGCTTCCGGGTCGTTCTTTTCGTGCAGGGCATTGGCCAGGCCGATGCGGGCCGCCCGGTTCTCCTTGTCCAGTGCGATGGCGCGCTCGTAAATGGCAATGGATTCATCGATACGATCCTGGCTCAGGACCGTGCCGGCCAGGTTGCTCAGGTATTCGGCATTGTTGGGATCGGCCTCAATGGCCTTGCGCAGATATTGTTCGGCTTGCGCGAACTGGCCTTCCTGCATGGCGATGAGTCCGCGCGCGTGGTTGGCGAAGACCAGGTTGGGGGCGCGGGCGAGCACGGCCGTGCAGATCGTCTTGGCCTCGTCCGTCTTGCGGCTGTCCAGCAGATCGAGGCATTTGCGAACGTCCAGCAGATCCTGCAGATTGGACTTGGCGGCGGCGGGCGCCGGAATGTGTTTGCCGTGCTTGTTGCTGCTCTTGCGCGTCGACATCGAAAAAGATCCTCTTGGTTGGGCGCATCGGTTGCGCCGGGCATAGCTATCCAGCAGGCATGATATGCGCAACGCGTCACCGGTGAAGAGGTGAATAGAAAGCAAAAAACCTCCGTTTTAGGCGGAGGTTCATGCAGCAACGGACAATCAATGTCCGGCCGGAGCAGGTTCGCGACAGGTGCGGGCGGCTGCGCCGCTGGTCATCAGTTCCAGCTGCGCAGCAATCCCACGGCCAACCCTTCGAGTGCGAACTGGTCGTTTTCCGGCTTGACGATGATGGGCTCGAACTCCGGATTTTCAGGGAAGAGGGTGATGACGCTGCCGGTCTTTTGATAGCGCTTGACCGTGACTTCGTCGGCCAGGCGGGCGACCACGATCTGGCCGTTGCGCGCCTGGTCCGCGCGGCGCACCGCCAGCAGGTCGCCGTCGAGGATGCCGGCATCACGCATGGACATGCCGCGCACCTTCAGCAGGTAATCCGGCTTGGCCGGGAACATGGCCGGGTCGACCTGGTAGGTCTTTTCCACGTGTTCCTGGGCCAGGATGGGCGAACCCGCCGCCACGCGGCCGATCAGCGGCAGGCTCAGCTGCATCAGGGCAGGATGGGGCAGGGCCATCTGGCGTGCGGTGCTCGCGCCGGCCGCGCTGCCCGACTCGCGCAGGCGGATGCCGCGCGAGGTGCCGGGGGAAATTTCGATGGCGCCCTTGCGGGCCAGGGCCTGCAGGTGCTCTTCGGCGGCGTTGGCGGAGCGAAAGCCCAATTCGGCGGCGATCTCTGCGCGCGTGGGAGGGAAGCCGGTGTTCTCGATGGCGTTCTTGATCAGGTTCAGGATCTGTTCCTGGCGCGCAGTCAGTTTGAGCATGAGGGTGGCCTTTCTCGGAGGGAAGGCTGTTTGGATGAACAGTCTGTATTTTTATACAGGTGCAATCCTTGTGTCAACGGCAACATGCATATTCCTGGAGCGAAAAGGCAAGCTTTCTTGTTTATATAGAGCGTGCCGCAGGTGAAGGTCTTGCGTGGTCTTGTGCCCGGGGCCGCATATTGTGGTCCCCCGGCTGCATCGGCTTGATGCCGGCATTGCCGCGAGAGCGGAAACCTAGTATGATCTCGGGTTTTCCTCTTCCCACACCCGTCTTGACGCCGGGGTGGGCGTCTTCAATAAGTCCATAAGGAGTCTACATGCGTCATTATGAAATCGTATTTATCGTCCACCCGGACCAAAGCGAGCAAGTGCCGGCGATGATCGAGCGTTACAAGGGCATCGTCACCACCCGCGGCGGCAAGGTCCACCGTGTCGAAGATTGGGGCCGTCGTCAACTGGCTTACCAGATCCAGAAGCTGGCCAAGGCTCACTACGTCTGCCTGAACATCGAAGTCGACAGCGAAACGCTGGCTGAAATCGAAACCGGCTTCAAGTTCAACGACGCCGTCCTGCGCCACCTGACCGTCAAGATGAAGAAGGCCGAAACCGGTCCTTCCCCCATCCTGAAGGCAGTGCAAAAGGAAGACGCGGCCAAGAGCCGTACCGAAGCTCCGGCAGCTTAAGCGCTGCGAACATCGCGGAGAGTGAACCAGCTTCAAGTCATCGCCAGCCTGGCAGAACGTGATGTTTTGCGTTACACGCCGGCCGGTATCCCGATTGTCACTGCCAGGTTGCAGCACCAGTCGGAACAGATGGAAGCTGGCATGCAGCGCCAGGTCGAATTCGAGATCGCGGCGCTGGCAGCAGGAGAAATCTCCGGTGCGCTCAACAGGGCAGCGCTGGGGGAAGTCTTCCGGTTCACCGGCTTTTTAGCCCGCAGGAATCGCAACAGCAAGAGCGTCGTGTTTCATATCGTTGATTTTGGCCCGGTCGCGCCGGATTGAGCGGCGCAAGGTAGCCAAACAGACCTTACCCAATTTTTAGATACAGGAGCCAACCATGGCATTCGGTAAAAAGTTCGATAAAAGCAAGCTGAAAAACAAGCGTCAACAGCAAAACCCGCTGTTCAAGCGCAAGAAATTCTGCCGTTTCACCGCCGCTGGCGTTGAACAGGTCGATTACAAGGACGTGGACACGCTGAAGGACTTCGTCCAGGAAAACGGCAAGATCATGCCGGCACGCCTGACCGGTACCAAGGCCCACTACCAGCGTCAAGTTGACACCGCCATCAAGCGCGCGCGTTACCTGGCCCTGCTGCCGTACACCGATCTGCACAACGCCTAATCAGCGTCGAGAAATAGGAGAAAAACATGCAAGTCATTCTGTTGGAAAAAATCGTGAATCTCGGCGGTCTGGGTGATGTCGTGCGCGTCAAGGACGGTTTCGCACGCAACTTCCTGATCCCGCAACGCAAGGCCCGCCGCGCTACCGATGCAGCCATCGCTGAATTCGAAGCCAAGCGCGCTGACCTGGAAAAGGCTGCTGCCGAGAAGCTGGCCGCTGCCCAAGCCCAAGGCGAAAAGCTGACCGGCTCCACCGTGGAAGTGTCGCAGAAGGCCGGCGTTGATGGCCGTCTGTTCGGTTCCGTGACCAACTTCGACATCGCTGAAGCCCTGGGCAAGAAGGGTTTTGCTGTCGAGAAGTCGCAAGTGCGCCTGCCCAACGGCCCGCTGAAGACTGTTGGCGAACACCCGGTGTCGGTGGCTCTGCACACCGACGTGGTGGTCGACGTCACCATCGCAGTCAAGGGCGAGCAAGCGTAATACGCCTGTTTGCTGCAATTCGTTTTGCAATAAAAAAGCCGGGTTCGCCTGGCTTTTTTATTGTCAGTTTCTCCTGGGCATCCCGGCGGCACAGTGATTGTCGAACAGGATGTCATTGGCTTCATGTCGCATCCGTTCGCATGAAGCATCAGGTCGTGCAAAAACGTCCGGTCTGACCTACGGCTTCACATCAGCAGGTTATAATGCGCGCCATGAAAGAATCGTCCCGCGGCAATCCAGAATTTTTCCGTGGCCAGAAAGAGTCATCGGACCCCCAGATCGATGCGCTCCGCGTGCCGCCCCACTCCATCGAGGCCGAGCAATCGGTGCTGGGCGGCCTGCTGCTGGACAACGCGGCTTGGGACCGTATCGCCGATTTCGTCAGCGCTGAGGACTTCTACCGCTACGATCACCGCATCATCTTCGAGCACATCGTCAAGCTCATCAACAGCACCAAGCCGGCTGACGTCATCACCGTCTACGAAGCCATGTCCACCAGCGGCAAGGCCGAAGAGGTGGGCGGGCTGGTCTACCTGAATGCGCTGGCGCAAAACACGCCTTCTGCAGCCAACATCCGCCGTTACGCGGAGATCGTCCGCGATCGCGGCATCTTGCGCAAGCTCATCACCGTGGCCGACGAGATTTCCGGCAATGCCTTCAATCCGCAGGGCAAGGATGTGAAGTCCATGCTGGACGAGGCTGAATCCAAGATCTTCGCCATTGCCGAAGAAGGGTCACGCGGCTCGCAGGGCTTCATGGAAATCCAGCCGCTGCTGACCCAGGTGGTCGAGCGCATCGACGAGCTCTACAACCGCGACAGTTCCAGCGACATCACAGGCGTTCCGACCGGCTTCATGGACCTGGACAAGATGACCTCCGGCCTGCAGCCCGGCGACCTGATCATCGTGGCCGGCCGTCCGTCCATGGGTAAAACCGCTTTCTCGATCAACATCGGCGAGCATGTCGCCATCGAGTCGGGCCTGCCGGTGGCGGTGTTCTCCATGGAAATGGGTGGCGCGCAGCTGGCCATGCGTATGCTGGGTTCGGTCGGGCGCCTGGACCAGCACCGCCTGCGCACCGGCCGCCTGCTGGACGAGGACTGGCCGCGCCTGACGCATGCCATCCAGAAGATGAACGATGCGCAGTTCTACATCGACGAAACGCCGGCGCTGTCTCCCATCGAATTGCGCGCACGTTCGCGCCGTCTGGCTCGCCAATGCGGCAAGCTGGGACTGATCATCATCGACTACCTGCAGCTGATGTCGGGCAACGGTGGCAGCTCTTCTGAAAACCGCGCCTCCGAAATCTCGGAAATCTCGCGTAGCCTGAAGGGCCTGGCCAAGGAACTCAATTGCCCGGTCATTGCGCTGTCGCAGCTGAACCGCTCGCTGGAGCAACGTCCCAACAAGCGTCCCGTGATGTCCGACTTGCGCGAATCGGGCGCCATCGAGCAGGATGCCGACGTCATTTTGTTCATTTACCGTGATGAAGTTTACAATCCGGACTCGCCCGACAAAGGCACGGCGGAAATCATCATCGGCAAGCAGCGTAACGGCCCGATCGGCAGCATTCGCCTGTCCTTCCTGGGGATGTACACCAAGTACGACAACTATATCGGCAACCTGGCGCAGCCTTACGGCGGCGACTGATGCCATGGCGGCGTACCGGACCGGTGCGCCGCTGCAAGAGGACCACGGGTGGCGCGGGGCTACCCGTGTCATGCAAGACGGACGGCTCCCGAGGCCGTGCGTGCAGGACCGGCAGGGCGGGATTCCGGCTTCCAAGGGGGCAGCCGCAGGCCGGTTCGAAACGGCGCTTTACATGAGCGCTAACCATTGATGAGAGAGAAAAATGTTTGGACGATTGATGCCGACTGAAGGCAAATTCTTTGACCTTTTCAATCAGCATGCAGAGCTGGCGGTCAAGTGCGCGAAAGAAATGGTGGCGCTGATGACCAATTTCGACGACCTTGAAATTCGCGTGCACGCCATTGAAGCCGTCGAGAAGGAAGCCGACAAGGTCACGCACAATGCCATCGAACTGCTGCACAAGACCTTCATCACGCCGCTGGACCGTGATGACATTCACCAGCTGATCACCCGCATGGACGACATCCTGGACTTGCTCGAAGACGCGGCCCAGACCATCTCGCTCTACGACATCAAGGCCATCACGCCCGAAGCCAAGCGCTTGGCCGAGCTGTGCCTGTCCTGTGCGGAGAAGGTGCAGGCCGCCGTGGGTCTGCTGTCCAACATGGACAATTCGCGCCAGATCCTGTCGATCTGCCAGGAAATCGACCGCCTGGAATCCGACGCCGACCACGTCATGCGTGCGGCCATGTCCAAGCTGTTCCGCGACGAACCGGATGTGCGCACCCTCATCAAGCTCAAGGCCATCTACGAAATCCTGGAAACCGTCACCGATCGCTGCGAAGACGTAGCCAACATCATCGAAGGCATCATCGTCGAAAACGCCTGATCTCCCGGCGTAGCGGCGATTCCCTCGATTTCCGATGGGGACGCCGCTGGTTTCATACAACGGTTTCCCCATGCAAACAATCCAAATCAGCTTACATATTCTCGCGTTGTTGATCGTCCTGGCGCTGCTGTTCGACTTCATGAACGGTTTCCACGACGCCGCCAACGCGATCGCCACCGTGGTCTCCACGGGCGTACTGCGTCCGCAGACCGCCGTGGCCATGGCCGCCTTCTTCAACCTGGCTGCCGTGTTCGTGTTCCACCAGCTGCACGTGGCGGCCTCGGTGGGCAAGGGCACCATCGAACCGGCCATCGTTGACCAGTACGTCATCTTCGGCGCCCTCATCGGTGCCATCTTCTGGAACCTGGTGACCTGGTACTACGGTATCCCGTCCTCGTCCTCGCATGCCCTGATCGGCGGCCTGGTTGGTGCGGCCGTGGCCAAGGCCGGTACCGGCGCGCTGATCTCGGCGGGCCTGTTGAAGACGATTCTCTTCATCGTGCTCTCGCCCGTGCTGGGCCTGGTGTTTGGCTCGCTGATGATGCTCGTGGTGTCGTGGATCTTCTTCCGCTCCACACCGCGCAAGATCGATGGCTGGTTCCGCCGGCTGCAGCTGCTGTCGGCCTCCATGTACAGCCTCGGCCACGGCGGCAATGATGCGCAGAAGACCATCGGCATCATCTGGATGCTGCTGATCGCCTCCGGTTATTCGTCGCCAGACGCGCCGCCGATGTGGGTCATCATTTCCTGCTACTGCGCCATCAGCCTCGGTACGCTCTTCGGTGGCTGGCGCATCGTCAAGACCATGGGCCAGAAGATCACCAAGTTGAAGCCCGTCGGCGGTTTCTGCGCCGAAACCGGTGGCGCCATCACCTTGTTCATCGCCACTGCCCTGGGCATTCCGGTCTCGACCACCCACACCATCACCGGCGCCATCGTCGGCGTGGGCGCGGCGCAGAAGATGTCGGCCGTGCGTTGGGGTGTGGCCAGCAATATCGTCTGGGCGTGGATCTTCACCATTCCCGCCTCGGCCTTCGTGGCGGCGATCGCCTGGTGGATCGGCGTGCACGTGCTGTAAGCCTTTCCCTCTGGTCGCTGCACGCGCAGCGGCCGCCCAAAAGCAAAAAGCCACGTTTTCACGTGGCTTTTTGCTTTGACGCTGAAGAAAAGTGCTTACAACACGTCGCTGGCGTGATCGGCCAGGCGCGAGCGTTCGCCGCGTGCCAGGGTGACATGCCCGCTGTGTGCCCAGCCCTTGAAGCGGTCGACCACATAGGTCAGGCCGCTGGAGCCTTCGGTCAGGTAGGGCGTGTCGATCTGGGCGATGTTGCCCAGGCAGACGATCTTGGTGCCGGGGCCGGCGCGCGTGACCAGGGTCTTCATCTGCTTGGGCGTCAGGTTCTGGGCCTCGTCGATGATCAAGAACTTGTTCACGAAAGTGCGGCCACGCATGAAGTTGAGCGACTTGATCTTGATGCGCGAGCGGATCAGGTCCTGGGTCGCGGCGCGGCCCCATTCACCGGCATCGCCATCGGACTTGTTGAGCACTTCGAGGTTGTCATCGAAGGCGCCCATCCAGGGGCCCATCTTCTCTTCTTCCGTGCCCGGCAGGAAACCAATGTCTTCACCGACCGGCACCGTCACGCGGGTGACGATGATTTCGTTGTAGAGCTTGGTCTCCAGCACCTGCGCCAGGCCCGAAGCCAGTGCCAGCAGGGTCTTGCCGGTACCGGCCTGGCCTAGCAGGGTGACGAAATCGCACTCGGGGTTCATCAGCAGGTTCAGCGCGAAGTTCTGCTCGCGGTTGCGCGCAGTGATGCCCCAGACGCTGTTCTTGGCGTGGCCGAAGTCGCGCAGGGTCTGCAACACAGCGGTCTTGCCGTTGATCTGGCTGACCTGGCCGTAGAAGGCCGGCTCGCCATTCTTGGGCTCGATGAAGACGAACTGGTTGACCAGCAGCGAAGGCACATAGGGGCCGGTGACACGGTAGTAGGTGTAGCTGCTGCCGTGGCGGCTTTCCTGCCAGGACTCCATGCCCTTGCCGTGCTTGTTCCAGAAGTCATCCGGCAGTTGCTGGATGCCCGAATACAGCAGGTCGGTATCTTCCAGCACGTGGTCGTTGAAGTAATCTTCCGCCGGCAGTCCAATGGCACGCGCCTTCAGGCGCATGTTGATGTCCTTGGAGACCAGCACCACCGGACGTTCCGGATATTGCTGGTCCAGCGCGCGCACCACGCCCAGGATCTGGTTGTCGGCCTTGCCCTCGGGCAGGCCTTCAGGCAGCGCGGCGTTCTGCAGTTTGGTCTGGAAGTACAGGCGGCCTTTGGCATCCTTGTTGCCCAGCTTGGACAAGGGGATGCCCAGGTCAATGGAGTCCTCGGCCACGTCCGACACCAGCGCATCGAGCGAACGCGAGATCTGGCGCGCGTTGCGGGCTACTTCGGACATGCCTTTCTTGTGGTTGTCCAGCTCCTCCAGCGTGACCATGGGCAGGTAGATGTCATGCTCCTCGAAGCGGAACAGCGAGGTCGGATCGTGCATCAGCACGTTGGTATCCAGCACGAACAGTTTGGACTTGCCCAGCGTGTCGGCCACGCGGCTGGTGGGCGACTTGGGACGGGCTTCGGCGCTCTTGGGAGCGGCTTTCGGTTTCTCGGCCACGGCGGCAGTCTTGCCGGTGATGCGCGCACGGGGCGCGGCGACCTTGGTGTCGGAGACGTCGGCAACGGCAACTGCAACTTCTTGGGGTGCAACTACGGCAGCGGAGGTTTCAACGAGAGTGATGTTCGGTTTGACGGGCTTGTTGCGATCGGCCTTGGGATAGTCCTCGGGAGACAGCATCGAAGCTGGTTTGCTCGGCATTTTGGGCAGGGGCATCAGGACCTCGGAAGTGGATGAAGAAAACACCGCTTTGTCAGAGCGAACAGGTGAAGCAATACATCAGACAGCAAAGAGAGGGATCTTGCTGCAAGGCCGGGCATGCCAATGAAATCCTTGCGCCTGTGCTGCAACGTAGCGGACGTGGCCGTACGGAGGGCAGACAGGGGATGGGCGAGGGCTTGATTGGCCTGGACGGCAGGGGTGGCAAAGTAAAAAGTAAAAAAGCCGTTTCGGCAGGCCACGGGCCTTAACCTGAAACGGCTTCCAGCAAACGTTTTTCTGTTTGAATTCAATGGCTTGTATCGTTTGACCGCATGGTTGGAACGCGTCGCAGGGACTTGCCAGGTACCGGCGCCGCGGCCTGAACCGATCGCTGCTGCCGGGTACCTTGCACAGCAGCCTGGTGGGCCATTGCGCTGCAGCAACCTGACAGCCTGTCTCAGTGATCGAACGTCATTCAGGCCAGGGTATTGATGAAGGCCAGCACCTCATCCACGTGTGCAGGAACCTTCACTCCACGCCATTCTTTCACCACTTTGCCTGCGCCGTCAATCACAAACGTGCTGCGCTCCACGCCGCGTACTTGCTTGCCATACATGTTTTTCATCTTCATGACATCGAACATGGTGCACAGGGTTTCATCGGGGTCGGAGATCAACTCGAACGGCATGCCCAGCTTGCCCTTGAAGTTTTCATGGGACTTCAGGCTGTCGCGGCTGATACCGAAGATTTCGGTATTGGCGGCCTGGAACTGCGGATGCAGGTCGCGGAACTGCATGCCCTCGGTGGTACAGCCGGGCGTGTTGTCCTTGGGGTAGAAGTACAGGACCAGGTTCTTGCCGCGATAGTCGGCCAGGTTGAAGGTCTTGCCACTGGTCATGGCGGCCGAAAAGTCCGGCACGGTCTTGTTCAGGAGGGATGGTCGGTCTGTCAAAGTGGCGCCCCGTAGGTGAAGTCTTGTTGGTGGATGGTTGGCGGGCCGGCGTCTGCGGCCCTGGTAAAGCCATGGTCAAGCCCTGGTGCAGCCTACATGGCCTGCACGATCATCTCGCCCGACCGGCCCGGCAATTCGCCCCAGGCGATCGGCAGGATGGGCAGGACGTCATTCTTGATGCTCTGGTAGTAGTCGCCCATGGAGACCAGTTCATAGCCTTGGGTGCGCCAGCCGCTGAGCAATTGTTCGAAAATGGGGCCGAGTTTCTGTCCTTCAAGTTCCGCGTGCAGGGTGAACACATGGTCACGCGGTTGCTTGGTCAGCTGAAGCAAGAATTCAGCGGCATTGCCGGCATCGATCATCTTGCCGCCGATCTCGCGGCCCAGGATTTCATCCAGCGTGGGCAGGGTGGTCGGCAGCTGCACGCAGGACAGCGGCTTGCCGAACGCCGCCAGGCGATGCGGACCGGCATCGGCATCGGCCAGGCGGCCGTCTTCGCGTAGCTGCGAGCGGCCGTCCGAGCTATAGGCCATGCCGAACTGGTCCAGCTGGACGAACGCGTGATCGTTCATCTGCCAGCCTGCGGCCCCGTGCGTGCGCGGCGCTTCGCCGAAGATCTCGCGGTAGCGGGCATGCGACTTGTGCATGGTCTCTACCGTCCATTGGGCCTCGGCAGTGCGGACGTCATCCTGCCAGACACGGTGGTCCCAGGTATGGATGCCGCATTCGAAACCGGCGTCCCTGGCTGCGCGCATGAATTCGGCGCAAGTCTTGCCGATGTCCGGTGCTGGCAGCAGGGTGCCGTACATCAGGGTTTTGAGGCCGTAGTGTTCCACCACGGAGGTACGCGAGACCTTGCTGAAGAAGCCCGGACGGAAGATCTGCTTCAAGGCCCAGCCGGTGTGGTCGGGGCCGAGCGAAAACAGGAAGGTGGCGCCGGCGCGGTGGCGGCGCAACTGGTTGATCAGGTTGGGGACGCCCACGCGGGTGCCGCGGTAGGTGTCGGCGTCGATCTTGAGTGTGAGTTTGGGCAATTCGCTGGACCGGAAAGAGGGTGATGGGCGGTGGTCCGCCGTGTTCTTGCTTGCTGTCGGGGGCGTGCGCCGGGCATTGGACTGCGGCCGCCGATGACAAGTTGCGAGACTAGCATCCTGCGCCGGATAGAACAATATGCAGCAGCGCAGCATGCGGGGCAATCCAGTGTCATGGCGACGGCCTGTTTCGCCTCAATCCAGGCGCAAGGCAGCCGGAAAAAGCAAAACCGCGCCGAGGCGCGGTTTGCAGGAGAGCAGCGATCAGCGACCGGTCAGTCCATCAGTGCACGGGCCTCGGCCACCTGGCTGCGGTAGGCGTCGAAGATGTTGCGCAGGGTGTCGGCCATGGTGGTCTTGGGCGCCCAGTTCAGTTCTTCGCAGGTGTTGGTGATCTTCGGCACGCGGTTCTGCACGTCCTGGTAACCCTTGCCGTAGTAGGCGGCGGAGGTGGTTTCCACCAGCTGCACCTGCTTGGCGGAGTCGGCGTATTCCGGGTACTCGGCAGCCAGCTTGAGCATCATGTCGGCCAGGTCCTTGATGGAATAATTGTTCACCGGGTTGCCGATGTTGTAGATCTTGCCGGTGGCCACGCCGCCTTCGTTGGCGATGATCTTCATCAGGGCGTCGATGCCGTCATCGATGTAGGTGAAGGCACGCTTCTGCTGGCCGCCGTCGACCAGGGAGATGTTCTCGCCACGGACGATGTGGCCGAAGAACTGGGTCACCACGCGCGAGGAACCTTCCTTCGGGGTGTGGATCGAGTCCAGGCCGGCACCGATCCAGTTGAACGGACGGAACAGGGTGAAGTTCAGGCCGGCTTCCATGCCGTAGCCCCAGATGACGCGGTCCATCAGCTGCTTGGCACAGGAGTAGATCCAGCGCGGCTTGTTGATCGGGCCGCAGATCAGTTCGGATTCTTCCGGATCGAATTCCTCGTCATGGCACATGCCATAGACTTCCGAGGTCGAGGGGAAGACCAGATGCTTCTTGTACTTGGCAGCCGAACGCACGATCGGCAGGTTGGCTTCGAAGTCCAGCTCGAACACGCGCAGCGGGGCGTTCACGTAGGTCGACGGGGTGGCAATGGCCACCAGCGGCAGGATCACGTCACACTTCTTGACGTGATACTCCACCCACTCCTGGTTGATGGTGATATCGCCCTCGAAGAAGTGCATGCGCGACTTGTAAGCCTCGTTTTCCAGAATGTCGGTGATGCGGTCGGTCATCATGTCCATGCCGTAGACGTGCCAGTCCGTGGTTTCCAGGATGCGCTTGGACAGGTGGTGGCCGATGAAGCCGTTGACGCCGAGAATGAGGACTTTTTTCATAATGTTGAGAGCTAGTGAATGGCCCGGATTTCAGGAGGCCATGTATTTCAGATAATTGTTGAGGGAAGCATCCTGATCATTGATCTGGATCCCCAGGATCTGCAGGAAGTTGCCATCGCCACAACGGGCGTACAACTTGCCGCCTTCGAAGAACTTGTCTTGCGTACCATGGGCCCGCTGCAGGGCAGGGTGGGCCGCTGGCGGAACCAGCCGGGTTCTCGTGACCGTAATTTTATCACCCGCGATTTCCTCGAAGGCGCCGGGATAGGGCGGAGCCACCGCGCGCACCAGGTTATGCACCTCGCCGGCGGTGCGGCGCCAGTCGATGCGCCCATCTTCAGGCTTGCGGCCACTGAAATAACTGCCTTGCGACAGGTCGTTGGGCAGGTTCGGTGTCTGGCCCGCCAGCATCGCCGGCAGCACGTTCCAGAGCGTCATTTCGGCCGCCACCACCACCTTGCCGAAGACTTCATGGGCGGTGTCGTCTGGAAGGATGGGCACCGGCGTCTGCGCCACGATGGCGCCGGCATCCGGCTTGACGGTCATCTCATGCAGGGTGGCGCCGGTTTCGGTTTCGCCATGCAGTACCGCCCAGTTGATGGGCACGCGGCCGCGGTACTTGGGCAGCAGCGAACCGTGCATGTTGTAGGCGCCGCGGCGGGCGCAGGCCAGCACTTCCACCGGCAGCATATGACGATAGTAGAAGCTGAAGATGAAGTCCGGCTGCAAGGCCTGCAGCTGCGCCAGCAATTGCGGCGACCGCGGGTCGGCGGGGGTGATGCAGGCGATGCCGTGTTCGCGGCACAGGCCGGCCACGGAGCCAAACCAGATGTTCTCGGTGGCGCTGTCCTCATGGGTCACCACCAGCGACACCTGCACGCCACGGGCCAGCAGGACTTTCAGGCAGCGTACGCCTACATCATGGTAGGCAAAGACGACGGCGTTCATAAGGCTTGCTTGTCTTCTGAAGAGGATTTCTCAAGGATGGCCTGCACCACGTAGCGCGGGCGTGCCCGCACCTGCATGTAGATGCGGCCGATGTATTCGCCCAGCAGGCCAATGGAGAACAGGATCACGCCCATGAGGAAGAAGGTGATCGCAAAGAGGGTAAAGACGCCGCCCACTTCGGCGCCGATCAGCAGGCGGCGCACCACGATGAGGATGAACAGCGCCGCCGACGCGAACGACAGTCCGATGCCCAGGAGCGAGAAGAATTGCAGCGGCACCAGCGAGAAGCCGGTCACCAGGTCGAAGTTCAGGCGGATCAGGCTGTAGAAGGAATACTTCGATTCCCCGGCCGAGCGTTCTTCATGTTCCACCACGATCTCGGTCGGATTGCGCGAGAAGGTGTAGGCCAGCGCCGGCACGAAGGTATTGACCTCGCTGCAGCGGTTGACCAGGTCGATGACATTGCGGCCATAGGCCCGCAACATGTTGCCCTGGTCGGTCATCTTGATGCGGGTGATCTTTTCGCGCAGGCGGTTCATGGCCTTGGAGGCATAGGTCCGCCATGCCGAATCCTGGCGCTTGCGGCGAATCGAGCCGACATAGTCGTAGCCCTCGCGCATCTTGGCCACCAGGTTGCCGATTTCTTCCGGCGGGTTCTGCAGGTCGGCGTCCAGGGTCACGACGACGTCGCCACGGGTCGCTTCGAAGCCGGCCATGATCGCCATGTGCTGGCCGTAATTGCCGTTGAACAGCACCACTCGCGTCACATCGGGACGCAGGCGGTATTGCTCGGCCAGGATGCCGGCCGAACGGTCGCGGCTGCCATCGTTGACGAAGATGACTTCATAGCTGTAGCCCAAGGCGTCCAGCGCCGGGTAGAGGCGCTCGAACAATTTGGAGAGCCCGGATTCCTCGTTGTAAACCGGGATGACGACGGACAGTTCTGGTTTCATCAAATATCAAAAAAATGCTGGAATTACGCGGCGCCGACACGCATGGATTTGCATCGGCTGCCATAAATCAAAGGCCCGATGCGCCGCGATCAGCTTCGTCGCGGCGTTCAGGCCAGGAAAATGTGCTGCTGTGAACTTGCGAAATTGCAAATAAATCGAATTATGCCGAATTTTTTCGTCAATTTCCTTGCATGATCCGCAAAAATCAACCAAGCACCGATTTTACCGTTTCAACCGAGCGCTCAACGTCATCTTTACTCATGGCATTGAACATGGGCAGCGAGACGATGCGCTGGCCGACGCGTTCGGCCACCGGGAACATGCCTTCCTTGAAGCCGCGTTCACGATAGAGCTTCAGCAAATGAATGGCCGGGTAGTGGTAGCCGATACCGACCTGCTTTTCCATCATTTTTTCCATGAAGGCGGCGCGGGTGATGCGCTCGGGCAGGACCAGCTGGAACATGTGCCAGTTGGAATTTTCGAAATCTGCCACCGGCAGCTGGGCGCCGAAGCTGGCTTCGAAATCGCTGCCGAAACAGGAGAAATAGTGGCGCGCCAGTTCCTTGCGATGGGCGGTGACGGCATCGATATGGGCAAACTGGCCCAGGCCGATGGCAGCAGCCACGTCGGTCATGTTGAACTTGCCGCCCAGCACGTCTACCTCCAGGCCGTCGAAGCCGCTGCGGGTGACGCCTTGCAGGCGGTATTTCTCGGCCAGGCGGGCTTCCTCGGCATTGTTGAGCACCAGGAACCCGCCTTCGGAGCTGGTGATGTTCTTGTTGGCTTGCAGGCTGAAGGAGACGAAATCGCCAAACGCGCCGATGCGCTTGCCGTTCCAGGTCGATCCCAGGGCCTGGGCGGCATCTTCCACCACGCGCAGCTTGTGCTTGGCGGCGATGGCGTAGAGGCGGTCCATGTCCAGCGGCAGGCCGGCCAGGTAGACCGGGATGATGGCTTTGGTGCGCGGGGTGATGGCCGCTTCCAGGCGGTCCAGGTCGATGTTGCGGGTCACCGGGTCGATGTCGGCGAATACCGGCGTGGCGCCGGTTTCCAGGATGACGTTGGCGGTGGCGACCCAGGAGATCGGGGTGGTGATGACTTCATCGCCCGCGCCGATGCCGGCGATGCGCAGCGCGATCTCCATGGTGCAGGTGCCGGAATTGAAGGTGCGCACGATGCGCCCGCCCAGGTAGTCCGACAAGGCCTTTTCGAACGCCTGCACCTTGGGGCCGCTGGTGATCCAGCCCGAACGCAGCACCTCGCCGACAGCGGTGATGGTGGCTTCATCGATGGTGGGTTTGGCAAACGGCAGGAAGGGCAGGCTCATGGTGGAATCCGGTCAGGCTAGGTTCAGGGGAGGGGGGCGCCAGCGAAGATGCGCGGCAAGCGCCGGCGCGGCGGGCGCACGGCAACTCGCTATTGTAAATCAGCTTCTGGTCAGCAAGACAACGCCGACGATGATCACGCCGATGGCCAGCAGGCGCTGCAGCGAGATCGCCTCGCCCAGGAAATACCACGCGCCGATGGCGTTGATGATGTAGCCCAGCGACAGCAAGGGGTAGGCGATGGTCACATCCACGCGCGACAGGCCGATGATCCACACGCCCACCGAGATCACGTAGCAGGAGAGTCCGCCAATGATGGGCAGCTGGGTAGCCAGCTTGATCCCGGTGGAAAACCAGTTGTCGGCCGTCAGGTGGATCGCGCCGACGGCATTGGTGCCGGCCTTGAGCAGCAGTTGTGCAACGGCGTTGAGGCAGATGCCGGCGAAGATGAAGCCAAAGGTCGTCAGGTTCATTTCGCCGCTTTCTTCTCGCCGCCAGCGGCAGCGGCGGGCGCGGGATCATTGGCCACGATGACGCGGCGCGGGTCCTGGCCGATCAGGCGCATCGGCAGCTTGCGTTCCAGCAGCTGCTGATAGATGTTCGGCGCGATGATGGCGATGTCCTTCTTGCCTGCTGCATTGTCGGCCACCCATTGCGCCACGAAAGCGTCGATGGTCGGCAGCCACAGCTGCGGTTCTTGCTTGAGGCCGAATTCCATCTCATCGGCGTGCTGCACCAGGGTCATGGTGCGGCGCAGGTAGAAGGGCAGGGCTTGCTCGTAGCGGCCGACCAGGTAGATCGGGGTTTCCGGCTTGAGCTCGGCCTGCAGCGCCGGCACATAGTCCACGCCCGCCGAGTAACGGCCTTGCGGGTCATGGCCCAGCATCAGCAACTGTCCCGCCACGAAGGCGGTTGCGGCCAGCGAGGTCACCGCCCAGTCCTTGTGCTGGCGCGCCAGGCGGATGGCGGCGATGCCGCCGACGAAGAAGATCAGGGTCGCGGCATACAGGTAGGGCACATGCGCTTCGACCAAGGGCAGCGAGAAGGCGTCCTTGGCCAACGAGGGCACGCGCGGAATGAAGGCCAGTGCCACGGCCGAAGGCAGCGCCACCAGCGAGCCGGCCCAGGCCAGTGCCTTGTAGTCCGCTTCTTCCAGGTAGCAGGCGATCAACAGGGCCAGCGCCGGGAAGATCGGCAGGATGTAGGACGGCAGCTTGGAGTCCGAGATGCTGAAGAAAACGAAGATGAACACCGCCCACACCAGCAGCATCCGCTTGGGCTGGAAGCGGCCACCGTTGAGGCTGTTGTAGCCGGCCGTGTCGCGCTGTTCGCGGGTGCCTTTCCACAGGCTCTGGAAGAATACGCCCAGCCAGGGAATGATGCCCAGCACCAGGATGGGGATGAAGTAGTACCACGGCCCGGTACGGCTATGAATCTTGGTCGTGAAGCGCTGGAAGTGCTCGTGGATGAAGAAGAACTGCGGGAATTCCGGATTGCGCAGCGACACCGCCACGAACCAGGGGGTACAGATCGCGAAGAAGAGGATCAAGCCCTTGACCAGGTGCAGCCGCTTCCAGATCGCCCAGTCGCGTGCGAAGACGGTATAGAGTACCAGTACCGCGCCTGGCAGGACGATGCCGATCAGGCCCTTGGACAGCACCGCCAGCGCCATGCCGGCCCAGCACAAGAGCATCCAGTTGCGCTGGCCCTCGCGCGAGGCGCCGTCACGCTGTGCCATCAACAGCGAGCACAGGGCGATGGTCATCATGCCCGACAGCCCCATGTCCAGCGTGTTGATGTGGCCCATGCCCGCCCAGAAGAAGCTGGAGGCCAGCACCAGCGCGGCATAGAAGCCAACGCGGCCATTGAAGACGCGGGTGCCGGTATAAGCGGCCAGGCCGATGCCCAGCAGGCCGCACAGGCCCGTCCACAGGCGCGCCTGCCATTCACCCAGGCCAAACAGCTCGAAGGTGATGGCATTCATCCAGGTTTGCAGGGGCGGCTTCTCGAAATATTTGATGCCATTGAGGCGGGTGGTGATCCAGTCCTGCGTGGCCACCATCTCGCGCGCCATCTCGGCATAGCGGCCTTCGTCGGTGGGTACCAGCACACGGGCGCCCAGCATCCAGAACCAGACCAGCAGGAAGAGAATGAGCAGCGTCCAGACGAACGCTTTGGATTTGTACAGTTCGCGCATTGACAGCGGTTCCTTGTTGCGTGTTCTTGGGTTTCTTGTCGCGGCAGGTGCCGGCGTCAGGCCTGGGGCGCGATGATCAGCGCCAGGGCGACCTTGCGCCCTTCGGCCATGAGGATGTTGTAGGTGCGGCAGGCGGCCTGGTTGTCCATGCACTCCACGCCGATGCGGCGCGCGGTCAGCACCGTGGTCAGCTTGGGATGGACGAAGCGCTGGCGCTCGCCGGTGCCCAGGATGACCACGTCGGGCGCGGTGGCATCGATCTGGGCGAAATGCTCGGGAGTGAGTGCTTCGAAGCTCTCCACCGGCCAGGGTACCGGCTCGGTCTCGGGCAGCACCAGCAGGCTGTTGGTGAAACGGATGGCATTGAGTTCGACGCCGTCCTCATCATAGGCGGTGACGGTCTGGTATTGCTTGGTTTCGGTCGAATGGAGCTTCATCGCAGATGGGCAGGATGGGTTGCAGGCGGCCCCGCGGGGCGAACGGCCGGGCCATGATGTCAAGCCGACATGCATCGCAGCAACGCGGTCGTAAAGTGCGCCATTGTAGCCGTTTCCGACCCCGGCGCACGCCTATTTGATTGATAAAATGCTTAGCTTTGGGCAAAATGGCCGGTTCCCGGCAAGCCCAAGAGGCAGCGCCGCAGGCCGCTTTGCAGGTGCTTTACATTGCACCGCAGCAGGCAACACCGTGCAGGAAAATGACGGCAAGCGTGGTAATGGAGGGAGCCGCAGCATAAAGGTTCCGGTCCGGCGTCCCGCGGCCGATGAAGCAGGACAGGACGGGCAGGGCCAATGCCGCCTGTGGCGAAACGATTAGAGGAAGAGCTGTGCGACCGATTCAGAAATCCAAGAAGTTGGCAGATGTGTGTTACGACATTCGGGGTCCCGTGCTGGAAAAGGCGCGCCAGATGGAGGAAGAGGGCCACAAGATCATCAAGCTCAACATCGGCAACCTGGCCGCCTTCGGCTTCGATGCGCCCGACGAGATCGTGCAGGACATGATCCGCAACATGGGCAATGCCTCCGGCTACACCGATTCCAAGGGCCTGTTCGCGCCGCGCAAGTCGGTCATGCACTACACCCAGCAAAAGAAGATCGAAGGCGTGACCATCGATGACATCTACCTGGGCAATGGCGCCTCCGAACTGATCGTCATGAGCGTCAATGCGCTGCTCAACACCGGCGACGAAGTGCTGGTGCCCTCGCCCGACTACCCGCTGTGGACGGCCGCCGTGAGCCTGTCCGGCGGCACCCCGGTGCATTACGTCTGCGACGAGCAGCAAGGCTGGCAGCCCGACATCGCCGACATCAAGAAGAAGATCACCCCCAATACCAAGGCCATCGTCGTCATCAACCCCAACAACCCGACCGGTGCGCTGTATTCGGTGGAGGTGTTGAAGGAAATCATCGAACTGGCGCGCCAGCACCAGCTGATCATCCTGGCCGACGAGATCTACGACAAGGTGCTCTACGACGGCAACACCCACACCTCGCTGGCCTCGCTGGCCGATGATGTGCTGTTCATCACCTTCAACGGCTTGTCCAAGAACTATCGTTCCTGCGGCTACCGCGCCGGCTGGATGGTGGTCTCGGGCGAGAAGAAGCATGCGCGCGACTACATCGAAGGCCTCAACATGCTGGCCTCGATGCGCCTGTGCGCCAATGCGCCCGGCCAGTTCGCCATCCAGACCGCGCTGGGTGGCTACCAGAGCATCAATGACCTGGTCGCGCCCAATGGCCGCCTGACCAAGCAGCGCGACCTGGCGCACAAGCTGCTCACCGATATTCCCGGTGTGACCTGCGTGAAGCCCAAGTCGGCGCTCTACATGTTCCCGCGCCTGGATCCCGAGGTCTATCCGATCAAGGATGACCAGGAATTCGCCTACGAACTGCTGGCCGAGGAAAAGGTATTGATCGTGCAGGGCACCGGCTTCAATTGCCCCACGCCGGACCACTTCCGCGTGGTGTTCCTGCCCAACACCGATGACCTGACCGAATCCATGGGGCGCATCGCGCACTTCCTGGAAGGCTATCGCCGCCGCCACGGCACGGCCTGATCCGTTTTGCAGTACCCGTCACGCCCGCTGCCTGCGGCGTGGCGGTCATTTTTCACCAACCACGAAGACAATATGAAATCCATCAAAGTAGGTTTGCTCGGCATCGGCACCGTGGGTTCCGGTACTTTCAATGTTCTCCAGCGCAACCAGCAAGAGATTGCGCGCCGTGCAGGCCGGGGCATTGAAATTACCATGGTCGCCGCTCGCAACACTGCCCGCGCGACCGAACTGACCCAAGGACAAGTCAAGGTCGTCAATGACGGCAACCTGGTGGTGAACGATCCCGAGATCGATATCGTCGTGGAGCTGATCGGCGGCGATGACATCGCCCGCGACCTGGTGCTCAAGGCCATCGCCAACGGCAAGCATGTGGTCACGGCCAACAAGGCCCTGATCGCCAAGCACGGCAATGAAATCTTCAAGGCAGCACAGGAAAAGGGCGTCATGGTGGCCTTCGAGGCGGCCGTGGCCGGTGGCATCCCCATCATCAAGGCCTTGCGCGAGGGCCTGACCGCCAACCGCATCCAGTGGGTGGCCGGCATCATCAACGGCACCACCAACTTCATCCTCTCCGAGATGCGCGACAAGGGCCTGGACTTCGACGTGGTGCTGAAGGAAGCGCAACGCCTGGGCTATGCAGAAGCCGATCCGACCTTCGACATCGAAGGCGTCGATGCGGCCCACAAGCTGACCATCATGGCCTCGATCGCCTTCGGCATCCCGGTGCAGTTTGACAAGGCCCACGTGGAAGGCATCACCAAGCTGCAGGCCAGCGACATCACCTATGCCGAGAAGCTGGGCTATCGCATCAAGCTCCTGGGCATCACCCGCCAGACGGCCAAGGGCATCGAACTGCGCGTGCACCCGACGCTGATCCCGGCCTCGCGCCTGATCGCCAACGTCGAGGGTGCGATGAACGCCGTGGTGGTGCGGGGCGACGCCGTGGGCGAGGCGCTCTACTACGGCAAGGGCGCCGGTTCCGAACCGACCGCCTCGGCCGTGATCGCCGACCTGGTCGACATCACCCGCCTGGCCACCGCCGATCCGGAACACCACGTGCCTTCGCTGGCGTTCCAGCTCAACGCCATGGCCGATACCCCGGTGCTGCCGATGAGCGAAGTGGTCACCAGCTACTACCTGCGCATCCGCGTGGCCGACCAGGCCGGCGTGCTGGCCGATGTGACGCGCATCCTGGCCGACTCGACCATCTCCATCGACGCCATGTTGCAGAAGGAGCCGGCCGAAGGCGAACAGCAGACCGACATCATCATGCTGACCCACCAGACCCAGGAAAAGAACATCGAGGCCGCCATTGCCAAGATCGAATCCCTGGCCACGGTGGTCGGCCAGGTCACCAAGATCCGCCTGGAAGAGCTGAGCTGATCCGACCTGCTGTCATCGCATCAACGAAGAACGGAGCCCGCGGGCTCCGTTTTTCTTTAGATCGGGGAGGAGGGGGTAACGCCCCCCATGATCATTTCTTCAGTTCGAAATTGCAGACCGCCTGCAGCATGGCGTCGCCCACCGACATCGACTTGGGCTGGATGAACTGCATACCCTTCAGGGCATCACTATGGTCACGCTTGTCGCCCTTGCCATCGTTGTCGGCAAAGATGATCTCGCGCACCAGCTTCATGGTGCCGGCCTTGCAGTTGTACTGGTGCAAATCCTTGTAGGACTTCAGCGCCGGGAAATCCTTGTCGCCGCTGTTGGGGCGCGCTTCCTTGAAGTTCCACATCGACCAGGCCTCGCGAATGCCGTTGGCCTCGACGATGGAGTCGGTGTCCACCAACAGTTCGGCGGCGTCCGAACCGCCCAGCGATTGCCAGTTTTCGGCGTGTGCCGGCAGGCTCGCCAGCAGGGCGCCGAACAGGCCGGTCGTAGCCAGCAGGGTCTTGATCTTGTGGTTCATGCCGTTTTCCATCCTTTTGAGTTTGAAGTCCATCTTTGATGTGGCCAGCGTGCAAACATTCCCGTCATCCCGGCGGGCTGCACGAAGTGGCGCAGCATAGCCCGGCCATGCGCGGCTTTCAAGGGCGGTAACGTTTTATTTCAGCTTGGGCTGCTGTCATGATGATCCAGTGCAACAATTGCGCGTCCCAGCCCGGGATCGCGCCACATGGCCCTGCGTGCAGGTGCAGCTTTCTTCCATGCCGCGCTTTTGTGCAAGGCCTGCTGGCCGTATAATCGTGGACTTTCCTCCCATTCCACGCTCCCGCCGCCTGCCGGCGCATCCTAATCGACATGCAATACGTTTCCACCCGCGGTCACGCTGCAACTCCTTCCTTTTCCGACATCCTGCTGGGCGGCCTGGCTCCTGATGGTGGCCTGTACCTGCCGGCCACCTATCCGCAGGTCAGCAGTGCCGAGCTGGACCAGTGGCGCACGCTGTCGTATGCCGACCTGGCCTTCGAAGTGCTCAAGAAATTCGCCACCGATATTCCCGAAGCCGACCTGAAGGCGCTGGCGCACAAGACCTATACCGCCGACGTCTACCGCAACACCCGCGCCGGTGAAGATGCCAGCCAGATCACCCCGCTGCGTACCCTGCAGGAAGAAGACGGCAAGAAGCTGGTGCTGCAAAGCCTGTCCAATGGTCCCACGCTGGCCTTCAAGGACATGGCGATGCAATTGCTGGGCAACCTGTTCGAATATGCGCTGGCCAAGAAGGGCGCGGAATTGAACATCGTCGGTGCCACCTCCGGCGACACCGGCAGCGCCGCTGAATACGCCATGCGCGGCAAGAAGGGCATCCGTGTCTTCATGCTGTCGCCGCACAAGAAGATGAGCGCCTTCCAGACCGCGCAGATGTTCAGCCTGCAGGACCCGAACATCTTCAACCTGGCCGTCGAAGGCGTCTTCGATGATTGCCAGGACATCGTCAAGGCCATCTCCAACGACCTGGAATACAAGGCCGCCAAGAAGATCGGTACCGTCAACTCGATCAACTGGGCGCGCGTGGTGGCGCAGGTGGTGTACTACTTCCGTGGCTATCTGGCAGCCACGACCAGCAACGAGCAGAAGGTGTCCTTCACCGTGCCCTCGGGCAACTTCGGCAATATCTGCGCTGGCCACATCGCCCGCATGATGGGCCTGCCCATCGACAAGCTGGTGGTGGCCACCAACGAGAACGACGTGCTGGATGAATTCTTCCGCACCGGCCACTACCGTGTACGCAAGTCCGCCGAGACCTACCACACCAGCAGCCCCAGCATGGACATCAGCAAGGCCTCCAACTTCGAGCGCTTCGTCTACGACCTGCTGGGCCGTGACAGCGCACGGGTCAAGGCCCTGTTCCACAAGGTCGAGACCGCAGGCGGCTTCGACCTGAGCGGCCAGGCCGGCAGCGACGGCAATGAATTCGCCAGCGTGCTCCAGTATGGCTTCGCTTCCGGCAAGTCCACCCACAGCGACCGCCTGGAGACCATTCGTTTCGCCGAAAAGGCCTATGGCATCACCGTCGACACCCATACCGCCGATGGTATCAAGGTAGCGCGCGAGCATCTGACGCCGGGCGTGACCATGATCGTGCTGGAGACGGCCTTGCCGGCCAAGTTCAATGAAACCATCCGCGAAGCCCTGGGCCGCGACGCCGACCGTCCGGCGGGCTTCGAGAACATCGAGGCGCTGCCGCAGCGCTTTGAGGTGATGCCGGCCGATGCCGCCCGGGTGAAGGACTACGTGGCCCAACACACCGGCCTGTAAGCCGCGCCTTACCCTCTCTACGCCGTCCGCGCCATTGGCCCGGACGGCGTTTTTCATGGAGCGCGTGCGTGCGGCGATTGCATTAGAATGTCGGGTCGCTGTATCGACCCGAAAACAACGCTTTACCCTTGTCCCGAACTTCGATCTTCTCCGTCAGGCCTGCCATGTCCTCCACGCCCACTCCTTCTGCAGCCCCCTCATCCGACAAGCCGGCTCGCCCGCCCATGCAAAGCGTCAGCCAGGCGCTCGACACCTTGCTGTCGGCCGCCGTGCCGGTCGTGGAGAGCGAGACCGTCGATACGCTGGAGGCGTGTGGACGCGTGCTGGCAGCGCCCGTGACGGCCTCCATCGACGTGCCCGGCATGGACAATTCGCAGATGGATGGCTACGCCGTGCGTGCAGCCGATTGCGCCTCGGGCCAGGCCCGTCTGCGCGTGTCGCAGCGCATTCCGGCGGGCCATGTGGGCCAGCCGCTGGAAGCGGGTACGGCGGCGCGCATCTTCACCGGCGCGATGATGCCGCAGGGCGCGGACGCCGTGGTCATGCAGGAAGCCTGCGAGACCGAGGGCGAGTACGTGGTGATCCGCCATGTCCCCGAGAGCGGTGAATGGGTGCGCATGATCGGTGAAGACATCCGCCAGGGCAGCACCATCCTCCCGGCCGGCACCCGCCTGCGCCCGCAGGAACTGGGCTTGGCCGCCTCCATCGGTCAGGCGCAGCTGCAGGTGCTGCGGCCGGTGCGTGTGGCGGTGTTCTTCACTGGCGATGAACTGACCATGCCCGGGCAGCCATTGAAGCCGGGCGGCATCTACAACTCCAATCGCTTCCTGCTGCGCGGCCTGTTGCAAAAACTGGGCTGCCAGGTGAGCGACTTCGGCATCGTGCCTGACAGCCTTGAGGCGACCCGCCAGACCCTGCGCGAGGCTGCGCGCGAGCACGACCTCATCATCACCAGCGGCGGCGTCTCGGTGGGGGAAGAAGACCATGTGAAGCCTGCTGTCGAAGCTGAAGGCCGTATCAACATGTGGCAGATCGCCATGAAGCCTGGCAAGCCGCTGGCCTTCGGCCAGGTGCGCCGCGGGCAAGGGGAGGGAGAGCAGGGAAGTGAAGCTTTCTTCCTGGGGTTGCCGGGCAATCCGGTGTCTTCTTTCGTGACCTTCCTGCTTTTCGTACGGCCCTTCATCCTGCGCTTGCAAGGCTTGCCGCGTGAGGCCGTGCTGCCTCGGCCGGTGGCCATGCGCGCCGACTTCGACTGGCCGCGTGCCGACCGCCGCCAGGAATTCCTGCGCGTGCGCCGCAATGTCCAAGGCGGGCTGGATCTCTTCCCCAGCCAGGGTTCGGCGGTGCTGACCTCGACCGCCTGGGCCGACGGCCTGATCGACAATCCGCCAGGGCAGACCATCAAGGCCGGCGATACGGTGCAGTTCCTGGCCTTCGATCATTTACTGAACTGAATCACAAGGAATCCTTTTCCATGAAAATCGAACTCCGTTTCTTCGCCAGCGTGCGCGAAGCCCTGCAGACCTCGCAAGAAATCATCGAGCTGCCCGCCACCGTCAAGACCGTCGGCGACGTGCGTGCCTTCCTCATCGGGCGGGGTGGCATCTGGGCCGAGGTGCTCGGACCGGAAAAGAACCTGCGCATGGCCTACGACCATGAAATGACCGAGGCCGATACCGAGATCGTCGATGGCGGCGAAGTGGCCTTCTTCCCGCCCGTGACCGGAGGCTGAGGTGAGCTCCCGCCGCGATCCCGTAGCCGGCACCATTGCGCACTACAGCAGCAACGCCGAGAGCTTCCGCGAAGGGACCTGGGATCATGACGTCAGCCAGAACATGGCGGCCCTGCTCGATGCCTTGCACGCCAGGGAGGGAGAGGCGGGGCAGGGGCCGTTCACGATCCTCGATGTCGGCTGTGGCCCGGGACGCGACCTGATCGAATTCACCCGGCGCGGCCACGTTGCGGTGGGCCTGGACGGTACCGCCGAATTCGTCGAGATGGCGCGGGCGGCCAGTGGCTGCGAAGTCTTGCACCAGGACTTCCTGCAGCTGGATCTCCCGCTGGCGCGTTTTGACGGCATTTTCGCCAATGCCTCGCTGTTCCATGTGCCGGCGGCCCATTTGCCGCGCGTGCTGGGGCAACTGCACGCCAGCCTGAAACCGGGCGGCATCCTCTTCAGTTCCAATCCGCGCGGCAATGACCTGGAAGGCTGGAGCGGTCCGCGTTATGGCGTCTGGCATAGCCTGGAAGGTTGGCGCCGCTACCTGCAGCCTGCAGGTTTCGTTGAATTGCGGCATTATTACCGCCCTGACGGTCTGCCGCGCGAGCAGCAGCCGTGGCTGGCCAGCGTCTGGCAGAAGACGGAAGACCCGCAGCCAGCGGGCTGAGAACGGATATTCGGCATACCGGATTCTTTGGGAGGAGACCAGGCCTGCGCCAAACAGGTCTGCGGAGGGGGTGCAAAAGACATCGTTCAATGAAGCGATGCGCATTCATCCACACCTGTAGAAGGATCTATCTTGATTTCGACGCATCTGGCCGCCTGGGCGGCCCAGGACACGCAATTGCTGCTGGTGACGCTGGCCGCACTGGTCACCATCGTGGTGCTGATCAGTTTCTTGTCCATCGCTCCATTCCTGTCCATCCTCATCGGCACTTTCGTGGCCGGCATCGGTGCCGGCCTGCCGCTGGAAGACATCGCCAAAGCCTTCAGCAAAGGGGCCGGCAGCCTGCTCGGCGAAGCCGGCATCATCATCGCGCTGGGCGCCATGCTGGGCGCGCTCATGGCCGAATCGGGCGCAGCCGACCGCATCGTCAACACGCTGCTGCGCTATGCGCGCGGCAGCATCATCCCCTGGATGATGGCGCTGGTGGCGCTGGTGGTCGGCCTGCCGCTGTTCTTTGAAGTGGGGCTGGTGATGATGGCCCCGATCATCTTCGTCATGGCGCGTCGTTCCGAACTGCCAATCATGCGCGTGGCCATTCCCGCGCTGGCCGGCATGACCACCTTGCACGCGCTGTTGCCGCCGCACCCGGGCCCGCTGATCGCCGTGTCCGCGCTGCATGCCGACCTGGGCACGACCATGCTGCTGGGCTTCCTCGTGGCCATTCCGGCGGTGATCATTGCCGGTCCGCTGTACGGCAACTTCATCGCGCCGCGCCTGAACCTGGCCGAACCGGACCAGATCGGCAAACTCTTCAGCGCACGTGAAGGCCAGTCGCAGCCCAGCTTCCTGGTGGCGCTGGTGACCATCCTGCTGCCGGTGGTGCTGATGCTGGGCCGCACCGTGGCGCGCATCTGGGTCACGCCCAAGACCGAGCTGTTTGAAATGCTCAATTTCTTCGGTGAACCCATCATTGCGCTGACCGTGACGGTGCTCTTTGCCGTGGTGGTGCTGGGCTGGGGCCAGGGCAGCAGCCGCTTTGAAGTCGGCGCCACGCTGCGCCGCGCCTTGCCGCCCATCGCCGGTCTCCTGCTGACCATCGGCGCGGGTGGCGGACTGAAGCAGACCCTGCTGTCGGCCGGTATCAGCGACACCATCACCAAGATCGCCGATGGCACCCACATGCCGCTGATCCTGCTGGCCTGGATCATCGCCGTGGCGCTGCGCCAGGCCACCGGTTCGGCCACTGTCGCAACGACTGCTACGGCCGGTATCGTAGCGCCCTTGGTGGCTGGCCTCTCTGCCACCCACAATTCGCTCATGGCGCTGGCCATTGGTGCCGGCTCGGTGTTCTTCTGCCACGTCAATGACGCCGGCTTCTGGATGGTCAAGGAATACTTCGGCCTGAACCTGAAGCAGACCCTGGCCACCTGGTCGGTGATCCAGACGATCGTCTCGGTGATCGGGCTGGGCATGACGCTGCTGCTATGGGGACTGCTGGTCTGATCCTGCTGCACTCGCGGGCGGGCTGGCGCTGGTAGAATCGCAGCCTGCATTCATTTCCTGTTGAACCATGCCCGTCCGCGTCCAGACTGCCGATTTCGATCTCTCCACTGAAGTGGCGCAGTTGCGCCTGGCCAATCCGCGCGTCGGCGCAGTCGTCAGTTTCGTGGGCACCGTGCGCGATCTCAATGAAGGTGCCGCGGTCTCGGCGATGGAGCTGGAACACTATCCGGCCATGACCGAGCGTGCCCTGGAGCAGATCGTGGAACAAGCCAAGGCACGTTGGCCCATCTTCGATGCACTGGTGATCCATCGCGTCGGTCCCATGCAGCCGCGCGAGCAGATCGTGCTGGTGGCGGTGACGTCACCCCATCGCGGTGAAGCCTTTGCCGCCTGCGAATTCATCATGGATTACCTCAAGACCCAGGCCCCGTTCTGGAAGAAAGAACAGACGCCGGACGGCGCACGCTGGGTCGACGCCCGCGAGAGCGACGACACGGCGCTGGCCAAGTGGGCGCAATAAAGCAGCATCGCCCGGGACGCTGATCCCGGCGACGCCATCAACGGCACACAGGGGGATTTTCGTCTTGCCATTCACTTTCCGCTTTCCCCGCATCCCGGGTTTGCCCACGACAGCCACGGCACCGTTCTGTCCTTCCGAAGTCGCCGGTACCGTCAACGTGCCGCGCGGCGCTTCGGTCTGGCAGAAGCTGCGTATTTACGTCGGCCCCGGGCTGCTGGTCTCGATCGGCTACATGGATCCGGGCAACTGGGCTACGTCCATCCAGGCGGGTTCGCAGTTCGGTTATCAGCTGCTGTTCGTGGTGATGCTTTCCAGCCTCTCCGCCATCGTGCTGCAATGCCTGTGCGCGCGGCTGGGCATCGCTACCGGCAAGGACCTGGCAGTGCATTCGCGCGAGCACTATCCGCCGGCCGTGGGCAAGGGCATGTGGGTGCTGGCCGAACTTTCCATCATCGCCTGCGACCTGGCCGAGGTGCTGGGCTGCGCGCTGGCCTTCAACCTGCTGTTGGGGGTGTCGCTGCCGATGGGCGTGCTGCTGACAGCGCTGGACACGCTCATCGTGCTGGGGTTGAAGGGAAGGGGATTCCGCCAGGTGGAGGCCATCATCCTGGGCCTGGTCATCACCATCGCTGCCTGCCTGCTGGCGCAGCTGGCCTTCGTCAAGGCGGACTGGCATGAGGTGATGCAGGGCTTTGTCCCCTCGCTGCAGGCCATCTCCAGCCGCGAGCCGCTGTACCTGGCCATTGGCATCATCGGTGCCACGGTGATGCCGCACAACCTGTACCTGCATTCCTCCATCGTCCAGACCCGCAGCGTGCAGCGCGATCCGGCGTCGCTGCTGGAGGCGGTGCGCTACACGCGGGTCGATACCACGGTGTCGCTGCTGATCGCCATGGTGATCAACGCCACCATCCTGATCCTGGCGGCCTCGGCCTTTCACAAGAGCGGCAATACGCAGGTGGCCGAGCTGGATCAGGCCTACCACCTGCTGGATCCGATCACCGGGTCGGCCATGGCGGCCATTCTGTTTGGCGTGGGCTTGTTCGCTTCCGGACAGAGTTCGACCTTCACCGGCACCATTGCCGGACAGGTCATCATGGAAGGTTTCCTCAAGCTGAAGATTCCCTGCTGGCAGCGCCGCGTCATCACCCGCGCGCTGGCCCTGGTGCCCGCGTTGATCGGCGTGCTCACCCTGGGACCGCATTCGGTAGGCAAGCTGCTGGTCGCCAGCCAGGTCGTGCTGTCGCTTCAGCTGCCCTTTGCCATGTATCCGCTGATCCGCCTCACCAGCCGCCGCGACCTGATGGGCGACCTGGTCAATCGCTGGTGGGTGAGCGCGTTGGCCTGGCTGCTTTTCGTGACCATTTCGGCAGCCAATGTGTGGTTGGTGTGGCAAGTGTTTGCGGAGTAGCAAAAAGCCATTTCCACATCAAACTATCACTATTAGCCAATTTTTTACGGCTAATAGTGATATTAAAGTGTGGAAATGAAGTTTTTTCGCTCAATTTCAATTGAGGCTGTCTTGCAGAATTCCCCCGCGCGGATTGACTGGGCTGCCATCAACCCGAAAGCGCTCTGAATGGACAAACGCTTCAAACCCCTGAGCGCCATCGAGCAGATGGAAGAGCGCCGCGCACTCTTCGATGACTTGGCCGCCGATCCCACCTTGCCGGTACCGGCCGTGGTTCGCAAGATTCGCACCACCTTGCGCCTGACCATCGCCGAATATGCCAAGGTGTGCGGCGTATCGGCCCGTACCCTGCAGGACATTGAACGCGGTCAATCCAGTCCCACCCTGGCCACGGCCGACAAGCTGCTCAAGCCGGTCGGCATGTGCGTCGGGGCCGTGATGCGCAAGCGCCCATGAAAAAAGGCGACCCGTCGCCAGGTCGCCTCATCGTTTCATCTCACTGCAACGTCATCAATTCTTCGCTACCGCCTGCTGCTTGCCGCTGCCCGGCTCCAGCACCACCGTGCAGGTCAGTCCCGAGGCCAGCAAGACGTTTTCCGGCACCTTGTCCAGGTGGATGCGTACCGGGATGCGCTGGGCCAGGCGGACCCAGTTGAAGGTCGGGTTGACGTCGGCCGTCAGTTCGCGGCTCTGCGGGTTGTCGCGGTCATAGATGCCGCGGGCGATGCTGTCCACATGACCTTCCATGGAAGCGCCGTTGATCAGCTGGATCTTGGCGCGGTCGCCGATGGACAAGAGCGGCAGCTTGGTCTCTTCGAAGTAGGCATAGACCCAGAAAGAGTGGCTGTCGATCACCGCGATCTTGGCTGCACCGGCCGCTGCATAATCGCCCCGGCGCACGCTCAGGTTGGTGATGTAGCCATCCACGGGCGAGTAGACCTTGGTGCGTTCCAGGTTCAGCTTGGCCGTATCCCGCTGCGACAACGCTGCCTGGTACTGCGCCTGCGCCCCTTGGAATTGGGCCTGCGCAGCTTCCAGCTGGGCTTGCGAGGCGGTGACCTGGCTGCCGGCATCTTCGCGTGCTTCCCGCGAAACCACCAGCGCATCCACGTCGGCACGGCGGCGGGCTTGCGCACGGCGCATGTTCAGGTCGGCGCGACGGGCTTCCACTTCGGACTTGCGCACATCCAGGTCGGCCTTGCGGGCCGTGACGGCAGCTTCTGCCTGCTGCAGCGCCAGGGTGTAGCGGGCCGGGTCGATTTCCATCAGCAGGTCGCCTTTCTTGACCAGCTGGTTGTCGCGCACCGGCAAGGCCACCACCTGGCCCGACACATCGGGGGCGATATTGACCACGTCGGCGCGTACGCGGCCGTCACGGGTCCAGGGGGAATGCATGTAGTGCTGCCACAGGCTCCAGGCCAGCAGGATGGCCAGCAAGAAAATGGCCGTGGTGATGAGAACGCGGAAGATCGATTTGACCGGCATGATGAACTACTCCTGATTGTTTCTTTATCTTTTCGAAAGGGATGGGCGCGCAAGGCAGTGTGCCGGGCTAGCGATACACCGCCAGCCCCAGCAAGGCCGCCAGGCAGACGAACAGGCTGACCCGGAACAAGGCGGGGTGCCAGGTCAGCTCGTAGAAGCCGAAGCGTACCAGCACGCGGTCGGCCAACATGGCCAGCACGGCGGCCACCACGGCCAGCAGCAGGACGGTCGGAATATAGGCGTCGAAGAAGGAAATCTCACGTGGCATGGCGGGCTCCCGTTGTGTTGTTCTGGCCCCCGGCGCGCATGGTGTGCAGCGGTGATTGCTCGTCCAGCAGGGCGGTACGGATGAAGTGCAGGTAACTCAAGGTGCGTTGCAGGCGATGGCGTTCGTTGCGCTCGCGGTAATGGGGGCCGATCGCGGTCTGGACCTCGGTGATGGTGGCATCGTTGGCCGCCAGCGCCGTGGCCAGGGTCTCAGGCGACGGCCGGGCAAAGAGCGCCGGGATGGCTTCGCGCAGCCGGTCCAGGGCGGCGTAGGCCGAGGGCGGCAAGAGATCCGGCGTTTCAGTACGGATGCCGTGCAATTCGCTGCGCAGTTCGATGATGGCGTGGCCCACCTCCAGCGTGGCAAACATCCAGCCCAGTGCCTTCTGGCGCAGCAGGGGACGGCTGCTGGTGAACATGGTGATCTGGTGCATCAGGTCGCGGGTGCCGCTCTCGAACTTCAAGGCCAGATGGGCCAGCTTGCCGAAGCAGGCATCGACCACCTGCTTGCGCAACTGCTTTTCGAGCACGCGCACGGTCCAGTCGGTGGTGGGCGGCAAGAGCAGCATGAAGGCGACCGCTGTCACGATGAGCGACACCACCAGCGCCACCGACTCGTTCAGGTAACCGGCCGCATTGAAGTGTGCAAAATTGTCCGGCACCGCCAGGAAGGGGAAGAAAATGCAGATCCCCAGGCCGTAACCTGCATAGGCGGGACGCGTGGTCAGGTAGACGGCCAGCATCAGCACCGGCATCAGCGCGCTGGCCAGCATCCAGTAGCCATCCAGGCGCGGCAGGATGTGGAAGGTGTAGACGTAGCCGGCGACCGCAGCAAAGAGCACGCCGATGGCCACCGTGCGGGTCGCCTTGGCCGGATCGGGCGCGGCCGAGGTGATGGCGCAGAAGGCGGCGGCATTGAGCACGGCCACGTCGCCGCTGGGCCAGCCGCTGACGATCCAGAAAGCGGCCAGGGCCAGCATCACGATGGCGGCGCGGGCACCGGCGATCAAGGCGGTGGTCATGCTGGTCTTGGGCGCATAGGAGTGCTCCCATTGCTCGCGCTCGTGATGGCGCTGGGTCAGCGAGGCATAGGTCAGCGTGTAGGCGTGCAGTTCCTCGATGACGCGATAAAGCAGTTCGGAGGCCGTATCGAAGTCCAGCATGGCGCTGTCGCTCTGGCACTGTTCGGACAGCGTATGGCGCGTGGCCCGCACGCGGCGCGGCAGCTCACGCTTGTAGGCATCCAGCTTCAGGGCGGCGTCGGCGGCGTCCAGCGCGCTCATGACCGGTTCGCCGCTGGCGCGGGTGAGCAAGGGTTGCACTTCGCGGTAGTAGGGGGAAATGGCCTCGATCACCACGCGGGCACTCGCGGCCGGGTTGGCATGCAGGCGGTTCATCAACTGGTGCAGCGCGTGCACGCGTGTCGACAAGGCCATGAACTCGCTGTTCATGCGCGAGAGGCGGCCACTGCGCAGGCGCACTTCGGGATCCTCGAAGATGGCCGAGCTGCGCATGGCTTCCAGGCCGATGATGTCGCCCACGAAGCGCGCATTGGTCGCTTCGAGCTGCTTGCGGTCGGCGGTGCCGCCCAGTGTCGCGCTGATCAGGTCGACGAAAGCGGTGAAGCGGCCGCGGATGATGCGCACCAGTCCGGGGGCGCTGGCCTGCGGGAACACCAATGCGCTGACCAGGCCCACGCAGACGATGCCAACCATGATCTCGCTGACCCGCGTCATCACCGAATCGAAGGTGACGGCAGGGTGCAGGGCCGAGGGCAGGCCGATCAGCGCCACCGTATAGCCCGAGAGCACGAAGCCATAGGAACGGAAGTTGCGGTTGTGGGCCGAGCCCACGGTACACAGCCCGATCCACAGGGCCGAGGCCAGCAGGAACAGTTCCGGGGTCTGGGCAAACAGGCCGACGAAGACCACCACGGCAGCCGAGCCAACCAGGGTACCGATGACCCGGTAAAAGCTCTTGGCCAGGATCATCCCGCTTTGTGGCTGCATGACGATGAACACCGTGATCAATGCCGAGCGTGGCGACTCCAGGTCCAGGCCATAACCGATGCCCAGCGCCAGCAAGCCGGCGAAGACCATCTTGAAGACATAGACCCAGGTCGGCGCATCGCTGCGCCACCAGTCGGTGGCAGCCTCGCGCAGCTGTGCCTTCAGGGAAAGGGCAGGGGTGTTCATTTTGCCGCCACCTTGGCCGGTGCTTCATCCTCGATGCCGCCGCCCAGTGCGGTCTGCAGGGCCGCAAAGGCGGCCAGGCGCTGTGCCTGCAATTGCTGCACGATCTGCTGCTGGCGCAGCCATTGGGTCTGCGCATGCAGGATGTTGAGATAGTCGGTCAGGCCACGCTGGTAGGCACGGGTGGCGATGTCGACGTTCTTCTGCGCAGCCTGCACCGATTCCTGCGCCTGCTTCTGCTGGCGTGCCACCGACTGCAGGGTCACAACCTGGTCGGCGATGCCTTTCAAGGCTTGCGAGAGCAGGGCATTGTAGTGCTCCACCTCGATGTCGTAGCCGGCACTGGCCGCACCCAGCTGGCCGCGCAGGCGTCCGCCCTCGAAGATGGGTAGCGAGATCGCCGGGCCGTAGGTGGTCTGCAGGTTGGGGGCAGAGAGGAACGAGAACAGCCCGCCACCGGCGGCGGCCGGGCCGATGCCGGCCAGCAGGTTGATGTTGGGGTAGAAGGCCGCCTTGGCCACCGAGATGCCCTTGGCGGCCGCCTCCACGCGCCAGCGGGCGGCGCTGATGTCAGGGCGGCGGCCCACCAGGTCGGCCGGCAGCGCGCTGGGCAGGCCCAGGGCGGTCTGCAATTGCATGGCCGGCCGCGTGATGCCGTCGGCGGCGCCGGGGCCGGCACCGAGCAGCGCGGCCAGCTGATTGCGGATCAGGGCAATGTTTTCCTGCAGGGCTTCAATCTGGCGGCGGGTCTCCGGCAAGGGAGATTCGGCCTGGGTGATTTCCAGCTGGGTACCGAGCCCGCCCTTGAAGCGGCGCTGCGCCAGGTCGAGGATTTTCTGTTCTTCCTTGAGCATGGCTTCGGTGTTGTCCAGCAGGCCGTACTGCAGCGCCAGCTGCACGTAGGTGCGTACCACATTGCCTTCCAGGTCGAGCTGGGCGGCGCGCGCGTCGGCGGCCACGGCATGCATTTCATCCTCGGCGCGCAGGGTGGCGTTCTTGTTGCGGTCCCACAGGTCGACGTTGTAGGAGAGACCCAGGGTCGCGGTGTTGTTCCAGGTCAGCTTGTCGCGGAAGGCCGCGCCGTAATAGACGTTGTCGGACCAGTCCTTGCGGCCCACCGACACATCCAGCTGGGCGCTGGGCAGTTCACCGGCATGGGCGACTACCGCCATCGACTGTGCCTGGCGCACGCGGGCAGCTGCCACGGCCATGCTGGGGTTGCCGGCCACGGCCCGGGTCACCAGCTGGTTCAGTTGCGCATCGCCATACGCTTGCCACCAGGCGCGCTGCGGCCAGCCGGCTTCGCTGGCGGCCTGGCGGATGGCCTGGCCGGCGTCGAGCACGGCCACGTCGCGCACCTGTGCCTGCGGCTGGATGCCGCCTTGGTCGGCGCAACCGGCCATTGTCAGCGAGAGCGCAACGACGGTCAGCGCGGGCAGCTTTGAAAAGGCGATACGTGTCATGGAATTACCCAAAAAATGTGCAAATATCAGAAGTAACGTATTCTATTTTGTAATTATTTCCAAAAAAATACGGTATTTCGCAAAGGTTTATATCAGATGTAGCAACAATCATTGCTTCGTTCTGGGTAACAATGCTGGCATGGCGCACTGCGCCTGTTGCAGGCGGTCCTGGTTGGTGGACGCCTGCACCTTGTTACAGAGATAGGAACAATAGGATGGATACCCTGCAAAACATGCGCGTCTTCGCGCGCGTCGTGGAAGCCGGCAGTTTCACCCAGGCAGCCCAGCAAATGAGCCTGACCACGGCGCACGTCTCGCGGGCCGTGGCTGATCTGGAGCGGCATCTGCGCACCCGGCTGATGAACCGTACCACGCGCCGCATCGCCCTGACCGAAGCGGGCGAGCGATATTTGCTGCGTTGCCAGCAGATCATGGCCTATGTCGATGAGGCCGAGGCCGAAGCCAGCGCCGCCTACGTCAAGCCCTCCGGCCGCCTGCGCATCCATGCCATGACCAGCCTGGGCCAGCGCTATGTCATCCCGTCCATTTCCGGCTACCACAAGCGCTATCCGGATGTGGCCGTCGAACTGACCCTGGCCCAGCGCATCCCGGACATGCTCGAAGAAGGCTATGACGTCTCCCTGGTGGTGGCGCGCGAGCTGCCGGACTCGGGCCTGATCTACCGCCAGCTCGGCAGTACCTTCAGCCTGCTGTGTGCCTCGCCGGCTTACCTGGACAAATACGGCGTGCCGCAGCAGCCCGCCGATCTGGACAATCACGCCTGCCTGCAACTGGTCAGTCCCATTTCACCGCTGGTGGAGTGGGTGTTGGAAGGGCCTGACGGCGAGGCGGTCGTCGCCGTCAGGAGCAATTTCCAGGTCAACGTGGCCGAGGCCATGCTCACCGCCATCCGCGAGGGCATGGGCATCGGCGTGCTGCCCATCTATTCGGCCGTGGATGCCTTGCGCGCCGGTACCATCGTGCGGGTGCTGCCGCAGCATCGCTTGCAGACCATGGGGGTCTATGCGCTGTATCCTTCGCGGCAGTACCTGGATGCCAAGATCAGCACCTGGGTGGACTGGATGCACGAAACAGTGGACCGGACCTTGCAGGAAGACCATCAGGCGCTGGCACGCCTGGGCAGCCTGCGTGAAGAAATGCAGGGCCTGGCCGCGCGCAGCGGGCCGCTGGCCTGATCAATCGGGGGGAACGTGATGGGATGGCTGGCGGTCGGGATGGGAGCAGCACTGGGTGCCTGGTTGCGCTGGCGCATCTCCGTGGTGTGGAATGTGGACGGGCACTTCGTACCGCTGGGTACCCTGGCGGCCAACTGGATCGGCGCCTATGTGATCGGCTTCATGGTGGCCTATTTCGAGCAGCATCCTGCGCTGGCACCGGAATGGCGGCTGTTTGCCGTGACTGGCGTGCTGGGCGGGCTGACCACCTTCTCGACCTTCTCCGCCGAGTCCATGATCCTGCTGCAACGGGGCGATTACCTGTGGGCCATCGGGCATTCGGGGCTGCATCTGCTGGGCTCCATCGTGCTCTGCGTTGCCGGGTTTGCAAGCTATCGTGCCTTGGCGGGATGACTATTTTTGCCGACATGATGCAGATCAAAACAGACGGCACGATCATTGCTTGAAAATCGTAGGCGCTGGCCCAACTTTCATCTCATTGAAAAATTGGAGCGAACCATGCGTCTCGACAAACTCACCACCAAATTGCAGGAAGCCCTGGCTGACGCGCAATCCCAAGCCGTCGGCCACGACAATCAATATATCGAACCCGTTCACCTCATCCTGGCCCTGCTGAACCAGGACGACGGCGGTGCGCGCTCGCTGCTGCAGCGCGCCGGCGTGAATGTGAACGGTCTTTCCACCGCCTTGCAGGCCGCCGTCAAGCGCCTGCCGCAGGTCTCCGGCAACGGCGGCGAGGTGCAGGTTGGCCGCGAGCTGGTGGCGCTGCTCAACCTGGCCGACAAGGAAGCACAAAAGCATGGCGACCAGTTCGTCGCCAGTGAAATGGTGCTGCTGGGCCTGGCCGACGACAAGTCCGATGCCGGTCGCGCCGCCCGTGAAAACGGACTCACCCGCAAGTCGCTGGAAGCAGCCATCAAAGCCGTGCGCGGCGGTGCTTCCGTGTCTTCCCAACAGGACGAAGGCCAGCGTGAAGCCCTCAAAAAGTACACCTTGGACCTGACCGAGCGCGCCCGCGCCGGCAAGCTCGATCCGGTGATCGGCCGCGACGATGAAATTCGCCGCGCCATCCAGGTGTTGCAACGGCGCAGCAAGAACAATCCGGTGCTCATCGGCGAACCCGGCGTGGGCAAGACCGCCATCGTGGAAGGCCTGGCCCAGCGCATCGTCAATGGTGAAGTGCCGGACAGCCTCAAGTCCAAGCGCGTGCTGTCGCTGGATATGGCGGCACTGCTGGCCGGTGCCAAGTATCGCGGGGAATTCGAGGAGCGGCTGAAGGCGGTCCTCAAGGAAATCGCCCAGGACGAAGGTCAGACCATCGTCTTCATCGATGAGCTGCACACCATGGTCGGTGCCGGCAAGGCCGAAGGCGCCATGGATGCCGGCAACATGTTGAAGCCGGCCCTGGCCCGCGGCGAACTGCACTGCGTGGGCGCCACCACCCTGGATGAATACCGCCAGTACATCGAAAAGGATGCGGCCCTTGAGCGCCGCTTCCAGAAGATCCTGGTCGACGAGCCCAGCGTGGAAGCCACCATCGCCATCCTGCGTGGTTTGCAGGAAAAATATGAAGTGCACCATGGCGTGGACATCACCGACCCGGCCATCGTGGCCGCTGCCGAGCTGTCGCACCGCTACATCACCGATCGCTTCCTGCCGGACAAGGCCATCGACCTGATCGACGAAGCCGCTTCCAAGATCAAGATCGAAATCGACTCCAAGCCGGAAGTCATGGACAAGCTCGACCGCCGCCTGATCCAGCTCAAGATCGAACGCGAAGCTGTCAAGCGCGAGAAGGACGAAGCCTCGCAGAAGCGCCTGCAGCTGATCGAGGAAGAAATCGAGAAGCTCGAGCGGGAATACGCCGACCTCGAAGAAATCTGGAAAGCCGAGAAATCGACTGCCCAGGGCGGCCAGCAGTTGAAGGAAGAAATCGAGAAGGTGCGCCTGCAGATGGAAGAGGCCACCCGCAAGAGCGACTGGCAGAAGGTGTCCGAGCTGAAGTACGGCAAGCTGGCCGAACTTGAAGCGGCACTGGAGGTGCAGAACAAGAAGGATGCCGCCGGCGTCAAGAGCGAGAAGCCCAAGCTGGTCCGCACCCAGGTAGGTGCCGAGGAAATTGCCGAGATCGTCGCGCGCGCCACCGGTATCCCGGTCTCGCGCATGATGCAGGGCGAGCGCGAAAAACTGCTGCACATGGAAGACGTGCTGCATGAACGCGTGGTCGGCCAGGACGAAGCCATCGTGGCGGTGTCCGACGCCATCCGCCGTTCGCGCGCCGGTCTGGGCGACCCCAGCAAGCCGTATGGCTCCTTCATGTTCCTGGGCCCCACGGGCGTGGGCAAGACCGAGCTGTGCAAGGCGCTGGCCTCCTACCTCTTCGATACCGAAGAAGCCATGATCCGCATCGACATGAGCGAGTTCATGGAGAAGCATTCGGTGGCCCGCCTGATCGGCGCCCCGCCGGGCTATGTCGGCTACGAAGAAGGTGGTTACCTGACCGAAGCCGTCCGGCGCAAGCCTTACAGCGTGATCCTGCTCGATGAAATCGAGAAGGCGCACCCGGATGTCTTCAACGTGCTGCTGCAGGTGCTGGACGATGGCCGCATGACCGATGGCCAGGGCCGTACCGTGGACTTCAAGAATACCGTGATCGTGATGACCTCCAACCTGGGTTCGCACAAGATCCAGAGCATGGAAGACAGCGATCCGGCACTGGTGAAGCTGGCGGTGATGGCCGAGGTGCGCACGCATTTCCGCCCGGAATTCATCAACCGGGTGGATGAAATCGTGGTCTTCCACGCGCTGGACGCCAAGAACATCGGCGCCATCGCCAAGATCCAGCTGCGTATCCTGGAACAACGCCTGGCCAAGCTCGATATCGGCCTGAACATCAGCGAAGCCGGCTTGCAGAAGATCGCCGAGGCTGGTTTCGATCCGGTCTATGGCGCTCGTCCTTTGAAGCGTGCCATCCAGCAGGAGATCGAAAATCCGCTCTCCAAGCAGATCCTGGCAGGCAAGTTCGGCCCCAAGGATGTGGTGCAGGTCGACGTGCAGAACGGGCAACTGGCCTTCAGCAAGGCCTGATCGGCCGGGCAGGTGAAGCGGCGGAACATGTGTTCATGTTCCGCCGCTTTTTTACGTCGTTTGTGGAAAGGAAGTGCAGGCCACGGCCCGTGTTGCGTTCATGCGTTCGCAAAAGTTGCAATATTATTAAAATAATTGACGAATTTTCACTAAACTGCGCCCGGCGTGGAGCCCGGTTCGTTTGGCGGCTGCGCTTTCTTTCGCCGCATTGCAAAAAACCTCCCCAAGAGAAGGGGAATGTGATATTTACTTCACCCAAGGGGGACGCGCCACAACCATAAAAGATCGGTGCGCCATCGACAAGGGGCGCAAGCCCGGCCAGCAATCGCCAGGTGGTACCGGATTGCCTGGCAGCAAGGGATTCATGGTTCATTCGGCGATAAAGGGTCAGGGTGTGACGCAAAGAAGCAGGGGTTCATGGCACGGCAGGGGGCGATTCTGAAGCAATCGTCCTTGCAACGGCTATTCATCTTGCCGTTCATTTTCCTGATGGTCTGTCTGGTGCTGACCATCGGCTGGTTTCTCTATCGGGCAGGCGATGACGCCACCGAGGTACTGGCGCGCAATGCCCTGACCGAAGTGATGGGGCGCGTGAGCCAGGCCATCACCCGGCAGACCATGGGCGCGCGCGAAACCTTGAATGTGGTGGCGCCACAGTCGGTGCCGCCGGCCGAGGCGGGCCAGGCACCGGCCAACCTGCCTTTCCCCAAGAGCCGCAAGGAACTCGAAGAGCGGCTGTGGCTGGCCAATTCGCTCTTCGATGAGCCCAGCTACGTCTACTTCGGCGGTGCCGACGGCAGCTTCCTGGGCATCAAGCAGGAGCAGCCCAGCGTCTTCATGTACAGCGTGCGTGAGCCGGGGCAGAAGAACTTCGTCTATTACCTGCGCGGGCCCGGTACCGAAATGAAACTGGTCGCCGAGCAGGACTACGAGCCGCGCAAGCGCCCCTGGTACGTGCAGGCGGTGCAGCAGGGCCGCGAGACCTGGTCGCCGGTGTATATCGATTACCGGGTCAAGAACATCGTCGGCATCAATCTCTCCAAGCCCATCTTCGATGCCGACGGCGCCCTGCTGGGCGTGGCCAACAGCAGTATCGGGCTGCAGCAGCTCACGACCTTGCTGCACCAGGTACCGCTGTCGGCCAACGGGGTGGCCTTCGTCACCGAGATGAAGGGCGACATGGTGGCCACTTCCCTGGATGAACCCATCTACCAGGCCGGCGAGCAGGGCGGCGAACCGCTACGGCTCAATGCCAGCCAGAGCAGGTCGCCTCTGGTGCAGCAGGCGTACGACGAAGTGCGGCGCTATCTCGGCGCGCACAGCCCCGAGCCCGACAAGCTGGTCCTGCTCGGTTCGCGCAGCCAGGGCAGCAAGATCGAAGTGGCGTTCCGCCTGCATCGCGATCCGGCCGGACTCGAATGGCTGGCCATCAGCACGGCGCCGCGCTCGGACTTCCTGGGCTCGGTCACCAGCGGCGTCTACCAGACGCTCATTTTGGGCTTGCTGGCGGTGTGCCTGACCTTCGTGATCGGTTTCCTGCTGCTGCGCTGGGTGCTGCGCGATATCCGCAAGCTGACCCTGGCGGCCAAGAGCATCGGCAACGGCAGTCCGTTCCCGACACTCAATATCGATCGCAACGATGAAATCGGCCAGCTGGCGCAAAGTTTCGTGGAAATGGAGCGCAACCTGCGCACCGACCGCCTCACCAATGTCCTGAACCGTGATTCGCTGATCGCGCAGATCGATTTCCGCCGCCGCAACAGTTCGCAGGCCGTACCGCTGCATTTCGCCTTGCTCTTCATCGACCTGGATCGCTTCAAGGCGGTCAATGACGAATACGGCCATGACGAGGGCGACAAGGTTCTGGTCGCCATTGCCGAGCGTTTGCAGCACAGCCTGCGCCACGACGATTCGGTGGCGCGCTTTGGTGGGGACGAATTCGTGGTCTACCTGCACGGTGTGACCGAGATGGAAGTGGCCCGCAGCATCGCCGACAAGATCCGCCATGCGGTCAACAAGCCCATCGAAGGGCGGGATGGCCAGCAGTACACGGTCGATGCCTCGGTGGGGGTGTCGCTCTATCCGGACGACGGGCTGGACGTGGAAACCTTGCTGCGGGTGGCCGATTCACGTATGTTCGACCAGAAGCGCCTGCATCGCATCCTGTCGGTGTGATTTGCCTTCAGCTGCCCCACCCACCATCGAACGCCCGGAGAACCCCATGACCCTTGCCAGCTTTGCCACCTGCGACCTGTGCGACGCCAATGAAGACAAGCTGGCCGCCGGCACGCTGCACGTGCTGCCGCCCATCTTCGCGTCCTTCGGCCGCAAGCAGGCCTTCGCCGGTCCGGCGCGCACGCTCAAGGTCTTCGAAGACAACGTGCTGGTGCGCAAAACCCTGGAAACGCCTGGCAATGGCGACGTACTGGTGGTCGATGGCGGCGGCAGCCTGCGCTGCGCCCTGGTCGGCGGCAACCTGGCACAACTGGCCCAGGACAACGGCTGGGCCGGCATCCTGGTCAATGGCTGCGTACGCGATGCAGCTGAACTCAATGCCTGCGAGGTCGGCATCCGGGCGCTGGCGACCCATCCCCAGCGCAGCTTCCGCAAGGGCGCGGGGGATGCGGATATCAAGGTCGGCATTGCCGGCGTGGCCGTGCATCCGGGCGACTGGATCTATGCCGACGTGGATGGGGTGCTGGTCTCGCGCACCGCGCTTTGAGCGTTTTCCTTCACCTTCGAGAGCAAGCTCCCAAGCCCGCCGCGTGCGGGCTTTTGTTTGGGCATCGAGAGCCGCTCAGTCTGCGGGCTTGCGCAGCACCCGGTCGATGGCCTCGGTCTGGCTGACAATTTCCTTCAAATCCTGGTTCAGCAGGCTGGTACGGCGGCGCAGGTTGTCCCAGCCGGACCAGGCGCTGGCCTCGGCCGGCACTGGTTCCGGCGTGACCGGGCCGATCAGTTCGATCTTGCCTGACAGGGCCTTGTCCTCAGCCGCCTCGGGCGACACCACCACGGCACCGCCCCGTTTTCTCGGCTTGGGTGCCAGCAGGCGCTGGGCTTCTGCCAGGTGCTGGCTGGCTTCCAGGTAGGTCTCCTCGATCAGCCTGGCCACCGCGCTTTGGGGCATGTTTTCCTGATGCCGCCGCAGCATCAGGCGCAAGGCGGCGATATGGGCGGCCACCAGGTAGTTCTGCACGATGAAGCGGTTCAGCTCACGGACCGCGCGCTGCTTGGTGGCTGGTTCATCCATCATGCGCACCAGCGCCGAGATGAGCGCGGCCAGGCTGTCCATGAAGCCCTTGCGGCAGACCCGGTAGAAGAAGTCATCCTTGACCTTGCCCTCCAGCAGGTCGCGGCTGGCGGTGAGATAGCGCTGGCTGGACTTGAGCACGTTGCGCAGCAGCTTGGGCAGGTCGCGGTACTCCCAGGCCGGCAGCACGTAGCTGAACACGGTGGCGATCACGACGCCGATGAGGGTATCGATGAGCCGCTCGCCGATCACGCCCTGGTGGCCGGCCGGTACCAGCAGGTTGAGCAGCATCAGGATCTGCACCGAGGCGGCAATGGCGGTGTAGCGGTACTTGATGTAGGTAAAGGCGGGGGCTGCCACGCTGGCCGCAAACAGCACCGCCAGCTGGCCCAGCGGGTTGTGCACGAAGCGCAGGATCAGCATGGTGATCAGGCAGCCGATCACGGTGCCGATCAGGCGGTCTGCCATGCGCTGCTTGGTGGCGCTGAAATTGGGCTTCAGGATGATGACGATGGTCAGCACGATCCAGTAGCCGTGCGCCATGTAGGGCAGCAGCCCGGCAATCCACAGGCCCGTGGTCACCGCCAGCGCCACCCGGATGGCAAAGCGGAAGATCGGCGACTGCCAGCGCAGGTTCACCAGCAGCATGTTGAACTTGAATTTCTGCTGGGTCAGGAAGGGCGTCATGTCCGAACCCGGCAGGATGGGCAGCGGATCGACCGGATTTTGCGTGGCCTGGTGCACCTGGCCGATGAACTCGATGATGTCGCGGATCTTGTTGTAGGTCACGCGCAGCAGGGTGAGCGCTTCCTGCGAGGCCTGGCGCGGACCGGGCTGGGCCAGTTCCTGCATCTCGAACTGCACCGCGCGCAGCTCGGCCTTGTAGTTCACGCTGGGTTCGGAAGCCTTCTTGCGGGTGATCGCGTAGGCGATCGATTCGATATCCTGTGCTGCCTTGGTGGCCAGGTCGCGCAGGAAGATCATCACGTCGGTCTCGCCGAAGTGCTGGCGCAGGAAGGCGTAATCGGCGTGGGTGGAGAGCACCTGTTCATACAGCTCCAGCATCGACAGGTGCACCTGCACCAGCAGGCCATCCTGCTTGGTATGCAGGTCTCGCAGGATCAGGTCGCGCGAGGCCTGCTGCTTGTCGGCCACCACGATCTGCTGGCGCACCAATTGGTTGAACTGGCTGGCCAGGTCATGCTTGACGTCATAGAAATCAGCCTTGATGCGCAGGTAGCGCGCCAGCTCGAAGAGCGCTTCGGCCAGCACCTGCTGCTTGATGCGGCGGCGCAGGAACCACGATACCGCCATCGAATAAGCCAGGTAGCCCAGCCCGCCGCCTAGGAACAGGCCGGCATGCAGGAAGGCATCGGCGATGGGGACCTGGTTTTCCATCGACAGCGTCATCACCATGAGTGCCGCGAACTGCAGCGGCATGGTCTTCTTGCCATAGACCACCATCATGCTGGCGAAGAAACTCACCACCACCATCATCGCGCTGACCAGCCACGGCACCGGCGCACAGAGGCTGATGACCAGCATGACCACCGTGCAGAGCAGCACCCCCGCCAGCATCTCGTTGAACTTGTGGCGCAGCGGGCTGGGCAGGTCCATCAGGCTGGTACAGAGCGCACCGAGGAAGACCGTCATCGTGGTCGGCATGTCAGCCACGTTGAACACCAGGAGGGTCAGGCCGACCACCCCGATCGCGATTCGCACACCCGTATAGAAATAATGACTGAAGAGGAAGGTGCGAATGTCCAGGGCGTAATGCATGTAGACGGGACGGCGTTGCATCGCCGCTTTGGAATGAGTTAGGCGCTTATTCTCTGCCTTCTTTTGCATTTAGACAACCGGACCGCATTACGAAGATAAAGGCAGTTCTGGCGGCAGAAAGATGACGGGAAAAGCGTGCTTCAGGGACTTCGGCGGGGCAGCTGCTGCTGTAGATGCCTTCACCAAAGATCGCTTTCTTATGAACGAAGTGCGTGCAAGAGGTTTCATTTCTTCGATTTTTTACGATACGAAATCGTCGTTTCGTATTGTGAAAAACGCCGGTGCGCTGCATCAAAAATCTTTTTCATTGTCCGGATTTTCGTTTCGTATCGCAAAATCATGAATGTAAGTGTCTGTTTTTATTGATATAAAAATTTTACAGATATCTTATATAAGACATTGTTGCTCTGCTTCGCCAGGCCTACTATGAAGTCATGGAATCAACGATTTCATCCGGTTTCAAGCCACTTCATATTGACCAACAAGGAGATCCACATGAGCACACGTGAACAGCAAATCCAGGCCCTGGAACGCGACTGGGCAGAGAACCCGCGCTGGAAGGGCATCAAGCGCAACTACAGCGCTGCCGACGTGGTCCGCCTGCGCGGCTCGCTGCAAATCGAGCACACCCTGGCCAAGCGCGGTGCCGACAAGCTCTGGAACCTGGTCCACAACGAACCCTTCGTCAACGCCCTGGGCGCACTGACCGGCAACCAGGCCATGCAGCAGGTGAAGGCCGGCCTGAAGGCCATCTACCTGTCCGGCTGGCAAGTGGCTGGCGATGCCAACCTGGCCGGTGAAATGTATCCCGACCAGTCGCTGTACCCGGCCAACTCGGTGCCGATGGTGGTCAAGCGTATCAACAACACCTTCGCCCGTGCCGACCAGATCCAGTGGTCCGAAGGCCGTGACGACATCGACTTCTTCGCGCCCATCGTGGCCGATGCCGAAGCCGGTTTCGGTGGTGTCCTGAATGCCTTCGAACTGATGAAGTCGATGATCGAAGCCGGTGCCGCCGGCGTGCACTTCGAAGACCAGCTGGCCTCGGTCAAGAAGTGCGGCCACATGGGTGGCAAGGTGCTGGTGCCGACCCGCGAAGCCTGTGAAAAGCTCAACGCCGCCCGGCTGGCTGCCGACGTCATGGGCACCAAGACCCTGGTGATCGCCCGTACCGATGCCGAAGCCGCCGACCTGCTGACTTCCGACGTGGATGCCAACGACAAGCCCTTCCTGTCGGGCGAGCGTACCGTGGAAGGCTTCTTCAAGACCCATCCGGGCATCGACCAGGCGATCTCGCGTGGCCTGGCCTATGCCGAGTATGCGGACATGGTCTGGTGCGAAACCGGCAAGCCGGACCTGGCTTTCGCCAAGACCTTCGCCGAAGCCATCCACGCCAAGTTCCCTGGCAAGCTGCTGGCCTACAACTGCTCGCCGTCCTTCAACTGGAAGAAGAACCTGGACGATGCCACCATCGCCAAGTTCCAGCGCGAACTGGGTGCCATGGGCTACAAGTTCCAGTTCATCACGCTGGCTGGTTTCCATGCGCTGAACTACTCGATGTTCAACCTGGCGCACGGCTATGCCCGCAACCAGATGTCGGCCTTCGTGGAGTTGCAGGAAGCCGAATTCGCCGCCGCCTCCAAGGGCTTCACGGCGGTCAAGCACCAGCGCGAAGTCGGCACCGGCTACTTCGACGCCGTGACCCAGGCCATCCAGCAAGGCCAGTCGTCGACCACGGCCCTGCACGGTTCGACCGAAGATGAACAATTCTTCGATGACAAGGCCAAGAAGGCCGCCTGACCCGAGGTGATGCCGAAGTTTGAGTGAATGTGTGTGATGTAACGCCGGCCCGCATCCTTGCGCGGGCCGGCGGGGAGATCCCCGAACTTGATGCCGCACTCCACAAGAGTGCGGTTTTTTTTCGTCCGCCGCCCTGAAATCAGGTGTCCAGGATCAGGGACGATGCAGGCGGCCGTCGCGCAGTTCGAATACCGTCTGCCCCAGCGCTTCCACATCGGCCGGGTCATGGGTAATGAGCAGCATCGGCACCTGAAGGCGCGTCTGCAGCTCGGCCAGCTCGGCGCGCATGCGCTGGCGCAGGGACAGGTCCAGTGCCGAGAAGGGTTCGTCCAGCAAGAGCATGTCGGGTTCGGCCACCAGTGCGCGCGCCAGCGCCACCCGCTGCCGCTGGCCGCCGGAAATCTGCGACGGGCGGCTGTGGGCGATGGTGTCCAGTTCAAAGGCTTGCAACCACTGGCGCACCGCCGGGTGCTCGGCCGGCCGGCGCAGGTTGACGCTGCCGCGTGCCAGGCCGAAGGCGATGTTCTGCGCCACCGTCAGATGCGGGAAGAGGGCGTAGTCCTGGAACAGGTAGGCGACGTTGCGCTCCTGCACGCGCACATCGATGCCTTGCGTGCTGTCGAAGAGCGTGCGGCCCTGGATGCGGATGTGGCCGCTGTCAGGGCGCATCAAACCGGCGATGGCCTTGAGGGTCAGGCTCTTGCCCGAACCCGAAGGGCCGTATAGCACGATGCGCTGGCTGTTTGAGGCCAGGGTGATGTCGAGCGAAAAGACGCGATCGGCGGCGCGCAGCTCTTTCTGAAGGTGGAGGTCGACGCTCACGTAATGGTTCAGGTGTCAGGTAGCAGGAGGGAAGGTGAAGCAATCTTACCGGAGCGGCAGCTGGGTGCGGTCCGGCATCAGGCGCCCGGCCACCATCAACAGCACGATGCAGGTGATCGAGGTCACCACCACCAGGAACGTGGCAGCTGCGTCGTCGCCCGCCTGCACGGCTTCGTAGATAGCCACCGACAGGGTTTGCGTGCGTCCCGGCAGGTTGCCGGCCACCATCAGGGTGGCGCCGAATTCCCCCAGGGCGCGCGCGAAGGCCAGCAGCACGCCCGCCATGATGCCGCGCGTGGCCAGGGGCAGGCTGACCCGGAAGAATACCCCGGCTTCGGACACGCCCAGCACGCGGGCGGCGTCTTCGAGCTGATGATCGACGCTCTCGAAGGCTGCGCGCGCGGCCTTGAGCACCAGCGGAAAGGCCACCACGGTAGAAGCCAGCACCGCTCCCTGCCAGGTGAAGACCAGCTGGATACCCATGCCCTCCAGCCAAGCCCCGAAGGTGCCGCGTCGGCCGAACAGCACCAGCAGGTAGTAGCCCAGCACGGTCGGCGGCAGTACCAGCGGCAGGGTCAGGATGGAATCGATGAAATCCCGCAGCGGCGAGCGCCAGCGCGAGAGCCCATATGCAGCGGTCACGCCCAGCACCAGGTTGAGCAAAGTCGCCAGTCCAGCGACCTTCAGCGAGAGCAGCAGGGGTGTCCAGACCGGATGCATCAGGCGCGCCGCGGCAAGTGATCAGGGCTTCTGGAAGCCATGGCGAGCCAGCACCGCCTGGCCGCCGGCCGAGAGTACGTGCGCCACGAACTGCGCGGCCAGTACCGGCTGCCTGGTACCGGCGGTCACCGCGATGGGATAGGTGGCCGGGGTGGTGGAGGGGATGCGCAGGGCCACCTTGACCTTCTCCGGCATGACCGCCGCATCGGTGGCAAAGACGAAGCCGGCGTCGACTTCGCCCCGCGCCACGTAATCCAGGCTGGTGCGTACGTTCTCTGCCATCACGCCCTTGGCTTGCACTTGCGTCCACAGTCCGGCCTGCTCCAGTGCGGCCTTGGTGTAGCGGCCGAAGGGGACGGAGGCCGGATTGCCCAGGGCGATGCGCTGGTAGCCATTGCCGGCAAGGTCCGCCAGCGTCGCCGGTTGCGCTTTGGCGTCATGCAGCACGATGACCACGATCTGGTTGGCGGCGAAATTCTTGCGGGTGGCCGGATCCACGGCTTTTGCGGCGGCGGCCTTGTCCATGGCGGTCTGGTCAGCCGAGGCGAAGACGTCGGCCGGGGCACCGCGCACGATCTGCTGCATGAGGATGTCAGAGGCACCAAAGTTGGTAATGACCTTCACTCCCGGATGCTGCTGTTCGAAACTTTGTGCCAGTTCCTTGAAGGCATTGGTGAGGCTGGCCGCAGCCGATACTACCAGGTCGGTGGCCTGTGCGGCAGAACTGGCCAACAGCAGCGCAGCGGCGCCAGCGGCACCCAGGGCGGCTTTGAGGCGGGAGGTCTTTAGCATCGTGCAGTCCTTGGTCGCAATAAATGAAGAAATGGGCAAAAAAGGTAAGCCGGGCAGGCCGCCGAAATATACGCAAGGATATAACGAACGTCAAATGCGTGCAGCCGCCTGGCCGCAGTGGACTGCCCGCTAGTACAATCACGCGCATGAATGATTCCAAGACCCTACGAGTGCGCGTGATGCAAGGCGAGACCATCGCCTTCGGCCCGGGGAAGGCCGACCTGCTGCAGGCGATTGCACAGACCGGATCGATTTCCGGGGCGGCGCGCGAGATGGAGATGTCCTATCGCCGCGCCTGGCTGCTGGTGGAGGAAATGAACCGCTGCTTCACCAGCCCGCTGGTGGCGACTGCCACGGGTGGCGCACGCGGGGGCGGGGCGGCAGTCACTGAGCTGGGCCAGGAAGTGCTGGCGCGCTATCGCCGCATGCAGAAGAAGGCGGCGGCCAGCATCGCCGCCGACCTCAGGCATCTGCAGGGCTTGATGAGCACCGCCCATCCGGAGGGCGACGACGACCATGCATGAGCTGTGGATCAAGTACCGGCTGCGGGTACTCAATGCCTGCCGCGTTTCCGAAAACCATTCCATGCTGCTGTGGGGCGCGCTGGCCGGCTTTGTCGGTGCGCTGGCCACCATCGCCTTCCGTGAATGCATCGCCCTGCTGCAGATCTGGCTGACCGGGCATGATGGCAGCTTCGTCGATATTGCCAAGGGGCTGTCCTGGCCGGTGCGGGTGCTGCTGCCCACCTGCGGCGGTGTGATCGCCGGCTTGTTCCTGGTGTGGGCCAAGCGCACCCCGGCCGGCAATGGCGGCGACTACATGGAAGCGGTGGCCATCGGCGATGGCGCCATTCCGGTGCGCAATACGCTGTTGCGCAGCATTTCCTCGCTGGCCTCGATTGCCTCCGGCGGTTCCATCGGCCGTGAGGGGCCGATGGTGCAGCTCTCGGCACTGTGCGCCTCGCTGGTGGGCAAGTTTTCGCACTTTCCTTCATCCCGCCTGCGGCTGCTGGTGGCCTGCGGGGCTGCAGCAGGCATTACCTCGGCCTACAACGCGCCGATTGCGGGCGCTTTCTTCATTACGGAGATTGTGCTCGGCTCGCTGGTGATGGAAAGTTTCGGCCCGGTGGTGGTGGCCTCGGTGGTGGCCAACATCACCATGCGCGAGCTGCCCGGTTATCGCGCCGCCTACGAGATGCCGTATTTCCCCGAGATCGGCGGCTGGGAAGTGCTGCTGTTCGTGGTGCTGGGCGTGCTGGCCGGGATCCTGGCGCCACGATTCCTGCGGGTGCTGGAACTGGGCAAGCAGGGCTTCGGCAAGCTGAAGTTGCCGCTGCCGGTGCGGCTGGGTGTGGGCGGGCTGCTGGTCGGGCTGATTTCCATCGAAGTGCCGGAGGTCTGGGGCAATGGCTACAGCCTGGTCAATTCGTTGCTGCATACCACCTGGCTGTGGCAGGCGGTGTTGATGGTGCTGGTCGTCAAGGTACTGGCCACGGCCATCACGGTCGGTTCGGGCGCGGTCGGCGGTATTTTCACGCCGACGCTCTTCGTGGGGGCGGCGGTGGGCTACCTGTTCGGGGATGCGGCGCAGGCCTTGCTGCCTTTCCACATGTCGCAGCCCTTCGCCTATGCCATGGTGGGCATGGGTGCCTTCCTGGCGGCCGCCTCCTATGCGCCGCTGATGGCGATCCTGATGATCTTCGAAATGACCCTGAGCTACCAGGTGGTGCTGCCGCTGATGCTCTCCTGCGTGGTGGCCTATGTGGTGGCGCGCAGCACGGACGGGCGCTCGATGTACGAGATCACCCTCAAACGCCACCGCGACAACGAAGAACGGCTGCGCCTGCGCGGTACCCACATGAGCGAACTGATCCGCCCGGCCGAAACGGTGCTGGCCGAGACGGCCAGCCTGGAGGAGGTCAGCGCGCTGTTCCTGAAATACCCGGTCAAGTACGTCTACATCGTCGATGCCCATGAGCGCTACCAGGGCGTGGTGGCCTTGCAGGACATCACTTCCTGGCTGCTGGACAAGAAGGAACCGGCAGGCCGGGTCGCACGGGACTTCCTGCGCCCGCATTTCCTGCATGAAGTCACGCCGGACATGTCGTTGGGCGAGGCACTGCAGCTGTTCCTGGATCACCAGGGGGAGCGTTTGCCCGTCATCGCCAGCGCTGAAGACCCGCGCCTTTTGGGGGTGGTCTTCAAGACCTCGCTGCTGGACGCCTATTTCCGCCTGGATCGCGCCGGCAACTGAGGGCAGGGGAGAGCCTGCTGACTCCTGCGTTGCAGCTGCTGGCACCGCCGTTGTTTGTAACAATGGCGGAGGTGTCCGACAACTGCTCACTTATCCTTGATAAAATGCGAAACATTCCACCTCAACGGTGGTCGTGGCGCAAGGCGCAAGCAAGCGGCGCTGCCACCCGATTTCAACCCCCCATCCTAGAAGTGAATTTTCCATGCTGAGTTATCGCCACGCTTTCCACGCCGGCAACCACGCCGATGTCCTGAAGCACATGGTGATCATCCAGTTGATGCGCTATCTCGGGCAGAAAGACCCTGCCTACATGGTCATCGACACCCATGCCGGCGCAGGCGTCTATGCGCTGGATGGAGATTACGCCAGCAAGAACGCCGAATATGAAACCGGCATCGCCAAACTGTGGGACCGCAAGGACCTGCCGGCGATGGTGAAGGAATATGTCGATCTGGTCAGGTCGCTCAATCCCAGCGGCAAGATGCGTTATTACCCCGGTTCGCCCTACTGCGCCGAGAAGACCATGCGCGAGCAGGATCGGCTGCGCCTGTTCGAAATGCACCCCAGCGAAGTGAAGGTGCTGGAAGACAACTTCCGCAAGCTCGAAGCCCACGCCGCCGCCCAGGGCCAGCGCCCGGCCGCGCGCGGCAAACGGGTGATGGTGTACCGCGGCGATGGTTTCCAGGGCCTCAAGGCCTTGCTGCCGCCGCCGTCACGTCGCGGCCTGGTGCTCATCGATCCGCCCTATGAAGACAAACGCGACTACAGCCATGTGGCCCAGGTGCTGGCCGATGCGCTCACGCGCTTCCCGACCGGCACCTATGCGGTGTGGTATCCGGTCCTGCAGCGCAACGAGTCGCGCCAGTTGCCCGAGCGCTTGAAGCGCCTGGGCGCCAAGAGCTGGCTCAATGTCACGCTGGCCATCCATGGCCCGGCACCGGATGGATTTGGCCTGCACAACAGCGGCATGTTCATCCTCAACCCGCCGTGGACGCTGGAAGCCCAGTTGAAGGAAGTGATGCCCTGGCTGATCGAGGCGCTGGGGGTGGATGACACTGCCGAGTATGTGCTGGAGTCCGGCGAAAACTGACGCAATAAACAGCAGATTTGTGAATATCTGTGAGTTTTTTCGCTTTGAGTAGTCTGGATGTCGCTGAAACCATGCCAAATCGGCATACAATAAGCGGATTGCTTCACGTCAAGATTGATCGCAACGCCAGGGGCCCCTGAAAAACCAACCATGTCAGACCAGTCAGCCGATCCAACCGTTTCGCCCCTTCCTGCGCACCAGGCCCTGGATTTCTTCCTGGCGCGCCAGCCCATCCTGAGCCGCGACCAAGACCTGATCGGCTATGAACTGCTGTTTCGCAGTGCTGCCTTCGGTCCGGCCAATGTGAAGGATGACGTCACGGCCACGGCGGCCGTGATCGCCCATGCATCCGAGCTGGGCTTGTCCAACGTGATCGGCAACCTGCACGGCTTCATCAATGTCGATGCGGCTGTGCTGATGAGCGACTTCATCTATTTCCTGCCGGCCGACAAGGTGGTGCTGGAGATCCTGGAGACCGTGCGCGTGACGCCCGAACTGGTGACGCGGGTGCGTGAACTGGTGGCCGCCGGCTACGTCTTTGCGCTGGACGACGTGGTGGCCGAGTCGCAGGAGATCGAAGAGCTGCTGCCGCTGGTGAAGATCATCAAGATCGACGTGATGGAAGTCGATCCCAGCAAGCTGCTCAAGCTGTCGGTGCATTTCAAGCGGGCGCAGAAGGAACTGCTGGCCGAGAAGGTCGAGAGCCTGCAGGTGTTCAATGACTGCATGACGTTCGGCTTCGATTATTTCCAGGGCTATTACTTCGCCAAGCCGATGATCCTCCAGGGCAAGAAGCTGGAAGCCTCGAAGATGATCATCATGCACCTGCTCACGCTGCTGGTGCGCAATGTCGACAACGCCGAGATCGTGCGCTACATCAAGCGCGATGTGGCCCTGTCGCTCACGCTGCTGCGGCTGGTCAACACGCCCGTCTATGGTTTCCAGAAATTCATCGACTCGCTGGGCCAGGCGCTGATCGTGCTGGGCCGCCGCCAGCTCAAGCGCTGGCTGCAGATCCTGCTGTTTGCCAATACCGACAAGGACCGCGCCCATTCCATGTCGCCGCTGATGATCCTGGCGGCCACGCGCGGCAAGATGCTGGAACTGATCACGGCCAAGATCCGTCCGGGGCGCCGCAAGATGTCGGAGATGGCGTTTACGGTCGGCATCATGTCGCTGGTGGATGCACTTTTCGGCATGAGCATGGAAACCGTGCTGCGCCAGATCACCGTCAGTACCGAGATCCGCGAAGCGCTGCTGCGCCGCACCGGTTTCTATGGCACCGTGCTGCGCCTGGTGGAGTGCACCGAACTGCGCGCGCCGGACCAGGCGGAGATGCAGCGCCTGCTGGACGAACTGCAACTGTCGGCCGATGATTTCTTCGCCGCCGAAAAGCAGGCCTTCGAATGGGGCAACAGCATCGCCAACAACAATATCGGGCAGCAGGCCAGCATGCAGATGTCGCCGCCGCCGGAGGGCTATATCGATGACGATGATGACGATGACTGAATGCGCCGCTGCACCGGGAGCGCACGTGTTGTCATGACGGGAGGGCTGCGTTTGCAGCCCTTTTCATTTTCAAGCGCGACAGGCTGAATCTACTTGCTCCGCATGCGGGCCACCAGCCGGCGCAGCAGCCGCAACAGGCGAGAGGACGGCGCGCCCGGGCGCATTGCCATGCGGGCGGCCAGCTTGCCCTTGAATTCCCCGATGGCGGACTTGACCGCCTTGATCAGGCGCTGCACCTGCTGCCAGCCCGCCGTGGCCTGCAACTGTGCGGTGAGCCTGGCTTTGAGCTCCAGCAGCCGGGTGTGATAGCGCTGGAACCAGTCCAGCGACAGCAGGCTGCGGCGGGTGAGCGCATAGATGCGCGCCACCAGCGCCGTACCCAGCACCTTGGCAGTGAGCACGATGATGAGGCCCAGGCTGGGGTGGCCATGCGCGATGGACATCAGCGCCAGGATCTTCACCGGCAAAAGCAGCAGGGTCGGTGCCAGGAAGATCAGCAGGGCGGCGTAGGGCGAAAGCCGTTCCACCCAGCGTTGCAGCCGGACCAGCCAGGGCCATTCAGGGATGCGCGCCAAGACCGCCTGGGTTGCGTCCCACAGCCATTCTTCCAGCATCAGCAGCAGGGCTGCGGTGTAGATCAGCGGTGCGAGCAGGCGCCGGCGCCAGCGGGGCGGCCGGCGCGGCGGCAGGGTCGGGTCAGTCATCCAGCAATCAGACGGCGCGCGCCTTGATGAGCGAGAGCCAGCGGTCGCCCCATTTCACGTCGCTCATGCAGGAGGCATAGCCGGTGACGGTGCGGGCGGCGCGCTCCAGCAGCTGGATGTCGGCCTCGTGCTGGCGTGCCACGTGCGGGTCTTCCAGGAACAGCACGCGGCGGCACTGGCGTTCCAGGATCAGTTCGGCGATCTGGGCATCCCCGCCCAAGGGGCCGGAGAGGAAGGGCTTGACCCAGTTGCGGCCAGCTTCGCCTTTCATCTTCACCGCCAGCTGGTTGAGCAGGCCGCCGGTGGTGCCGGTGGCACAGCGGAAGGCAAACTGGTCGAGTACCTCGAAATGCTTTTCGGCCAGCTCCAGCATGCGCGTTTTCATGGCGTCGTGGGCGATCAGGGCGATGCCTTCGTCCTTCAGATGGAAACGGTCGTCCAGGAAACTGTCGGGCGCGGCCCCGTTGGCCAGGGCTTCCAGCTCGAACCACTCCTGGGCACCGGCCAGGGTCGAGAGGAAGGGCTTGCCGTGGATCACGCACTGGCGCTTCAGGGCCACCGCTTCCGGGAAGGTGGAAGAAGGGTCGACCGGATCGATCAGGTAGATCACCGCATCGAGCGTGCGGGCGGGATCGGGATCGACCGTGCGCGACACCAGCTTCATGAGGCCACCGTGCCGGCCATAGGGAAAGCGCACCAGGTGCTCATAGCCGGGCAGAAGATTCATTTGGCCGATGGCGTCCAGCGTGCGGCCGACCACGATCAGTTCGGGTTGCAGGCTTTCGATGCGATGGCGCGATCCGGTCAGCAGCTGGACCAGGGCGGAATCCGAGGCGTCTTGATGGGCGCGGTTGGCGATGAGACCGATGCGATAGCGGGGAGCGATGGAAGACATGGGCGCAAGCAGGCGAGTTGGAGGACCTGGCATGGACGGCATGCGCAGGTGCGAGTGGAGATTATCGCCGAGTGCGCTCCAAAGGGCGAGTCCGGCAAATGCCCCGCGCATTAATCGCCGCAACTGTACCGTTGCAGGCGCTCGCATGCGGCTACAATAAGCGTCAACCTGCATACCAACCCCACTCCAGCATGAACAAGGCTTTTGTAAAAGAATCCGACGGTGCCGACGACGATGATGAAATCGCCTTGCCGGCCATTCCCGCCGGCAGCAAGAACTACATGACCCCGCAGGGGCATCAGCGCATCAAGGATGAGCTGCTGCACCTGATCGATGAAGAGCGTCCGGAAGTGGTGCGCGTGGTGTCCTGGGCCGCCTCCAACGGCGACCGTTCCGAAAACGGCGACTACCTCTACGGCAAGAAGCGCCTGCGCGAGATCGATCGCCGCATCCGCTTCCTCACCAAGCGGCTGGACAATGCCGAGGTGGTCGATCCTTCGGTGCATCACGGCAGCGACCAGATCTTCTTCGGCGCCACCGTCACTTACGAAAACCAGCGCGGCGAAGCGCATACCGTCACCATCGTGGGCATCGATGAACTCGATCCCTTGAAGGGGCTGATCAGCTGGATCTCGCCGGTGGCGCGGGCGCTCACAAAAGCCCGCGAGGGCGATGAAGTGGTGCTGCAGACACCGTCGGGGGTAGAGCAGCTGACCATCCTGGAAGTGACGTATCCGGCGCCGCAGTAGCGCTTGTCCTTTTCCCTTGTTGACGGCGGCCCGGCGTGCAAATTGCATGCGGGCAGGCTGTCGCCGCGTGCGCCACTTGCGGCGCCCGGCATACCGAATTTCAATCTTCCACGAGAACGTTTCATGTCCATCGTTTTTGCCAGCCTGAATCATCCGCAGCGCGTCGTCCTGGCTGCCGAGGTGCATTCGCGCCCCTTCTTGCAGCTCACCCGCTCGGAAACCCTGACGCACCTGGCCGTCTACGTGCGCGAAGACGGCAACAGCGGCCGTCACGCCAGCGCCCAGCATGCCCTGCTGGACGAACTGTGCGCGCACTTCGGCGTCGTCGCGCCGGGCGGCGAGGCCAAGCACTTCTATCATGACTTCGGCCGCTTCCGCCTGAAGTGGGAATGTCATACCGAGTTCGCCACCTACACCTTCGCCCAGGCGCATGAGGAAGAACTTGGTACGGACCAGGCCTTTGCCCGTGCGCCGCTGGCGCATATCCCGCAGCAGTGGCTGCTGGGACTGAAGGGCAAGCTCATGGTGGCCGCGCATGTGGTGGTCGAGCCGGGGGCCGACGATACGGCTGCGACGGCGCGCCAGATGCAGCGCATCTTCGAAGGCAAGCTGATGAGTTCCAGCAAGGTCTTGCAAGGGGGCGAGATCTGGACCGATTTCCAGATCCAGTCCGATGGTTTCTCGCGCTTCGTGGTGCGCGATATCGGACTGCGCGAATTGCAGGGCGGACGCCTGGCGCAGCGCATTCTTGAAATCGAGACCTATCGCATGATGGCGCTGCTGGGTTTGCCGCACGCGCAGCAGTCCGGCCCCTTGCTCAACGAGATCGAAGGCGACCTCGCTGCGCTGACCGCCGCCATGGTGCAGTCCGAGCAATCCACCAGCGGCACCCCGGAGGAGATGGCCGAGGATGAACGCATCCTGCGCAAGATCACCGGGCTGGCGGCGCGCATCGAGAAGCTGTCGTTGGAGAACAGCTATCGCTTCTCGGCCTCGCAAGCCTATTTCCGCCTGGTGCAGGCGCGTATCGAGGAATTGCGCGAGCAGCGCATCGAGGGAGTACCGACCATCGGCGAGTTCATGGAACGCCGCCTGGCGCCCGCCATGAATACCTGCCAGGCCATCGCCCGCCGCCAGGAAGCGCTGGCCGAGCGCATCGCCCATACCAACGACCTGTTGCGTACCCGCATCGGGATCGTGCAGGAGCGCCAGAACCGCCAGATCCTGGAATCCATGAATACCCGAGCCGCCCAGCAGCTGAAGCTGCAGCAGGCGGTGGAGGGCTTGTCGGTGGCGGCGATCTCGTACTACGTCATCGGTTTGCTGGGTTATGCCGGCAAGGCGGCCAAGGCGGCCGGCCTGCCGATCAATCCGGACCTGGCCACCGGGCTGGTCGTGCCGGTGGTGGCGGCCTGCGTCTGGCTGGGCTTGCGCCGCATGCACAAGGACCTTGGCAACCATTGACGATGTTCCAAAGCGAACGGGGCGCACCGCCTTGGCGATGCGCCCCGTTGCAGGGAGATGTTCAGGCGAGGATCAGACCGCAGCGTTGATCTTGGCTTGCGCATCGGCCACGGCGGCCTTGGCGGCTTCTTCGCCCATGGACACGCCTTCTGCGACCACCAGTTCCACATCGGTGATGCCGATGAAGCCCAGCGCGCTCTTGAGGTACTTGCCCTGGAAGTCCAGCGCTTCCATCGGGCCTTCGGAATACTTGCCGCCGCGCGAGAGGATGATGATGGCCTTCTTGCCGGTGACCAGGCCAACCGGGCCGGTCTCGGTGTACTTGAAGGTACGGCCGGCGCGGAAGACGTGATCGATCCAGGCCTTCAGGGTCGACGGCGGGGCGAAGTTGTACATCGGCACGCCGATGACGATGGTGTCGGCGGCCAGCAGTTCGTCCACCAAGGCGTCGGATTGCTTGATGACTTCGGCTTGCTCGGCGCTGCGGGCATCGGCCGGGGTGAAATAGGCACCCAGCAGCGATTCGCTCAGGTGCGGCAGGGCATTGGCCGCCAGGTCACGGTGGATGACTTTGCCGCCGGGGTTCTTGGCTTGCCATTGCTGGGCGAAGGAAGCGGTCAGCTCACGGGAGATGGAACCGCCGCTGCGGGCGCTGGAATCGATGTGCAGGAGAGTGCTCATGGTGTGTCCTTTCGTTGTTCGGTGGGCAAGGCCTTCGGTGAACGCCTTTGCATTGGGGTCAACGATACCCAGTTTTCATTTCTTCCAATAGATGCGAGAATCGCATTTCACTGATCCATTTTTGGTGGGAATCGATTATCGCCATGCTAGACCTCAACGACATCTGGCTCTTCGTCCACGTAGTGCGGGCCGGCAGTTTCGCCGCTGCCGGGCGCAAGCTGTCCATGCCGCCCAATACCATCAGCCGCCGCCTGCAGGCGCTGGAGGCGGCCATGGGGGTGCGGCTGCTGCAACGCTCCACGCGCCAGCTCAACATGACGGCAGCAGGGCGGGAGTTCTTCGAGCGCTGCGCTCCGGGCCTGGAAGACATCGAGCACGCCAGCGCCAGCCTCACCGAAAGCCAGGGCGAGCCCTCCGGCAGCCTGCGCGTAGCCGCGCCGGTGGACTTTTTCGACAATTTTTCCATCGAGTGGATGCATGAGTTCATGCATCTCTATCCCAAGGTGCAGCTGGAGTTCGTGCTCAATGACGGACGCGCAGACTTGATCGCCGAGGGCATCGACCTGGCTTTCCGTGGCGGGGTGCTGCCCGACTCCAGCCTGGTGGCGAGGAAGCTGGTGCAAAGCCATATGGCCCTCATCGCCAGTCCGCGCTACCTGGAGCGGGAAGGCACGCCCCAGGCGCTGGCCGACCTGGTGGGCCATGCCTGCCTGGCCACTTCGCAGGCGCCCCAGCATACGGTGTGGAAGCTGGAAGGGCCGCACGGTCCGGAGAGCGTGCGGGTGGTGCCGCGCCTGTGCATCAACACCGCACAAGGGCAGCTGCGTGCGGCGCGGGCAGGATTGGGCATTGCGCTGCTGCCGACCATGCTGGCCTCCGAAGACCTGCGCAATGGCAGCCTGGTCAATATCCTGCCGGACTACCAGCGCGACACCATGGGCTTCTATGCCGTCTACGTGCACCGGCGCCAATTGCCCAGTGCGGTCAGTGCGCTCATCGAATTCTTCGCCGACAAACTGGAGCGCGGCATTGCCGACAAGGGCGCGCAGGCCTGCCAGGAGCAACTGGAACGCGAGACTGCTGCGCTTTCCCTGACGCCGAGAGCGGCCTGAGCGCAGCTCAGAATTCCACGGCCTGCTCGCCCAGGGCGTAGCGGCGGCAATGTTCCAGATAGGCGCGCTCATGGTTGGCCACCAGGTCGACCACGCTGCGCCATAACCAGGACGGCACTTCCAGCGTCTTCGAGCGTTGCCGTGCCAGCTCCGTATGCCACGCGCGGCAAGTCGCTTCGTCCATCTGGCGGGCATGCGCCTGGCCTACTACGCGGGCCAGGTAGCGGGCCGCCCGCAGGGCTTCTTCCTGGCTGACGTGATCGATTTCCAGTTTCAGGTCCTGCGGCAGCAGTTCGCGGACGAAGACGGGACGCTCCAGCAAGCGTGTGGCCAGCATGCGTGAACCCAGGTGCGGCGCCAGGTGGCGGGCCCCCGTGACAACCCGCTCGGCATTGTCGCGCGGCATGCCGGCATCGCGGTAGCGGGGTGCAGCGGCGGTGACGGCTTCCTTGATATCGAAGAGACACAAGTCGCTGCTTTCGCTGGCCTGTTGGTTCACATCCAGCAGCACGGCAAAGCGCAGCAGGCCCAGGGAGCTGCATCCCTTCATCCAGTAGGCGGTATCGAGCATCTTGATGGCGGCATCGTCCTCGCGATGCCGCAAGGCGGTCAGCAGCGCGCGCGCCGGCGCCGATTCCACCAGCGCGGTGATCTCTTTTCTTTCCTGCCGCGAGGCCGGCCAGAAGCGTTTGCCCAGCGGGATATGCACGGTCTTGCCTTGCATGCGTTCATGCGCCAGTTCCTTCCAGGTGCGGCGATGGGCGGTCTTCAGGGCTACGCGTACGGACTGCGGTTTCTTGCCCAGGCGCAGGTCGTCGCCGGGCCGGAAGGCAGATTCATATCCCTCCACCAGCACTTCCATCATCTTGGCCGTGATCACGCCTGGCAGGTCCGAACTGCGCGCGGCCATGGCCAGCGACAGTGCCAGGCGGATCAGGTCGTGCGATGGGTTGCCGATGACGGTCTGGTCAAAGTCACGAATCTGGATGTCGATCTTGCCCTCGGCATTGGCCACCGGACCCAGGTTGCCGATGTGGCAGTCGCCGCAGATCCAGATGGCCGGGCCTTCGGGCAGGCTGCTGGCCCGGGTCTCGTTGAGCCAGTTGTAGAAGCGCAGGGTGCTGCCGCGCACGTAAGCGTGGGCGGAGCGGGCCATTTTGAGGTTCTGGGCGGTTTTCAGGATGTCCTGGCGTGCAGAGGGCCGAGGCGTCCTCGTGAGCAGTTTTTTTGGCATGGCGATTTATATTATTTATATGAATTTCTTCTGCGGGCGGATGAGGCCCAAGGTCGAGTTTCCTCGCCTCTTCGCCGACTGCCTATCAGAGAAGCGAGACTTGCCTTGTCAGACTCCCGGCCATGGCCTGCCCGCAAGAGGGCTCACGGAAAAGACAAACGCCCGCAACAGCGGGCGTTTGCAGAGGGAGCAGGGCAGGATCAGCCGCGTTCGCGCAGGATACGTGCGACGCTGTCGATCTTGCGGATGCCGCGCATCAGGCGCGCCAGGTGCACGCGATCCTCGACCTGGATGGTGAAGCGCAGATACTTCATGGACGCATTGCCGCCTTCGTCATCCATGGCCACCGAGACGATGTTGGCATCGGACTCGCCGATCTCGGCCGCGATGCGCGCCAGCGTGCCGCGCTCGTTGTGAATCAGGATGGTGATGCGGCAATCGAAGCGGCGATTGAGGTCGTGGCCCCAGACCAGGTCGATCCAGCGGTCCGGTTCCTTCTCGTGCAGGCGCTTGGCGGTTTCGCATTCCTGGGTATGCACGATCAGGGTCTGGTCCGGCTTGAGATAGCCGGTCAGGCGGTCGCCCGGGATCGGCATGCAGCAGGACGACAATTGCGCCGACGCCCCTTCGCTGCCGGTGATGACCACCGGGTCCGGCTTGTTGGGCAGCATGTGGCCTTCCGGATCCAGCTGCGGCACGCTTGCGCCGGTATCCATCATGGTCATGATGTGGCGTGCCACCAGCGGCGCCATGCGGGTACCGATGCCGATCTCGGCATACAGGTCGTCCATGGTCTTGGCGCTGGATTCGTTGAGCAGGCGCTCGACGATATGGGAAGGAAGTTCAGGTTCGATGCCCAGCGTATGAAGAGCGTTGCCCAACAAGCGGCGTCCGACGGCTTGCGACTCGACCTTGTTGGCCGTGCGCAGGCGGTGCCGGATGGCCGAACGGGCCTTGCCGGTGCGTACATAGCCCAGCCAGTTGGGGCTGGGGCGCGAGGTCGGCGAGGTGATGATCTCGACGATGTCACCGTTGTGCAGCTCCGAGCGCAGCGCAGCCGGTTCGTGGTTGATGATGGCCGAGGTGGTCTGGTCGCCGATGTCGGTGTGGATGCTGTAGGCGAAATCGAGCGCGGTGGCGCCACGGGGCAGGGCGATGATCTTCGATTTGGGCGTGAAGACGTAGACCGAATCGGGGAACAGGTCGACCTTGACGTGCTCCAGGAACTCGGCCGAATCGCCGGTCTGCTTCTGGATGTCCAGCAGCGACTGCAGCCAGGCATGGGTGCGCTGCTGCAGGTCGGTGAGGCTGCCTTCGTCGTCCTTGTAGAGCCAGTGCGCGGCCACGCCGGACTCGGCCACGCGGTGCATGTCGGTGGTGCGGATCTGGAACTCCACCGGCGTGCCGTAGGGGCCGATCAGGGTGGTGTGCAGCGACTGGTAGCCATTCAGCTTGGGAATGGCGATGTAATCCTTGAACTTGCCCGGCATCGGCTTGAACAGCGAGTGCAGGGTGCCCAGCGCCACGTAGCAATTGGCGAAGCTGTCCACGACCACGCGGAAGCCGTACACATCGAGCACCTGCGAGAAGCTCAGGTGCTTGTTGCGCATCTTGCGGTAGATGCCGTAGAGGGTCTTTTCGCGGCCATCGACCTGGGCCGGGATACCGGCGGCGATCAGGGTGCTGGTGACCGATTCCATGATCTTGGTCACCACTTCGCGGCGGTTGCCGCGCGCGGCCTTGACGGCCTTGAGCAGGGTACGGTGGCGCAGCGGATGCAGGTGCGCGAAGGACAGCTCCTGCAGCTCGCGGTAGATGTTGTTGAGGCCCAGGCGGTGCGCGATGGGCACGTAGACTTCCATGGTCTCGCGCGAGATGCGGCGTTTCTTCTCGGGCGGCATGGAGCCCAGCGTGCGCATGTTGTGCAGGCGGTCGGCCAGCTTGACCAGGATCACCCGCACATCGCGGGCCATGGCCAGGAGCATCTTGCGGAAGTTTTCCGCCTGCGCCTCGACCTGGCTCTGGAATTCGATCTTGTCCAGTTTGGACAGGCCATCCACCAGCGAGGCCACGGAGGCGCCGAAGCGCTCGATCAGCTCTTCCTTCTTGACGCCCTGGTCTTCCATGACGTCATGCAGGAAGGCCGCCATCATGGCCTGGGCGTCGAGCTTCCATTCGGCGCAGATCTCGGCCACTGCCAGCGGATGCGAGATGTAGGGCTCGCCGGACTTGCGCATCTGGCCCAGGTGCATCTCGTCGGCGAAGCGATAGGCTTCCTTGACCTTCTTCAGTTCGGAAGGGGTCAGGTACTCTTCGAGCTTGGGGATCAGATGCGCGAAAGTCGCCACGCCGCTGTGGGCGGCAGGGGCGACTTCGAGGGGAGTTGCGGTGCGGCCGGAACCGGCGGCACGTTTGGAGCTAGCAGCGGCTGATAAGGTGGAGTCGGTAGTGGTGAGGCTCATACTTGTCCGTTATCAGCTTCATGGACGGACCAGGATCAGGCCGGAACCTTCTTGAGCATCTCGATACCGACTTTGCCAGCGGCGATTTCGCGCAGGGCGGTCACGGTCGGCTTGTCCTTGGCTTCCACCTTCGGGGTGTGGCCTTGCAGCAGCTGGCGGGCACGGTAGGTGGCCGACAGGGTCAACTGGAAGCGGTTGGGGATCTGCTTGAGGCAATCTTCGATGGTAATGCGGGCCATGTGATACTCCTGAATGACGGTCTTGCTTGTGGATTGATGGGTCCGGCGCCGGGTTGCTGGTCTGGCTTGTGCAGTTTAGCTCGCGTGGATGCCCAGCTGGGTGAAGAGGTAGGCATTGCGGGCGGCTTGCTGCGGGAAGCGGCAGCGGGCGGCCTGGACGATTGCCGTCAGTTCGGACAAAGCGACGGCAAACTCTTGATTAATAATAACATATTCGAACTCCGGCGAGTGAGCGATTTCGCCGCCAGCGGCCAGGATGCGGCGTGTGATGACGTGCGGCTCGTCCTGTCCGCGCTTCTTCAGGCGCTCTTCCAGTGCGGCGATCGAGGGCGGCAGGATGAAGATCCCGATCGCATTGGTAAATTGTTTCTTTACCTGCTGGGCGCCTTGCCAGTCGATCTCCAGCAGCACGTCGGTGCCATTGGCGATCTGGTCGGCAATCATCAGGCGCGACGTACCGTAGTAGTTGCCATGCACTTCGGCCCATTCAAGGAATTCGCCTTCGGCCTGGCGCTTCAGGAAATCTTCCACGTCAGTGAAATAATATTCACGGCCATGTTCTTCGCCCGGACGCGGTGCGCGGGTGGTGTAGGAGATGGAGAGCTTGATGGCCGGCTCCTGCTTGAGCAGGGCGTTGACCAGGGTCGATTTGCCGGCGCCGGACGGGGCGACCACCATGAAGAGGCTACCGGAAGTGGGTTTTTGGACGGGCATGGGGTCCTCGCTGAAAAATGTCTTATTACTATTTAGCTATTTAACCATTTAACCGATCAATATCGGTCGGAATGGGGCCGTGCGGCTGGCGTCATTCCAGATTCTGCACCTGCTCGCGCATCTGGTCGATCAGCAGCTTCAGCTCCATGGAGGCATCGGCCAGTTCCTTGACGGCGGCCTTGGAGCCCACGGTGTTGGCTTCGCGGTTCAGTTCCTGCATCATGAAATCGAGGCGCTTGCCGACCTGGCCGCCCTTTTTGAGGATGTGGCGGGTTTCGCCCAGGTGGGCCGACAGGCGCGCCAGCTCTTCGGCGATGTCGATGCGGATGCCATAGAGGGTCACTTCCTGGCGGATGCGCTCCAGCGATTCCTCGCGGGTGGCCACGGGCGCAGCGCCATTCTGTGTCTGCAGGGCCAGGCCCAGGGCTTCGGTCATGCGTTCGGTCGCCTTCTGCTGGAATTGCTCGACCAGTTGCGGCACCAGCGGGGTGATGCGGGCCACGATGGCTTCCATCGCATCCACCCGGGCCAGGATCACGGCCTGCAGGGCCGCGCCTTCACGGGCGCGCGATTCGACGAAGGCGTCAAGGGTCTGCTGCAGGGTGGCCAGGATGTCGGCCTGCAGGGTGTCCTGGCTGATCTCGGCCTCTTCCATCACGCCGGGCCAGCGCAGCAGTTCATTGATCGACAGCGGGGCGGCGTCGGGGAATTGCGCGCGCAGCTGGTCTTGCAGGCTGGCCAGCTGGCCTACCAGGGTATGGTTCAGGGCCTGGCTGTTGCCGCTGGCGACCTTGCGGCCGAAGGACAGGCGGCATTCCACCTTGCCGCGCACCAGGCGGCCCATGATGGCTTCGCGCAGCATCGGTTCGACTGCACGCAGGTCATCGTTGATGCGGAACTGCAGGTCGAGGAAGCGCGAATTGACGCTCTTCATTTCCAGGGTGACCGTGCCGGCAGTGGTTTCACGGGTGGTGACGGCGTAGCCGGTCATGCTGTAGATGGTCAAGGTCGGGACTCCATAAAGCGGGCGGGCGGCGCAGCAGGGCGCGCCGGCGAAAAAGGGTTGCGGGCGGGGTGGGCAGGTTGGCCAGGCGAGGCAAATGGCCGATGCCGCGACGGCGGGCATCGTGTTCCTTTACAATGCCGGACTTGAACGTTCCGGCACCGCCTTGTGCGGCCTGCCCGGGTGCCACCCGGTCGGAGCCCGCATTTTAATGAAGTTTCGCGGCGCCGCGCTATCAAAAACATCAAACGGGCGGTTTTGGGTGCCGATTGGCCACCCGCCATCCGTCCAGCTTCGCCCAGACCAAGACAAGGATCACCATGACAGCTTCCCATCGCCCCAGCGGCCGCAGCGTTTCGCAATTGCGCGACGTGCGCCTGACCCGCCAGTACACCAAGCACGCCGAAGGCTCGGTGCTGGTCGAGTTCGGTGACACCCGCGTGCTCTGCACCGCCTCCATCGAGGAAAAGGTGCCCGGCTTCCTCAAGGGTAAAGGCCAGGGCTGGCTGACCGCCGAATACGGCATGCTGCCGCGCTCCACGCACACGCGCATGGACCGCGAAGCCGCCAAGGGCAAGCAATCCGGCCGCACCCAGGAAATCCAGCGCCTGATCGGCCGCGCACTGCGCGCCGCCTTCGACCTGGAAGCCTTCGGCGAACGTACCCTGCAACTGGACTGCGATGTCCTGCAGGCCGACGGCGGCACCCGCACCGCCGCCATTACCGGCGCCATGGTGGCCGCCTACGACGCCTTCAACGTACTGAAGTCCCGTGGCCTGATCGAGACCATTCCGGTCAAGCAGTTCGTGGCCGCGATCTCGGTGGGCGTTTACCAGGGCGTGCCGGTGTTGGACCTGGATTACCTCGAAGACTCGGATTGCGATACCGACATGAACGTGGTCATGACCGATGGCGGCCATTTCGTCGAAGTGCAGGGCACCGCCGAAGGCGCCGCCTTCGACCGCGCCACGCTCAACAGCCTGCTGGACCTGGCCCAGCAAGGCATCGCCACGCTCAACGGCCTGCAGAAGCAGGCCCTGGGCCTTTAATTCCCGGCCACGTCGCGGCGCAAATCGCCGTACAATGCCGCCAAGAAGCGATATGAACAAAAACGCCATGTGCTCCACCGACATGGCGTTTTTCATTGGGGCGCAGGGGCTGTCATGCCCATCCCGCGCGCCTCGTCAAGATCAGGACCAGACATGCAACCCAAGCAAAAGATCGTGATGGCGTCCAACAACGCCGGCAAACTGAAGGAATTCGCCAGTCTCCTGGGAGACATCGGACTGGACGTGCGCCCGCAAGGCGAATTCGACGTGCCCGAAGCCGAGGAACCCTTCGGCACCTTCGTCGAGAATGCCCTGACCAAGGCCCGCCACGCCGCCCGCCTGACCGGCCTGCCGGCGCTGGCCGATGATTCCGGGGTCTGCGTCAATGCCCTGGGCGGCGCGCCCGGCGTGTTTTCCGCGCGCTACGCCGGCGAGCCCAAGTCGGATGCCAACAACAACGCCAAGCTCATCGCCGATCTGGCTGCCCATGCCGACAAGTCCGCCTATTACTACTGCGTGCTGGTCTACGTGCGCCATGCGGACGACCCGCAGCCGGTGATCGCCGATGGTGTCTGGAAGGGCGAGATCATCGACCAGCCGCGCGGGCAGGGCGGCTTCGGCTACGACCCGTATTTCCTGCTGCCCTCCCTGGGCAAGACCGCCGCCGAACTGACGGCGGCCGAGAAGAACGCCGTCTCGCACCGTGGCCAGGCCTTGCGTGCCCTGGTCGAGAAGCTGGCATGATCCCCATCAAGCCGATCCCGGCCGACCTCCCAGCCGGCCAGGCGGGCAGTGGTCCGGCCCAGGCCGCGCTGGCCTTCCTGAAGCCCGGCAGCCTGCAATTGACGGCCTTGCCGCCGCTGTCGCTGTACGTGCATTTCCCGTGGTGCGTGCGCAAGTGCCCGTATTGCGACTTCAACTCCCATGAGGTCAAGGGCAGTTTCCCGGAAGAGGCCTATCTGGATGCGCTGCGCAGCGACCTGGAGCAGTCGCTGCCGCTGGTCTGGGGCCGCAAGATCCATACGATCTTCATCGGCGGTGGCACCCCCAGCTTGCTCTCGGCGGCCGGGCTGGACCGCCTGCTGTCGGACCTGCGCACCTTGCTGCCCTTCGATGGCGACATCGAGATCACCATGGAAGCCAATCCCGGCACTTTCGAAGCCGACAAGTTCCGGTCCTATCGGGACAGCGGCATCAGCCGCCTGTCCATCGGCATTCAGAGCTTCAACGGCCAGCACCTGCATGCCCTGGGCCGCATCCATGATGGCGACCAGGCGCGCAAGGCAGTGGAGATCGCCCAGGCCAACTTCGACAATTTCAACCTTGACCTGATGTATGCGCTGCCGCAGCAGACCCTGGCAGAGGCGCGGTCCGACATCGAAACGGCCATCGCCTTCGCGCCGCCGCACCTGTCGCTGTATCACCTGACGCTGGAGCCCAATACGCTCTTCGCCAAGTACCCGCCGCCGGTGCCCGATGACGATGCCAGCGCCGACATGCAGGACATGATCGCCGAACTGACCACCGCCGCCGGTTACGTCAACTACGAGGTCTCGGCCTACGCCCAGCCCAAGCGGCGCGCCCGCCACAACCTCAATTACTGGCAATTCGGCGACTACCTTGGCATCGGTGCCGGGGCGCATTCCAAACTTTCGTTCCCGCACCGCATCGTGCGCCAGATGCGTTACAAGCATCCGCAGTCCTATCTGGAGCACGCCAAGGCCGGGACGCCGGTGCAGGAAGAAGCCGAAATCGGCCGCGATGCCCTGGGCTTTGAATTCATGCTCAATGCCCTGCGCCTGACGGAGGGATTCTCACCGAATCTCTTTGCTGAACGCACCGGCATGAGCCTGAACCAGATCGAAAAATCACTGAATCTGGCAGAGCAAAAAGGCATGTTGTATCGCGATCACGCTTTGATCCGGCCGACCGATCTTGGCCGCCGTTTCCTCAATGATTTGCAGGAAATTTTCTTGTCAGAGTAAAGCCGTGTTGCAAGCCGCCTTTTATCGGGTATATTTAGAAAAAATTTAATTTTAATTAAGTATTCTGCTGGGAAACTTGTTAATATTTTTTTAACATTGCAGAGCGTCTCAGCAAATCAATGCGGCGCGCCACGATAAAAATATGGCTGTTCAGGATAAAAGCGTTCCATTCCCACTCGTGTTTTTGCAGCCCGTCGCGGACGTCCACCACGTCTGGACCGCGCTGTCGCTGCATATTTCACCGGCGGTCGAAGATGACAATGCCTTGTTGTCTCGCTTGTTCAACGAGTTTGACCTGCACGACGCGCTGGGTGGTCTGAGCTGCATCATTCCGGTGCGCGACCCGGCGATCTTCGCGCCTGAATTCCGGCATGAGATCCCGCAAGGCCAGCTCGCATTGCGGGTTCCGGTCGAACATTGCGTGGACCCCGGCAAGATCGATGCGCTGGACTGGCTCTACAGCCGGGGCTTTGCCATCATCGCCGACGGTTTGCCGGCGCAGGGCGCGAGCGTGTTTCCCTTTGTCGAATCGATGGCGCTGGATGCCGGCGTGGGCCACCTGCCTGAAACCGGACAATGGCTGCATCGCCTGCGGGGCCCGCACCTGGCCGAGAACGTCGGTGATGCCATTCAGTTTGACGCCTGCCGGGCTGAAGGTTTCCGTTGGTTCTCGGGTGACTATGCGCTGCATCCCGACAGCCGCCTGTCTCAAAAGAATTCGATTTCCCGTGCCCGCCTGCTGAAGCTGCTGGAACTGGTGGCGCGCGACGCCGATGCCAACGAACTGGAATCGCTGCTCAAGCAAGATCCGGCCTTGTCATACCAGCTCTTCAAACTGGTCAGCTCGGCGGCCTTCGGTTTCTCGGCGCACATCACCAATTTCACCCAGGCCATCAACCTGCTGGGCCGCCGCCAACTGCAGCGCTGGCTGCAACTGCTGCTGTATGCCCGCTTCCCCGGCGACGAGTCGGCCAATCCGCTGCTGCCGCGCGCGGCTGCCCGCGCCGCCATGATGGAAGCGATGGCGCAGAAGGTGGAGTGCACCCAGGAAGAGCTGGATCGTGCCTTCATCACCGGCATGTTTTCCCTGCTGGACATCCTCTTGGGCATGCCCTTGAACGACATCATCGAGCCGCTCAAGCTGCCGGTGGACATCGTCAATGCGCTGGTATACCGCACCGGCCGGCTGGGCAAGCTGCTCGATGTGGTGGAGCGCTCCGAAGACGGCCGCATTCCCCTGCGCCACGTCGACCTGGATGCCGCCGGCCTCGATGCCGAGGTGTATTGCCGTTGTCTCATCCAGGCCTTCAATTGGGCCACACGCGTCAGCACCGAGGCGTGATTACGATGATCTCCTCCGTGGGCACTGACGATCTGGCATGCTGTTCGGCACTGCTGGACGCCATGCAGAACCTGCAGGGCATGGCCTTGCACGCCGCGCTCGGAGGGATTGCATCCGGCTTGCTCAAGCGTCCGGGCGGACGCTTCGTGGTCAGCCTGCCCGCCGTGACACCCGATGGGCTGTGCCAGGTGGTTGAGCATGAGGATGCACAGTTCGGCTACTTCGTCTTCCCGGCCCTGACCCGTCCTTACACGGAACTGGAGCGTACGCGCCTGGCGATGCTGGCGGCCTTCCTGGGGCGCCTGATGCAGCGCCGTGCCGAGACCGACAAGCGCGCCCGTTCGCTGGACCAGATCGAAGCCAAGCTGGAGCAGCAGGCCCAGATCCTGAACCAGATGCACGAGTCGGTCATCACCATGGACCCGGCCGGTTTCATCACCAGCTGGAACCGCGGCGCCGAGCAGCTCTTCGGCTACAGCGCGCTGGAAGCCATCGGCCGCAATGTGCTCTTCCTCTACGAGAACGAAGAGGAAGAGGATTCGCTGCACGACCTGTTCCTGGAGCAGGGTGGCCGCGAGATGGAGGTGCGTCGCCGCAAGAAGTCCGGCGAGGTGTTCTGGGCCAGCCTGTCGTTGTCGGTCATGCGTGACCAGAGCGGCCATCCGATCGGCCTGATCGGCTATCTGAACGACATCACCGAACGCAAGAATGCGGAAAAGCTGATCCATCACCTGGCCTATTACGATGCCTTGACGGGCCTGCCCAACCGCACCTTGCTTACCCGCACCGTGGATCAGGCGCTGACCGAAGCCCGCCATGAAAGCATGCACGGCTGCGTGATGTTCATCGACCTGAATCGCTTCAAGCCCATCAACGATACGCTGGGTCATGTGGCCGGCGACATGCTGCTGGTGGAAGTGGCCCTGCGCTTGCGCCGCGCCTTGCGCGAGCAGGATGTGGTGGCGCGTCTGGGCGCCGACGAATTTGCGGTGGCCCTGTTCGATATCGACAAGGATTACCATCCCGGCTTCGTGGCCCAGAAACTGCTGGCCGTCTTCGATGATCCATTCTTCATCGATGGCCACGAGTTGCGCGTGGGCGCCAGCATTGGCGTGAGCATGTATCCGGAAGATGCCAGCGATACCGAAACCTTGCTGCGCCTGGCCGACATCGCCATGTACCGGGCCAAGCAGGGTGGCGACAACAATGAGAACGGCTACGTCTATTACAGCGAAGAGATGAATCGCAACACGCTGGACCTGTTGCGCATCGAAACCGGTTTGCTGCACGCCTTCGAATACAACGAATTGCTGCTGTACTACCAGCCCAAGGTGGATATGAACACCCTGGCCATCACCGGTGGCGAGGCCCTGGTGCGCTGGCAGCATCCGGAGCGCGGATTGCTGCTGCCGGGTGAATTCATCCCGATTGCTGAAGAAACCGGCCTGATCGTGCAGTTGAGCGATTGGGTGCTGGACGCCGTGTGCCGCCAGGCGCGCTCGTGGAAAGAAGCCGGCCTGGCACCGATCCGCATCGCCCTGAACGTGACGGCGCGCGAATTCACCCGCTCCCTGCCGGACCGTGTGCGGGCGGCCCTGAACCGGCATGCGCTCAGCGGCGACTGGCTGGAGCTGGAAATCACCGAGAGCATGCTGATGCACAGCACCGATCGCGTCATTTCCATCATGGAAAAGATCTGCAGCCTGGGCATCACGATTTCACTGGATGACTTCGGGACCGGCTATTCCAGCCTCTCGTACCTGAAGCGCTTCCCCATCAATACGCTCAAGATCGACCGCTCCTTCACCATGGGCATCCCTGACGATACCAATGACTGCGCCATTGCCAGCGCCATCATCGGCATCGCCAAGCAATTGCGCCACAAGGTCATCGCCGAAGGGGTGGAGACCGAAAAGCAATTCAACTTCCTGCGCGAAGCCGGTTGCAACGAATTGCAGGGCTTCCTCTTCTCGCGCCCCATTCCGGCGGCGGACTTCCATGCCATGCTGCTGGAGGGGCGCAAGCTCAACGTGATGCAGCAGGCGGCTTCGTCCGCCCTGCCTGCGGCAGGTCTGCCCGAGCAATGAGGCCACCGGCCGGTGAGCGCCTTCGCGCTGCCGGTCTCCTGCGTTTTCTCCCCGATTTCCGTGTTGTCCTGCGCTGGATGCGGCCCTATGCTGGAGCCCGCCTTGTGAGAAATCTGAGACTTTCGGGCATTCTCTCGAAGTATTTCGGTCCGACTGGAGAATGTTGTCCAGATTTCATCACGGATTTCACTGATTTTTGGCGGGCTGCCGTGTCAATGCATATTCTTCACCATACAACCAACGAAGGAGAACGATCATGAAACGACGTATTGCACAGCTGGCCCTGCTGGCCTGCACCTCTGCAGCATCGCTGGCCATGGCGGCGGAGGCGCCCATCAAGGTGCCGCTGAACCTGGTCAATGGCCAGGGAGTGGTGGCTGCGGCGGGCGAGGTGACCATCAGCGAGACGCCGTATGGACTGGTGTTCCAGCCGGCATTGACGGGCTTGCCCGCCGGTGTGCACGGCTTCCACGTACACCAGAACGCTTCCTGCGCGCCACTGGAGAAGGATGGGAAGATGGAGCCTGCCCTGGCAGCTGGCGGCCATTGGGATCCACAGAAGACGGGCAAGCATGAAGGACCCTACGGCGAGGGGCATCTGGGAGACCTGCCTGCCCTTTACGTGAGTGCGGATGGCAAGGCCGACTACCCGGTGCTGGCACCGCGCCTGAAGACGCTGGCTGAAGTGCGGGGACATGCGCTGATGGTGCACGTGGGCGGGGATAATCACTCGGATCATCCGGCTGCGCTGGGTGGCGGAGGCGTGCGGTTGGCGTGCGGGGTGATCCAGTAAGGATACTGTGCGGGTTTGCTCGGCCCGGCCAGAAGTTTGTTCACTGGCTGGAGGCGGGCAGACTCAGGCTTGCTTGCGGGTACGAATGTCGCGCAGGATCTTCTGCGGGGATTCTCCCAGCACCCTAGCAAAGGCCCGCCGCATCCGCTCGTCATCACCGAAACCGGTCTGCATGGCGATGCGGGAGGGCGTCGAATGGCCACTTTCCATCAGTGACTGCGCCGCCTGCACGCGCAGTTTTTCGATCGCCTTGGCGGGCGACAAGCCGGTTTCCGCCTGGAAAGTCCGGCTGAAATGGCGTGCGCTCCAGTTCACGTGGTCTGCCAATTGCTGAATGGTCAGTGGCTCCCGCAGATTTTCCCGGATGAAACTGAGTACGCGCTGGATACGCTCCTGCTTGGGGTCGATCTCGGCCAGGATGGAGAATTGGCTGGTGCCGCCCGGGCGGCGGTGACTCAGTACCATGGTCTTGCAGATGGCACGTGTGACCTCATGGCCCAGATCGGATTCCACCATGGCCAGCACCATATCTGTCCCGGCCGTCATCCCTGCCGAACTCCAGAACTTCCCATCGCGCACGTAGATCTGGTCTGGCCGGACTTGCAGCCGGGGAAAGCGCCTGGCCAGCGTTTCGGCGAAGCTCCAGTGGGTCGTGACGGCGCGGCCGTCGAGCAAACCGGCTTCTGCCAGCAGGAATGCTGCGGTACAGATCCCGGCGATGCGGCGGCAGTCTTCATTGGCGTGGCGCAAGTGCTCCAGCATGCCAGGGCAGGGGGTGGGCACACCGGGAGTGCTGGCCACGATCAGGGTATCGTAGCGGGAATCGTCTATGGCCCGTGTGCCGATGGGCACGCCCGATCTGCTGTCGACGTATCCTCCGCGCATGGAGACCAGATCCACGGCGTAGCTGCCCGGGGAGAAGTGATTGGCAATTCCAAGGATGGAAAGAACGGACAGATCCACGATGTGGAATCCGGGATAGACAAGCAATGCGACTCGGGCGACCAAGGGACCTCACAGAAGATAAAAACGGTCCCGCCAGCATACAAGTGCCAACTTTCCACTACAAGACCTCATCAATGGGCCGCGCACGGCGGCGCCTTTCTTTGGATCGCGCAAGCAGCAGAAAGTCATCCGCGCCGAGACCGCCTGCCGCCAGGAAGGACTGGGCCCAACGGAGCGGGACGCCGGAATATAGCATCGCCAGGCCGATAGGGAAGGACAGGAACCCTTGAGATTTCTGCCATCGACAAGGCCATTTCCACTGTGGGGACAAGCTCTGCGGGATGGCTGGATTTGCGTTTTTCCTGGCAGTTGCAGCCTGTTCGGCTCCGTATAATCTTGCTTGTCCGGAGCGCAAGCCAGCACCTCCTCGTGGTGCGCCTGCGTTGCCTGGACCGTCTTTCATCCGCCATTGGCAGCCGCTGCGGCCCCTCACCGCGCTGGTTGCCTGTGGACCTCCTTTCCACTTGCCTTGACGTGGCTTTCCCGTGATCGGGATGGCCGCAGCACGAACACGCCAGGACTCCCATGACTGACCGTCGACTTTTCCTCAAAACCCTGGCAGCCGGCAGCGGCGGCCTCATGCTGGGCGTGCTGTTGCCCCAGGCCGGCGCGCGCGAGCGTGCCGCACTGCCTGCGCACGCCGGCAGCACCAGCTGGGAACCCAGTGCAGTGCTGCGTATCGGCGCTGATGGTCGGATCACCATGACCATGCCTTACGTAGAGATGGGACAAGGTACTTACACCTCAGTGCCCATGCTGATCGCCGAAGAACTTGAAGTCGAACTGCATGACATCGTACTGGAGCACGCCGGTGCCGACGATAAACGCTATATGAATCCGGCGCTGGGTTTTCAGGTGACTGGAGGTTCCACCACCATGCGCGCGGCCTGGATGCCGATGCGCCAGGCCGGCGCGGCGGCCCGCATGTTGCTGGTCCAGGCGGCCGCCCAGCGCTGGCAGGTGGATCCGGCGGGCTGTCTGGCCCGCAGCGGGGTCGTCATGCATCCGGCAAGTGGCCGCAAGCTGGCATACGGTGCGCTGGTCGATGCTGCATCTGCCTTGCCCTTGCCGGCGCCGCAGTCCATCACGCTGAAGCAGCCGGCTGATTTTCGGCTGATCGGCAAGCCGGTGCGCCGCCTGGATACGGCTGCCAAGCTCGATGGCTCAGCGCGCTACGGCATCGATGTGCAATTGCCCGGGATGAAGGTGGCGGCACTGGCCATCACTCCCACGCTCGGCGGGCGCCTGGATGGCGTGGATGAAGCCGCCGCACTGCGCGTGCGCGGAGTGCGCCAGGTGGTGCAGCTCGACGACTGTGTGGCCGTCGTTGCCGACCACTACGGCGCGGCCCAGAAGGGTTTGCTGGCGGCCAGGCCGACCTGGCGCGCAGGACCGCACGCGGACCTGTCGACCGACGCCATCGTTGCCGACATGCGGCGTGCCAGCGACAAGGGCGCGACACGCGTGCGCAGCGAAGGCGATCCCGAGGTCCGCATTGGCGGCGCCGCCAAGGTACTGGAAGCCACCTATGAACTTCCCTTCCTGGCACACGCCGCCATGGAGCCGATGAACTGTACCGTGCATGTGACGCCTGGCCATTGCGAGGTGTGGACGGGAACACAGGTGATGACGCTGGCAAGGGCCGTGGCGGCCAAGGTCACCGGATTGTCCCAGCACCAGGTGACCGTGCATAACTTCCTGCTGGGCGGCGGCTTCGGACGCCGGCTCGAAATCGATGGCGTCGAACGTGCCGTGCGCATCGCCACCCAGGTCAAGCATCCGGTCAAGGTGATCTACAGCCGTCAGGACGATATCCGCCACGACATGTACCGGCCTTACTGGTTCGACCGCCTGCGCGCGGGTCTCGACGCCCAGGGCATGCCGGTAGCTTGGTTCCATCACCTGACGGGCTCTTCGGTGCTCGGCCGTTTCCTGCCGCCGGCCTTCAAGGATGGCTACGATGAGGAAACCCTGGATGGTGCCGAGCGACCACCGTATTCCTTTCCCGCCATCCGGGTCGATTACACCCGTCACGAACCGCCGCTGCCCACCGCTTTCTGGCGCGGCGTAGGTCCTACCCACAATGTGTTCGTGGTGGAGAGCTTCATCGACGAGCTTGCTTTTGCCGCTGGTATTGATCCCCTGCAATACCGCTTGTCCCTGCTCCAGGACAATCCGCGTGCGCGCAAGGTGCTGGAAGTGGCCGCGCGTGAAGCGCTCTGGCGTGGGCCGCGCGACGGCAAGACCGGGCGCGGCCTGTCGGTGCAGTTTGCCTTTGGCACCTACATGGCGATGGTGGTCGATGTGAAGGTCGAGCAAGGAGAGGTCAAGGTAGAACGGGTTGTCTGCGCATTGGACTGCGGCGTGGTGATCAATCCCGATACCGTCCAGGCCCAGGTTGAAGGCGCCGTGATCTTCGGTATTTCCGGCGCCCTGTGGGGTCAGATCACGCTGCGCAACGGTCGGGTGGAGCAGGGCAACTTCGACGATTACCGGGTCTTGCGCATGAATGAGACACCGCGCATCGAAACCCACATCGTTGCCAGCCAGGACGCCCCTGGCGGCATGGGTGAGCCGGGTACTTCCGGTGTCATGCCGGCGCTGGCCAATGCCGTGCATGCGGCCACCGGAATACGAATTCGCAAGTTGCCAATCGTGGCAGCCTTGCAGACAAGCTGACAGGAGCACACATGATTTCTCTGAACATCAACGGCAAGCTGGTCAAGGTGGAGGCCGAAGCGGATACCCCCCTGCTATGGGTCTTGCGCGACGAACTGGGCATGGCCGGCACCAAGTATGGCTGTGGTGCAGCGCTGTGCGGCGCTTGCACCATCCATGTCGACGGCCAGCCCACCCGGGCCTGCGTCATGCCGGTATCTGCGGCGGTGGGCAAGAAGATCGCTACCATCGAGGCAATCGGTGCCACGCCGGTGGGCCAGCGCGTGCAGAGTGCCTGGGCCGAGATCGACGTACCGCAGTGCGGCTACTGCCAGTCGGGCCAGATCATGGCGGCGGTGGCATTGCTGCGCGCCATCCCCAAGCCCAGCGACAAGGATATTGACCAGGCCATGTCCGGCAACCTCTGCCGCTGCGGCACCTATCCCCGCATTCGCGCGGCGATCCACAAAGCCGCGGGGCAATCATGATGCGCTCGCTCGTGGCAATGCTGTTGGTGTGCCTGTGTGCCGTGGCCCAGGCGCAGACTGCCGGCAACAAGGGGCGCGACGACGGTTCGCTGTTTGAACCCATCGCCAGCGTAGTGATGTCGCCACGCTGCCTGAACTGCCACCAGGCAGAAGCGCCGCACCAAAAGGATATGGGCGTGCTGCATGCCCAGCAGGTGGTGCGCGGCAAGGACGGGCATGGGTCGGCCGTGCTCAAATGCGCAGCCTGCCACCAGGCCAGCAATACCGCGCAGGGCAAAGTTCCAGGTGCGCCCAACTGGCATCTGGCGCCGCTGTCCATGCGTTGGCAGGGCTTGGACAAGAAGGGTGTGTGCGAACAGATGCGCGACCCGGCGCGCAACGGAAATCGCAGGACGGGAGCCCAGGTCATCGAGCACATGAAGACCGATCCGCTGGTGTTGTGGGCGTGGTCGCCCGGTGCGGATCGCACCATCCCGCCGATGTCGCACGCACAGTTCGTGCAGATGCTCGAAATGTGGGCCGCCGCTGGCATGCCTTGCCCCGGTTGAGTCTGGGCCAAGCATGGAGAGCATCGATCTGAAGGTCTTGCAGGCTTGCGTGCAATGGTTGCAGCAGGGGCTGTCCTGCGAGTACGTCACCGTCGTGCGGACCTGGGGCTCTAGTCCGCGACCGCCTGGCTCGACCATGGCCATCCGTGGAGATGGTGTCGTGGTAGGTTCGGTCTCGGGCGGCTGCATCGAAGATGACCTGATTGCGCACGCGCGCGCCGGCGGCCTGGTCCGCCGCTTGCCGCAACGGCTGGTCTACGGCATCTCCGCCGATGAGGCGCACCGCTTCGGCCTGCCGTGCGGCGGTACGGTTGAACTGCTGGTCGAACCGCTTGCCGCACACAGCCAGATGGCGGCGCTGCTGGCACGACTGCAGCGGCGCTGCTTGACTCGCCGCCGCCTGGATCTGGGTAGTGGCGAGGTCACCCTGGAAGATGCCAGGGAGGACGAACAGTTACGCCTGGACCAGCATGCGCTGACCACCATTCACGGCCCCCGTTTGCGCCTGCTGATCATCGGTGCAGGCCAGCTCTCGCAGTTCCTGGCCCAGATCGCCAGTGCCCTCGATTATCAAGTCACCGTCTGCGACCCGCGTGAAGAACACCGGCTTGCCTGGTCATTGCCGGGCGTATCGGTATTGCATGCCATGCCCGATGATCTGGTGCTGGAGATGCGGCTGGACCGGCGTAGCGCCGTAGTCGCGCTGACGCATGATCCCCGGCTGGACGATATGGCTTTGATGGAAGCATTGAAGACCGATGCCTTCTACATCGGCGCCATCGGCTCGCGTCTGAACCAGTCGCGGAGCCGCGAACGGCTGCTGCAGCTGGACCTCGATGCGCATCAGGTTGCCAAGCTGCATGGGCCGGTTGGTCTGGACATCGGCAGCCGCACTCCGCATGAGATCGCCATTTCCATCATGGCGGAGATGATCCAGGTGCGTAACAGTGGGGAAGGGAGGGGGCGCAGGTCCGGGTGATCGAATGCCCGGCCTCCGAATCGAACCGCATGTCTTTGATGGTGAGGATGGAAGAGCAGAAATGAAAAACGGGTCCATCAGGACCCGTTTTTCATGTGAAGCTTTGGCGGAGACGGAGGGATTCGAACCCTCGATACAGGTTTAAGCCCGTATGCTTCCTTAGCAGGGAAGTGCCTTCGACCACTCGGCCACGTCTCCACACTGAAGGCTGTTATCGCATTGCTGCGTTGCCTCAGCGAAGACCGAGATAATATCTTCTCATTTGCATCCGGTCAACAGTCGTCTTGCAAATAAACACTGTTTTTTCACCGGTGCGGTCTTCGCTTTGCGCCGTGCGTGATTTACTTGGCGCTGTCCAGGTCAAATGCCTTGTGCAGCGCGCGCACGGCCAGTTCCATGTACTTTTCGTCGATCAGCACCGAAATCTTGATTTCCGAGGTGGAGATCATCTGGATGTTCACGCCTTCTTCCGACAGCGTACGGAACATCTGCGAAGCGATACCCACGTGGCTGCGCATGCCCACGCCCACCACCGAAACCTTGGAGACCTTGGTGTCGCCATTGATGGCAGCCGCACCGATGTGCGCCTTGACGCTGTTGTTAAGCACTTCCACGGCCTTGGCGTATTCGCCGCGCGGCACCGTGAAGGTGAAGTCGGTCTTGCCTTCCACCGACTGGTTCTGGATGATCATGTCCACTTCGATGTTGGCGTCGGCCACCGGGCCCAGGATCTGGTAGGCGATGCCCGGACGATCGGGCACGCCCAGCACGGTGATCTTGGCTTCGTCGCGGCTGAAGGCGATACCGGTGATGGTTGCTTGTTCCATGTTCTTGTCTTCCTCAAACGAAATCAGGGTGCCGGAGGCGGCTTCTTCGGCCAGCGGCGTGAGCGGGTCGGTCAGCGACGACAGCACGCGGGTCGGCATCTTGTAGTTGCCGGCGAATTCCACGGAGCGGATCTGCAAGACCTTGGAACCCAGGGACGCCATTTCCAGCATCTCTTCGAAGGTCACGGTCTTGAGGCGGCGAGCATCGCTCACCACGCGCGGGTCCGTCGTGTAGACGCCATCGACGTCGGTGTAGATCAGGCACTCCGCCGCCTTGATGGCAGCGGCCACGGCCACGGCCGAGGTATCCGAGCCGCCACGGCCCAGGGTGGTGATGTTGCCGTCGGCGTCCACGCCCTGGAAACCGGTGATGATGACGACCTTGCCGGCGTTGAGGTCCTTGCGGACCTTGGCATCATCGATGGAGCGGATGCGCGCCTTGGTGAAGGCCGAGTCGGTCTTGATGGGGACTTGCCAGCCAGCGTAGGAGACGGCCTGCTTGCCCAGCGCCTGCAGGGCGATGGACAGGAGCGCCACCGAGACCTGTTCGCCGGTCGAGGCCAGCATGTCCAGCTCACGGCCGTCGGGCTGGGCCATGATTTCCTTGGCCATGCCCAGGAGACGGTTGGTTTCACCAGACATCGCCGAAGGCACGACAACGATCTGATGGCCGGCGTCGTGCCATTTGGCAACGCGCTTTGCGACATTCTGGATGCGCTCGATCGAGCCCATCGAGGTGCCGCCGTATTTGTGAACGTATAAAGCCATAGGGGATAAAAAAAGGTGGCCCGACTTTGACAAGAAAACCCTTAGCTAGGCCGGAGGGAACAAACCCTTGACTTTACATGCGGTGCGCCAAAATCTCAAGGGAAAGCGTGATCTGGCAAGCATTTGCGGGGATTTTTGCATGTCGCATCGCAGCAAAAAAGCGCGCTGACAGGGCAAGGCGCGCACGATTTGCCAGACTCGGGCGATGAGAATGCGTACTCCATGCATCAAAGGCAGGGCAGGTGAAGAAGTTGGGCGGGGATGGCGTGGAGGAGGGAAGTCAGGCGTGGTGCACCAGCTGTCATGCGCCCGTTTGTTGCTGGCGACATGGCAGATGGTGCTGCGGTACGTATTTGCGGTACTGCTGGTAAAGCTGCTACGGTCTTGCAGGATCCCGATGCGGTGGTTCAGACGCAGGTGGCAGGCACTCGTTCGCGTTCATGCTGTATAACGCGGGGGATGCGCCGGTGCGGAACGCTGCCGGGTTGGAATCGGTCCATCCGGGGACCGGATGCAGATCGGTTCCGATCAGGCGCCGGTGTAGAGGTTCTGTGCCGAGGTCTTGGCTTGTTGCACCTGGTTGGCGACATCCTGGCGGCTCAGCTGCGAGGGAGCCTGGTGGATGATCGGGTACTCGTTGCGCGAAGCGATTTCATGGTTGGCTTGGGCGCGTTGCAGTTCGGCCTTCACGTCAGCACGGGTCTGGGTCGACTGGAACGGGGTTTCCGGGGGATACGGGGCTTCAGCCATGGCGGCACCGGCAGCGGCGAGCAGGGAGGCGGCAACGATGATGTTCTTGATGTTCATGATAATGTCCTTCGTTTGGGTTGATGGGGTCTTCTTCTCCAGGGGCCGGCGAGTCGTGGGACTGATCCATGCTCTCCTTGTGGGAAAGCCCACTCGTGGGCGCCCTGGCGAAGCCGGTGGGTGCATTGCTTGTTGCTTTGTTGCATTGCGCCAACCGATGACTGAAGTGTAAATATTGCGAAGACAAAGAAAAATAGGTTTAATCGGAATTGACTATTTCTCTTTCTGGAACAATCGAGGGCTTGAAAAATGGATCGGCTGCAATCAATGCGGGTGTTTGCCAAGGTGGTGGAGCAGGGCAGTTTCGTGCGCGCCGCCGAGTTGCTCGACATTTCCAACGCCGTGGCGACCCGGTTCATTGCCGACCTGGAGGCCCATCTCGGTACGCGCCTGCTCAATCGCTCGACCCGGCGTCTTTCGCTCACCGAGGCCGGGCAGGCTTATCTGGAGCGGGTCCACATGATCCTGGCCGAGGTCGACGATGCCGAAGCCCTGGTGTCGCTGGAGACCAAGCGCCCGGCGGGAACGCTGGCGATCTATTCGAACGCCGGATTTGGCCAGTCGCAACTGGGCGAGATGCTGGCTGCCTATACCCAGGCTTATCCCGAAGTGGGGCTGGACATCCACCTCTCGGACCGTTCCATCGACCTGGTGGAAGAGGGCATCGATATCGGATTCTTCAGCAGCATGCAAAAGTTCGATGCCAGCATGATCGTGCGGCAGCTGGGGGTGGCCCGGGTGATCCTTTGTGCTTCACCTGCCTACCTGGAGCGTGCCGGTGCGCCCGAACAGCCCGAGGACCTGTCGCGCCACAGCTGCCTTAACTTCTCGCATGAATATTTGCGCCATCACTGGCATGTCAATACCGAGTCCGGCGTGATGGATGTGCCCATCGTCAGCAAGGTGGTCTCCAACAGCGGCGTGCTGCTGCGCGACCTGGCCCTGGCCGGCATGGGCATCGTGCTGCGGCCTTCCTATTCGCTCGGGGACGATCTGCGATGCGGCAAGCTGGTGCAGGTCCTGCCGGGCTTTGACATGGGCCAGGTGGTCATTTCAATGGTGTATCCGAGCCGTCGGCTCTTGTCGGCCAAGGTGCGCAGCTTTGCCGATTTCATCAGTGCGCGCTTCCCGCACCCGGAAACCGATCCCTGGCTGACCTGACGCCGCAACCTGTAGCCCCGCGCGTTGAGGGAAGCCTCAGCCGATCACATCGGCCAGCTTGTCCAGCAGGCTGCATTCTTCCTGCCAGGTGCGGCGTTCGGCGGAACTGGCGGCTTCGCGCTGCAGGTCGGCGTCACTTTTCTCAACCTGGGCCAGCAGGATGCGCTCAGCCAGGCGGGTGTCCGGTTCCATGGGGCCGAAGAAGGCCACGGTGGCGCCCCGTTCGATCAGCAGGGTGGGGAAGTTGTCGATGTCGAGATCGCCGACCAGGTCAGCCTGGTCTTCGATATCGATCCACACGAAGTGATGCTGAGGATAGCGGGCCGCCCAGGCCTGGAAGGCAGCTTCATATTCGCGGCAGCTGCCGCACCAGTTCGCACACAGGCAAGCCACGACCCAGGTGTCGTTGCGAAGCGCCTCGGCGAGCGTGCGGCGGTTGGTTTGGTCTAATTTCTGGTAGGACATGGCGGGTGTATTTTACCCCCTTCGGCGCGAAGGGTTTTGCGCTGCCGCACAAAGGATCACGATAGACGCGAACGCACCGAACAATTGCGCGCCGCACGGTAAAATAGCGGGATGTCCACGATTCTTGCCATTGAAACCTCCACCGAGCTGGCCTCGGCGGCCTTGCTCCACCGGGGCGAACTGATTGCGCGCCAGTCTGCAGGCGCCCAGACCCACTCCGACGCCATTCTCCCCATGATCCAGCAATTGCTGGCCGATGCCGGCCTGGCGCTGTCGCAGTGCGATGCGCTGGCCTTTGGCGTGGGCCCGGGCTCCTTCACCGGCGTGCGCACCGCCTGCGGCGTGGTGCAGGGACTGGCCTTTGGCTGCGACCGTCCGGTAGTTCCTGTGGTGACGCTGGAAGCGGCAGCCCAGGCCTGCCGCGATGACAATGCCCAGGCCAGCGATGTGCTGGCCGTCCTCGATGCCCGCATGGGTGAAGTCTATTGGGCGCGCTACCGCGCCCGCACCGGTGGTGGTTGGGAGGTGCTGGCCGAGCCGGCCTTGTCGTCGGCCGCCCAGGTGCCGGTCGAAGGCAGGCCGCATGCCTGTGGCAACGGCTTGTCGGTGTATGCCGAGCATTTCAATGCAGACTTCTGCACCGCTGCCTTCGCCAGCGTGCATCCGCAGGCCATGCCCCACGCGCGCCAGGTGGCGGCGTTGGGCCAGGTTCATTTCGGCGCAGGCCTGGCGCTGCCGGCACAGCAGGCGCAGCCGCTTTACCTGCGCAACAAGGTAGCACTGACCACGGCCGAGCGCGAAGTGCGTGATGCCGCCAAGGGTGCGGCATGAGCATGGACGAACTGGCGCTGCCCTTGCCAGCCGTGCATCCGCGCTATGGACGGCTGCACTTTGCTGCCATGGGTGCGGCCGACCTGGATGCGGTGCTCAGCATCGAAGAGGCCGTCTATTCCCATCCCTGGACCCGCGGCAACTTCCAGGACTCGCTCTACAGTGGTTACCAGGCGCAGACCCTGCGTGACGCCCACGGCGAATTGCTGGGCTATTTCCTGGTGATGCTGGCCGTGGATGAAGCCCACCTGCTCAATATCAGCGTGGCCGCCCTGCATCAGCACCAGGGGCTGGGCCGCATGCTGCTGGACCGTGCGACCTCGCTGGCGCGCCAGCACCGCATGCACACCATGCTGCTGGAAGTGCGTGAATCCAACGTGCATGCGGCGAAGGTGTACCGCCAGTATGGTTTTGCCGAAATCGGGCGGCGCAAGAATTACTATCCCGCCGCCAACCAGGCCCGAGAAGGGGCTATCGTCATGAGCCTGCCCTTATGAGTGAAGAATTGAAACAAGATCCGGGCTTCGGCTCCTCCCTGGCCCTGCTGGATGCGCTGGGCATCGGCCCGGTCTGGGTGCGGCGTGAACTGGCGGTGGAGGAAGTCCAGGCCGCACATGCGCAAGTGCCTGCCCAGGACTCGGTTGCGGCCGTGCCCGCTGCAGCCGTCGAAGCGCCCCAAGTCATCGCCCCCGAGCCCCTCGTGGCCGAAGCCAAGCTGCCCGTCGCTGCGCCGGTCGCACGACCGTCCATTCCTGCTGCACGCCCGGCTCCCGCCGCGCCCGCCCGTACGCGAGCACCGTCCGAGGAAGAGGGCGGCCCGCCGTCCTGGCTGGATGAGATGGACTTCGGTACCGCGCTCGAACCCATGCTGATTCCGGACGGCGATGACGAGGAAGACGCCCCCGCCGTCGACCCCCTGATCGCCCGCATCAAGAGCATGGACTGGCCGCAGCTCAAGCAGCAGGTTTCCGAGTGTCGCCGCTGCGGGCTGTGCGCAGGCCGCAAGAATACCGTCTTCGGCGTAGGTGACGAAAAGGCCAAATGGCTCTTCATCGGCGAAGGCCCCGGCCGCAATGAAGATCAACAGGGTGAACCTTTCGTCGGTCCTGCCGGCAAGCTGCTGGACAACATGCTGCTGTCCATGGGGGTCAAACGCGGTGAGAACGCCTACATCGCCAACATCGTCAAATGCCGACCTACCGATGACAACGGCCGCGACCGTCCGCCCTCGCCGCAGGAAGTGGCCTCCTGCCTGCCTTACCTGCAGCGCCAGATCGAACTGATCCAGCCAACCGTACTGGTGGCGCTGGGCAAGACGGCGGCCATTTCGCTCCTGGGCATGGAACCGGCCACGCCGGTTTCGCGCCTGCGCGGCACGGTGCATCGCTACCAGGACTTGCCGCTGGTGGTGACCTACCACCCGGCCTATCTGCTGCGCACGCTCACCGACAAGAGCAAGGCCTGGGCAGACCTGTGCCTGGCCATGAGCACTTACGCTTCGCAAGCCCGCTGACCCCATGCCCGGCATGGACCTGACCACGCATCAGGCGCGCTTCCACCAGCGCTGGCCCGACCTGCGCGACCCGCACGTGCGGGCATTGGCCTGGCTGCTGTATGCCCCCGATCTGCTGGCCCCGGAGGCTGCCTGCTGGGATGGACGGGTCGCCACGCTGGGCCAGCTGTCGCCCGAAGTGGCCGGCTGGCTGCATGACCTGCAATACGATCCGGCCATGAATGCGGCCTTGCACGCCCATCTGGCGCAACAGCCGTCAGGGCGCCTCGGTCGCTACGCTGAAAAGCTGCTCGGTTTCTACCTGCGCCAGCAGGACTGCCTGGTCGCTGCCAATTTGCAGGTGCGCAACCAGGGAGCGACCCGGGAGACGCTGGGCGAATTCGATTTCCTGGTCCGATCCCCCGAGGCGGAAAGCGATGCCGGCGTGGTGCATTGGGAGTTCGCCACCAAGTTCTATCTCTTGCAGGCGCGGCAGCTCGCCGCGACGGCGCAGGCGGATGCCTTCGTCGGACCCAATCTGGCCGACTCGCTGGGCCGCAAGATGCGCAAGATCATGGATCAGCAGTTGAAGCTTTCCGAACATCCGGCCGCGCAGGCGGTCCTGCCGGCGCCCGTGGTCGCGGCGCGCGCGCTGGTCAAGGGATGGCTGTTCTATCCGCTGGATGCGGCGCTGAGCCTGCCGCCGGCCATGGGCATCGCCGCCGAACATTGCCGGGGCTTCTGGTGCGATGCAGCCGCGCTGCCGGGCGTCGACGATGGCACCACAGGCTACGCCGTCTTGCCGCGCCTGTCCTGGTTGGCGCCGGCTCACCTGCCAGCAGGGCAGTGCATGTCGCTGGCGCAGCTGCTGGTCCGGTTGGAAGAAATGTTCACGGCTGACGACAGCCCCGTCATGGTGGCGCAATGCCGCTTGAAGGAAAGTTCAGAGCCGCATTGGCTGGAAGTCATGCGCGGTTTCGTGGTGCCGCCGCAGTGGCAAGCGCGTGCTGCGGCCACGGTGCAGCACGCCATCGTGCCGGTCTGAACCGCCTGTCCAGACCTTCGATCCATCGAAAAATCAGTGGTGGGGATGCTTGTCCTCGCCGATCAGCGCCAGCGAGTCATGCTCGCGCTGGTTGGCAGCATGGCGGCGCATGATGAGATACATGATGCCGGCCACGAAGGAGCCGAAGATGATGATGACGGTATTCACATCGAGATTCATGCGCACCATGAAGGCATACAGCACCAGCATGGTCAGCACCGAGAGGTTCTCATTGAAGTTCTGGACGGCAATCGAATGGCCCGCGCTCATGAGCACGTGGCCGCGGTGTTGCAGCAGGGCATTCATCGGTACCACGAAGTAACCGGAAAGCGCTCCCACGATCACCAGCAGCGGATAGGCCACCCACACCGAGGTGGTGGTGGTCATCAGCATCACCACAATCCCCATGATGATGCCCAGCGGCATCACCGTCAGCGATTTCTTCAGCGGCACGAAGCGGGCGGCGGCGACCGCGCCCAGGGCCACGCCCACGGCGACGATGCCCTGCAGGATGGCAGCCTTGTCCAGGGGCATGTGCAGTGACTTTTCCGCCCATTTGAGGACGATGAACTGCAGCGTCGCGCCCGCGCCCCAGAAGAGCGTGGTCACGGCCAGCGAGATCTGGCCCAGCTTGTCCTTCCACAGGGTGGTGAAGCAGCCGGCGAAATCGACGATGAGGCGGATGGGGTTGCGTTCCTGGTGCTCGTAGCGGGCACCGGTATCAGGAATGTAGAAATTGAAGAGGGCGGCGACGATGTAGATGCAGGAGATGATGCACAGCGCCGCTTCGGTAGGGGTATCGATGGGCAGGTCGATCATCGGGAAATCGAAGCTGAGGATCACCGCTGAAATCTTGGGATTGACCAGCGCTCCGCCCAGGACTGTACCCATGATGATGGAACCCACCGTGAGCCCCTCAATCCAGCCGTTGGCAGCCACCAGTTTTTCCGGCGGCAGGAGTTCGGTGAGGATCCCGTACTTGGCCGGCGAATAGGCGGCCGCACCGAAACCGACCACCGCATACGCCAGCAAGGGATGCACGGTAAAGAACATGAGAGAGCAGCCAACGATCTTGATCATGTTGGTGATCAACATGACCTTGCCCTTGGGGAAGGCGTCGGCGAAGGCGCCCACGAAGGCCGCCAGCAGCACATAGGAAAGCACGAAAAACAGCTTCAGCAGCGGGGTCATCCACGCTGGCGAATGCATTTCGGCAAGTAGGGCGATGGCGGCGATCAGCAGCGCGTTATCGGCGAGCGACGAAAAGAACTGCGCCGCCATGATGGTATAGAAACCGCGATTCATCCCTGTCCAAGATGTATAACAAATGATGTCCGGGTAGCTTTATACCATGAAACCATGCACGCTCCGTCATAAGTCAAACCATAAAGATGTTCGTCCGGTAAAATGCTTGCTTGTTCCCCGCTGGACAAAACTTCCGGGCGAACCGCGACAGGCAGGTCCATGGCGGCCTTGCCGCTCGCCGTGCGCATTGCCAGCCGAGATCGGCCGTTCGCCTGCCCGCGAACGCCCCCGTGAGCCATCTGCCCTCGTTACCGCCACTGCATATCATGCCAAGACCGATCGTCGCTTCCATCAGCATTTCCGCACTTCAACACAATCTTGCCGTCGCCCGCGCCCATGCGCCCAACGCCCGCGTCTGGGGCGTGCTCAAGGCCAACGGCTATGGCCACGGGCTGGAACGTGCCATGCGCGGCTTTGCCGCCGCCGACGGGTTGGCGCTGGTCGAGCCGGATTACGCGGTACGCCTGCGCGAGCTGGGGTGGACCAAGCCCATCCTGCTGCTGGAGGGTTTCTTTGATGCCGATGACCTGCCGGTGCTGGCCCGCCACGACATCCAGTTCGCCGTGCATTGCGATGAACAGATAGTGATGCTGGAACGATTCGTCACCGATGCCGGCTTTCATGTGCACTTGAAAATGAACAGCGGCATGAACCGCCTGGGTTTCAAGCCCGAGGCCTTTCACGCTGCCCATGCGCGCGTGAGCAAGATCGCCAGCGTACGCAGCATCACCATGATGACCCACTTCGCCAATGCCGACGATGCGCTCAACCCGTCCTTGCCGCTGTCCGAGCAGGTGCGCCGCTTCCAGGCCGGCACCGAAGGCCTGCCCGGTCCCCGCAGTCTTTGCAATTCCGCTGCCGACCTGATGCATGGCGAGCTGGCCCATGACTGGGTGCGTCCCGGCATCATGCTGTACGGCGGCACCCCGGGCGGTGGCAGTGCCGCCGATTTCGGCCTGCGCGCGGCGATGACGCTGGAAAGCCAGATCATCGGCGTGCAGGACATCCCCCCCGGCGAAGCCATCGGCTACGGCAGCCGCTTCGTGGCCGACAAGCCGATGCGTGTCGGAGTGGTCGCCTGCGGCTATGCCGACGGTTATCCGCGCCATGCACCGACCGGCACGCCCGTGCTGGTGGATGGCGTCAAGACCGGTACCGTGGGGCGGGTATCGATGGACATGCTGTGCGTGGACCTGACCGAGCTTGCCGGCGCCGGTGTGGGCAGCCGCGTCGAGCTGTGGGGCCAGCAGTTGCCCATCGATGAGGTCGCCTTTGCGGCGGGTACGATCGGATATGAATTGATGTGCGCGCTGGCCCCACGGGTGGCGGTGCGTGAAGTGGACTGAGCGAAAAAAGATGAACTTCCCGGCAGATTTCCGGGAAGTGTCAGCAGGCATACCCAGGTAGAGTAGAGCAGAGAGCGGCAAGGCGACGATGGCGAAGGTCAAGACCAATTACACCTGCACCGAATGCGGCGGGGTCAGCAACAAATGGGCCGGCCAGTGTCCGGCCTGCGGCCAGTGGAATACCCTGGTCGAGACGCTGGTGGAGACGGGTGGCGGCAATCGCTATTCGTCGACCCCGCAAAGCCTGGCGCAGACCGCACCGGTGTTGAGCCTGGCTGATATCGAAGCGATCGACGTGCCGCGCTTTGGCACCGGCATCGAGGAATTCGACCGCGTGCTGGGCGGTGGCCTGGTGCCGGGCGGCGTGGCGCTGATCGGGGGCGACCCTGGCATCGGCAAGTCCACGCTGCTGCTGCAGGCGCTGGCCAATATCTCCAAACTGAAGAAGGTGCTCTACGTGAGCGGGGAAGAGTCCGGCTCGCAGATCGCCTTGCGCGCCAAGCGCCTGGCGGTGGATGCCCGTGAACTGCAACTGCAGGCCGAGATCCAGCTGGAAAAGATCCTGGCCACCCTGGCCGAGCACAAACCTGAAGTGGCCGTGATCGACTCGATCCAGACCGTCTACTCGGATGCCCTGACTTCGGCTCCCGGGTCGGTGGCGCAGGTGCGCGAGTGCGCGGCGCAATTGACGCGGGTCGCCAAGACCTCCGGCATCACCATCATCATGGTCGGCCACGTGACCAAGGAAGGCGCGCTGGCCGGGCCACGCGTGCTGGAACACATCGTCGATACCGTGCTGTACTTCGAGGGCGACACCCATTCCAGCTTCCGCCTGGTCCGGGCCTTCAAGAACCGCTTCGGGGCAGTGAACGAACTGGGCGTGTTTGCGATGACCGAGAAGGGTCTCAAAGGGGTCTCCAACCCTTCGGCCCTGTTCCTTTCCCAGCACGAAAATCAGGTGCCCGGCTCCTGTGTCATGGTGACCCAGGAGGGCACGCGTCCGCTGCTGGTGGAAATCCAGGCGCTGGTGGACAGCTCGCACGTTCCCAACGCGCGCCGCCTGTCGGTGGGCCTGGAGCAGAATCGGTTGGCCATGCTGCTGGCGGTGCTGCACCGTCATGCGGGGGTCGCCGCTTTCGACCAGGATGTCTTCATCAACGCAGTCGGCGGTGTGAAGATTACTGAACCGGCCGCCGACCTGGCAGTGCTGCTGGCGATCAATTCTTCGATGCGCAACAAACCCCTGCCGCGTGGTTTGGTGGTCTTCGGGGAAGTCGGGCTGGCCGGCGAGATCCGTCCGGCACCGCGCGGCCAGGAGCGCTTGCGCGAGGCCGCCAAGCTGGGCTTCTCCATTGCCGTGATTCCCAAAGCGAATGCGCCCAAGCAGGCCATCGAAGGCTTGAAGGTGATTGCGGTGGAACGTATCGACGACGCCTTGCAGAAGGCGCGCGAGATCGACGAATACGCGGCCTGAACCCCAAGCTGAGCCTGTGCTGGCACCGGATCAGCCGGGCGTGTCGAAGGTGACGATGACCTGGTTGACCTCGCCCTTGATGGGCGGCTCGCCTGTGCGGGCCGTACCACGCACGCTGTAGTGCAGCTGGAAAGGCTGGCCTGCATCGCGGCCATTGAAGAATTCGGTACTGCCGGCATTGGCCTGGCTCACGTCCCAGCATACCCCCGCATCTTTCCAGCATAGCCTGGCCTCGAAGCCAGGCGGCTTGCTGGCCAGCGTATAGCGCCAGCTGACCCTGCGGATGATCGCGCCGGCCGGTATCTGTCCCACCACCTTGAATTGCGTGATGTAGTCGGCATTGCGGGCACGGATGTCCGGGCCGGGCTCGTCGGAAGCATAGGCGCCCGTCGGGCCGCCTTGTGGCGGCGCGATGCTGAGCGGCGAGGGGCTATTGGGAATGACCGGCGAAACGATCACGATGGGACGCTTGCTGCCGTCGCTTCCTGCTGCGGGGATGCTCAGGTTGCGGTCTGCGTGGGTCTGTGCGCACGCCAAAGCGGGTAGGGTGGCGCACAGCAGCCAGGGCAGCAGGCGCCAGCCGGATGCCCGCTCACGCATGGCGGCGATGGCCCTTCAAGGGCAGGGAAATCTGTACCAGCAATCCGCCGTGGGTTTCTTCATGGCCCTTCAGGAGCAGCTTGCCATTGTGCTTGAGTACGATGCGGTTGACGATGGCCAGGCCCAGGCCGGAGCCGTTGGCCTGGCCGCGCGCCGTGTCCAGACGGGTGAAGGGGCGCAGCAGGCGTTCGCATTCGCTCTCCGGCACGCCCGGGCCATGGTCAAAGACGTCCACCACCACCTGATGGCCCTCGATACGGCTGCGTACGTGGATTTCCGCGCAATCGGTGCCGGGCGTCTTGCCGTAGCGGCGTGCGTTCTCGATCAGGTTGCTGAAGACGCGCGCCAGCTCCGTGCCATTGCCCGCGACCTCGGTGGCGGGCGTAATTTCGGTAGTGAGCTTGACGTCCGACAGACGGGCAGACTTGGCCGCCACGTCTTCCAGTACCCCTGCCAGGTCGATGCTTTCCAGGCTGTTGGCATCGAAGGGTTTAGCATAGTCGAGGAACTGGCCGATGATGCTGTCCATCTGCGCCAGGTCCGAATGCATGCCATCACGCGATTCATCGGACAGGTTGGCCATCTCCACTTCCAGCTGCATGCGCGCCAGGGGGGTGCGCAGGTCGTGCGAGATGCCGGCCAGGATCAGGGCGCGGTCCGATTCGATACGATTGAGGTCGGCCACCATCTGGTTGAAGCTGCGGTTGGCTTCCTCGATCTCGGTCGGGCCGGATTCAGGCAGCGGTTCAGGCTGCCGTCCCTTGGCGATGGCCCGGGCCGCCGCTGTCAGGCGGGCCAGGGGCTGGTTGATGAGGGTGGAGATGAAGACAGCGCCGATCAGCGACAGGAACAGCGCAATCGAACCCCAGCCCAGCCATTGCAGGCCGGAGGTGCGGTCCAGTCTTCCCCGGTCCAGCATCAGCCAGTATTGGTCGTCGTCGATGTTGAAACTGATCCAGAAGCCTTCCACTTCATTCACGCTGGAGGCAAAGATGGTGTTCTCATCCAGCGACTGGCGCACGTAGTACTCCAATTCCGGGACGATGGGCGAATCCTCAGGCGGTACGATGCGGTCGCTCTTTTCCAGCGGGTAGATGCGGATGCCTTCATTGCTGGCCAGGTCGAACAGCAGCTCCCGGCGCATCTCAGGGGCCGAGTGCGTCAGCGCCGCGCGGGTAATGGTGACCACCGAGACGATCTGGGCGGCCAGCTGCTCCGCACGCGGTCCGCGTTCGACCATGCGAAAGCTGGCCACCCAGGCCACCATGCTGGCGGTGATCAGGAAGGTCAGGAGGAAGAAGGTGCGCCAGAACAGGCCGTTGCTGAACCATCCGGATTGAGGGCGGGTTTTCATCGGCAAACGGCCTGCAGGTCAGGGGTGAAGCGGGAGATCAGCGCGGTTTCCCTTCCGGGATGAAGACATAGCCCAGGCCCCACACGGTCTGGATGTACAGAGGGTTGGCCGGATCGGGTTCGATCAATTTGCGCAGGCGCGAAATCTGCACGTCCAGGCTGCGGTCGAAGACTTCATATTCGCGGCCGCGTGCCATTTCCATCAGCTTCTCACGCGACAGCGGCTGGCGGGCGTTGCGTGCAAATACCTTCAATACAGAAAATTCGCCCGTGGTCAGGGAAATGGTTTCGCCGTTCTTTTTCAGGGTACGGGTGCCCAGGTCAAGGATGAAATCGCCGAATTCAAAGGTCTCCGGGGTTTCCGAAGGCGCGCCCGGCAGTTCATCCGGACCCTTGCGGCGCAGCACCGCGTTGATGCGGGCCACCAGTTCACGCGGGTTGAAGGGCTTGGGGAGATAGTCATCGGCGCCCATTTCCAGGCCGATGATGCGGTCCACGTCCTCGCCCTTGGCGGTGAGCATGATGATGGGTGTCTGGTCGCCGGCACCGCGCAGGCGGCGGCAGATGGCCAGGCCGTCTTCGCCGGGCAGCATCAGGTCCAACACCAGCAGGTCGTAGCGCTCGCGGATCCAGAGCTTGTTCATGGCCTGGGCGTTTTCGGCCGTGACCACATTGAAACCTTGCTCGGTCAGGTAGCGGCGCAGCAGGTCGCGCAAGCGGATGTCGTCATCCACCACCAACACTTTGAATTGATTGGCGGATGTTGTCGTATTAGTATTGTTGCCGTGGGTCGTATTCATGGTGCCTATGGTAGCGTCTTGGCGATTTTGAGCAAGTCGGGGCTGTTGATCCATTACAAACTGTTACATACCTTACCTTAATCATCTTATACCATCGCGGCCTGCGGCCTAAACTGGAATCACGTCGGGAAAGCAACGTCGTCACCGCTTTCTCTTCCCTGATTCTCTGTCTCCGGAAAAAATCGCATTATGAAGATTGCAGTCGTCAACAAGCTATGTCTGGCAGCGATGCTGGCGCTCGGTGTGGGAGCGGCCGCGCTGGCTGGTCCCCCGCAGGGCGGCCGGCCGATGCCTGGGCAGCCGGGCGACTTCAGGCAGCATGCCGGTGATTTCAACCCGCAGGATCATCGCAACCAGATCGCCAGCGATCAGGAGCAGCGCCGCAACGGCAAGCTCAGTGCTGATGAGCGCCGCGAATTGCGCCGCCAGATCAACGAAGTCGGCCAGGATATCTATCGCGTCAAACGTTGAGTTCGCAGCGAGGGGAAAATTCCCGTTCAAGTGAACAAAAAGCTAAGGAAAAAGCCCGAGTGCAACGCATTCGGGCTTTTTCTTTGGCAAGGACTGGCGATGACGCAGCAGTCAGTGCTGATGCGCCTTGCCCAGCCGTTTCTCCAGCCGGTGCTGCAGGGCCTCGAAGCACAGGCTCAACATCCAGTAAATGGCTGCAGCAGCCAGGTAGAGCGGCAGCGGACGGAAGGTCACGGCGATGACTTCCTTGGTGGCCAGCATCAGTTCGGTCACGGTGATGACCGACACCAGCGAGGTATCCTTGATGAGGCTGATGAGCGTATTGCTCATCGACGGCACCGCGATGCGCACCGCCTGCGGCACGATGATGTAGCGCAGGGTCTGGAAGTAGGTCAGCCCGACGCTGTATGAAGCATTCCACTGTCCGTGCGTCACGCCCAGGATGGCACCGCGCAGGCTTTCCGAGAGGTAAGCCCCGGCGTTGAGACTCAAGGTCAGGACGCCTGCCGTCAGCGGCGAGAACTCGATGCCGATCCCCGGCAAGCCGTAATACACCACAAAGATCTGCACCAGCAGGGGCGTGCCACGCATCATGCTGACATAGACCGCGGCCGGCCAGTGGATAGGTCGCCAAGGAACGATGCGCGCCACCGCCAGCACGAAGCCCAGCAACAGTCCGCCGACCATCGAGGCCAGCGCAAAGAGCAGGGTGTAGCCCACGCCCTTGGCCAGGGTCGGGGCGGCTTGCTGCAGCAGTTCGAGGATTTCCATAAGCATTCGAATAAAAAAATTATCCCCGCGATGCGGGGATAAGTCGGTCCGCCCGGATCGTCCCGGGCGGGGTGCAGCGCGGGCTTGGGCGCGCCTTATTGTGCTTTCGGCGGCTGGCTCACGTCAATGCCGAACCACTTTTCGGAGGCGGCCTTGAAGCTGCCGTCGGCCTTGATGTCGGCCAAGGCCTTGTTCAGCGCGGCCTTGAACTCCGGGTTGCCCTTGCGGAAGGGGATGCCGATCTTGTCGACGGTGCCGATGGGGCTACCGGCCTTCAGCGGCAGGTTGGTCGATTTCAGGATATAGCCGACCAGCAGGCTGTCGTTGAGGGCCGCATCGATACGGCCGGCGGCCAGGTCAGCCAGGTACTCCGGCGAACCCGGATAGGTACGCACGTCGATGCCCGCCACGGCCTTGGCCTTCTGTTCGAAGTTGGTGCCCTGGCCCAGGCCCAGCTTCTTGCCCTTCAGGTCGTCCAGGCTCTTGAACTCGCGCTTTTCGTCCTTGCGCACGATCAGCTGGGCGCTGGAGAGGGTGTACGGCTCGGAGAAATCAAAAGCCTTCTGGCGCTCGTCGGTGATGCCGACCTGGTTGATGATGACGTCATACTTGCCGGCGCCCAGGCCGGCCAGGATGCCGCTCCACTCGGTGGTGGTGAACACCGGCTTGACGCCCAGCTTGGCTGCCAGCAGCTTGGCTACGTCGACTTCGAAGCCGGTCAGTTCGCCCGTCTTGGCATCCTTGAAGTTGAACGGGGGATAGTTGCCTTCCAGAGCCACCTTCAGGGTGCCGCTGCTCTTGACCGATTCCAGCAGGTCGGCCGCCGACACGCTCAGGCTGGACGCCAGCAGGGTCGCGCCGACACCGGCCAGCAGCCATTGCTTGATATTTTTCTTCATAATTTGATGTCCTTATAAAAACTTTCGCCACAAAACCTGCAGCCAGGCGGCAATGATGCCCTCGTTTTGCCGAACTGCAAGGGCTGGCTTAAGACTTTGATGTAGAAAGCTTATGCCCGACGCGGTTCCCGGTCGCCTCAGGCCTGCAATTGCTCCAGCGCCTCCTGCTGCTCCAGCCATTCATTTTCGAGCTGCTCCAGTTCCTTGCTGCAATAGGCTTGGTCGGTGATGAGGGTCTTCAGTTCTTCCTTGTTGGCGGCGTCGTAAATGTCGGGGCTGGCCAGGCGCGCGTCGATATCGCCCTTGCGTGCATTGAGCTTGGCGATCTGCTCATCGAGGCGCTTGATGCGGGCTTCAATGGGCTTCTTCAGGGCCGACATCTTCTGGCGCTGCTCAGCCTCCAGGCGCTTCTGTTCCTTGCGGTCCACCAGCGCTGCCGGGGCCTCAGCCACCGGCTGGCTGGCCGCGGGCAAAGGCGCGGCAGCGGCCGCATCGTTGCGGGCGGCCAGCTTGGTCTTGAAGAGCCAGTCCTTGTAGTCGTCCAGGTCGCCATCAAAGGGTTGCAGCTTGCCCTCGGCCACGATAAGGAACTGGTCGGTCGTCGCGCGCAGCAGGTGGCGATCGTGCGAGACCAGTACCAGCGTGCCTTCAAACTGTGCCAGCGCCATCGTCAGCGCTTCACGGGTTTCCAGATCCAGGTGGTTGGTCGGTTCATCCAGCAGCAGCAGGTTGGGGCGCTGCCAGACGATCAGGGCCAGCGCCAGGCGTGCCTTTTCACCGCCCGAGAAGGGAGCGATGGAGGAGGTTGCCATGGTGCCGTTGAAGTTGAAGCTGCCCAGGAAGTTGCGCAATTCCTGCTCGCGCACATCCGGGGCCAGCCGCGTGAGATGCCACAGGGGCGATTCGTCATGGCGCAGCATTTCCACCTGATGCTGGGCGAAGTAGCCGATCACCAGCCCCTTGCCCAGGCGGGCCGTGCCGGACAGGGGATCGATCTCGCCGGCCACGGTCTTGATGAGCGTGGACTTGCCCGCCCCGTTGACGCCCAAGAGACCAATGCGCTGGCCGTTCTGCAGCGAGAAATCGATGCCATGGACGATGATCTTGTCCTGGTCCGGCGCACCGTTCTTGCCTTCGATGTGATAGCCGGCGTTGACCTTTTCCATCACCAGCAAGGGATTCGGTGCCGACAAGGGCTCACGGAATTCGAAGGAGAATTCGGCCGCTGCCCGCAGCGGCGCCAGCTCTTCCATCTTGGACAGGGCTTTCATGCGGCTCTGCGCCTGCCTGGCCTTGGTCGCCTTGGCCTTGAAGCGGTCGATGAAGGATTGCAGGTGCGCGCGCTGGCGCTGCTGCTTCTCGATCATGCCCGCCATCAGCTCCAGCTGGGCCGAGCGCTGGCGCTCGAAGCTGCTGTAGTTGCCGGAATATCGCTTCAGTTTGCGATCGTCGATATGAACGATCACGTTCACCACGCCATCCAGGAAATCGCGGTCGTGGGAAATGATGAGCAGGGTGCCTTCGTAGCGCTTCAGCCAGTCTTCCAGCCAGATGATGGCATCCAGGTCCAGGTGGTTGGTCGGTTCGTCCAGCAGCAGCAGGTCGGACGGGCACATCAGCGCCTGTGCCAGGTTCAGGCGCATGCGCCAGCCACCGGAGAAGCTGGCCACCGGCCGTTCCATCTGTTCCAGCGAAAACCCCAGGCCCAGCAGCAACTGCTCGGCGCGCGAGCGCACGGTGTAGGCATCGGCATCGGCCAGGGCGGTATGCAGCTCGGCGATGTGGTTGCCGTCGTGCTTGTCGTCCGGTTGTGCCTCGGCGCGGGCCAGGTCGGCTTCCAGCTGGCGCAGGTGGGCATCGCCGTCGATGGCATATTCGATGGCCGGACGATCCAGCGCCGGGGTTTCCTGCGCCACGTAGGCCATGCGCCAGCGTGCCGGGAAATCGACATTGCCCTGGTCGGCATGCAGCTCGCCACGCAGCATCGCGAACAGGCTGGACTTGCCGGCGCCATTGGCGCCGATCAGGCCGATCTTGTCGCCCGGATTGAGCGTCAGGTCGACATTTTCCAGCAGCGGCTTGACGCCGCGCTGGAGGGAAACTTGCTGGAAACGGATCATCGGTGATTCACAATCGTTGGAGCGCGCTAACGCGGATGCTGACGCTCAGGTTCAGGCCAGTTGCAGTTGTTCGGCCGTGACCAGGAACACCATGTCGTCGCCGGCGCTGGTGGTCAGCCAGGTCAGTTCCAGTTCCGGGAAGGCGGCTTCGGCGAAGGCGCGTTCATTGCCGATCTCGACGACCAGTACACCCTCGGGCGTCAAGCGCTCGGCAGCACCGGCCACGATCTTGCGTACCAGGTCCATGCCGTCCTCGCCACCGGCCAGGGCCAGTTGCGGTTCGCGCAGGTATTCCTGGGGCAGCTTGCTCATGGAGCCGGAATTCACATAGGGCGGATTGCTGATGATCAGATCGTACTTGCGCAGCGGCAGTTGCGTGTACAGGTCGGACTCGACCAGGTTGATGCGTTCCTGCAGCTGGTAGTCGTCCACGTTCTTGCGGGCCACGGCCAGCGCATCGGCGGAGATGTCGACCGCATCGATCTGCGCGTTCGGGAAGGCATCGGCCAGCAGGATCGGCAGGCAGCCGGAACCGGTACACAGGTCCAGCGCGTTGACGATGGCTTCCGGATCCTGGATCCAGGGCGAGAAATGCTGCGGAATCAGTTCGGCGATGAAGGAACGTGGCACGATCACGCGTTCATCCACGTAGAAGCGATAGGCGCCCAGCCAGGCCTCATTGGTGATGTAGGCAGCCGGGACGCGGTCCTTGCTGCGGCGTTCGATCACGCGCATGACGGAGGCGATTTCCTCGGGCAGCAGACGCGCATCGAGGAAGGGGTCGAGCTGGTCCAGCGGCAGCTTCAGGGTATGCAGGATCAGGTAGGCCGCTTCATCCAGCGCATTGCTGCTGCCGTGGCCGAAGAACAGCTGCTCGGTGTTGAAGCGGGTCACGGCGTAGCGCAGCAGGTCGCGCACGGTGGAGAAATTGTTGGGAGTCATGATGTTCTCTTCAATGCAAGGCTGCCCGCTCAGGCGAGCAGGTTTTCCAGCGTCTTGCGGTAGATGTTCTTGAGCGGATCGATATAGCGCACTTCGATGTGCTCATCGATCTTGTGGATGCTGTCGTTGGGCGGGCCGAACTCGATCACCTGCGGGCAGATCTGGGCGATGAAGCGGCCATCCGACGTGCCACCGGTGGTCGACAGTTCAGTATCCAGGCCGGTCTCGTCCTTGATCGCCTTGGACAGCGCATCCGACAGGTCGCCGCGCGGGGTCAGGAAGGGCAGGCCGCCGACGGTCCATTTCAGGTCATATTCCAGGCCGTGCTTGTCGAGGATGGCATGCACGCGCTGCTGCAAACCTTCCACGGTGCTGGCGGTGGAGAAACGGAAGTTGAAGTCGATCACCACTTCGCCGGGGATCACGTTGGAGGCACCGGTACCGCCGTGGATATTGGAGATCTGCCAGGAGGTCGGCAGGTAGTATTCATTGCCCGCATCCCACTGTTCGGCCACCAGTTCGGCCAGCGCCGGTGCGGCCTGGTGGATGGGGTTGCGCGCCAGTTGCGGGTAGGCGATATGGCCCTGGATGCCCTTGACGGTCAGCTTGCCCGACATGGTGCCGCGGCGGCCGTTCTTGATCATGTCGCCCAGGGTCTTGGCCGAGGTTGGTTCACCGACGATGCAGTAATCGAGCTGTTCGCCACGTGCCTTCAGGGCATTGCAGACCACCACGGTACCGTCGATGGCCGGGCCTTCTTCATCGCTGGTGATGAGGAACCCGATCGAACCCTTGTGCTCCGGATGGGCCGCCGTGAACTCTTCGCACGCCACCACCATGGCGGCAATCGAAGTCTTCATGTCGGAGGCGCCACGGCCATACAGGCGGCCATCGCGCAGGGTCGGCTGGAAGGGATGCGACTGCCACTTCTCCAGCGGGCCGGTGGGCACCACGTCGGTGTGGCCGGCGAAGACCACCAGCGGCTGTGCCGTGCCCTTGCGCGCCCACAGGTTGGTGACATCGCCCGACTGGATGGTCTCGCAGACGAAGCCCAGCGGTGTGAGCAATTCCGCCAGCCTGGCCTGGCAGCCTTTGTCTTCGGGGGTGACGGAAGAAAGGGACATCAATTCCTGGGTCAGGGCCAGCGTCTTGCTCATGATCATTTCTCGAAAATGTGTTGATACTGATCGGCCTTGAAGCCGACGTGATACTGCTTGCCATCGAAGAGCACCGGGCGCTTCACCACCGAGGGGTTTTCCACCATCAGGGCCACGGCAGCGGCGTCATCGGTGATGGCGGCCTTGCGTTCGTCCGGCAGGGCGCGCCAGGTCGTTCCCTTGCGGTTGACCAGCACATCGCGCTCCACGTCCTTGAGCCAGGCTTGTGCCTGTTCGGCGGTGAGGCCGGCCTTCTTGAAATCGTGGAAGTCAAAGGCGATCCCTTGCTCATCGAGCCACACGCGGGCTTTCTTGACGGTGTCGCAGTTGGGGATGCCAAAAAGGGTGATCTTGTCGCTCATGCTCATTCTTACAAAACAGGCCGCTAGAATACGACGCCGCGCCGGACAGGACGACCGGCGCGGCGCATGGGTGCTTCAGGACTTCAGGCAAGCCGCCGGTGCGAAATTATTCGCCGCGCAGCAGTTCGTTGATGGAAGTCTTGGAGCGGGTCTGGGCATCGACCTTCTTGACGATGATGGCGGCATACAGGCTGTACTTGCCATCCTTGGAGGGCAGGTTGCCCGGCACCACCACCGAGCCCGCCGGCACGCGGCCGTAGTGCACTTCGCCGGTTTCGCGGTCATAGATCTTGGTCGATTGGCCGATGTAGACGCCCATGGACAGCACCGAGTTTTCTTCGATGATGACGCCTTCGACCACTTCAGAACGGGCACCGATGAAGCAGTTGTCTTCGATAATGACGGGGCCGGCCTGGACCGGTTCCAGCACGCCGCCGATGCCGACGCCGCCGGACAAGTGAACATTCTTGCCGATCTGGGCAGCCGAACCGACGGTGGCCCAGGTATCGACCATCGTGCCTTCATCGACATAGGCGCCGATGTTGACGTAGGAGGGCATCAGCACCACGTTGCGGCCGATGAAGGAACCATGGCGAGCCACGGCAGGCGGCACCACGCGGAAGCCACCCTTGGCGAAATCTTCAGCGGTGTAGTTGGCGAACTTGGTGGGGACCTTGTCGTAGAACTGCGGGTAGCCGGTACCAGCCGACATCGGCACGTTGTCTTCCAGGCGGAAGGACAGCAGGATGGCTTTCTTCACCCATTGGTTGACTTCCCACTGGCCGACGCCTTGACGGTTGGCGACGCGCAGGGTGCCATCGTTCAGGCCTGCGATCACTTCGGCCACCGCATTGCGGATGTCGGCCGGAGCGCTCTTGGGGGACAGGCTGGCGCGGTCTTCCCACGTCTGATCGATGATTTGCTGAATGGACTGTGTCATGTTGATATCTATGAACGGTTGGGTGAAAGGGGAGCGAATCTGGCTTGCTTGACCAGGCTTATGCCTGGCTGGCCAGTTTCTTGGTGAAGGCGACGATGCGTTGCGCCGCCTCCAGGCATTCTTCGACTTCGGCCACCAGCGCCATGCGGATGCGGCCGGCACCCGGATTGACGCCATGCGCCTCGCGCGCCAGGTAGCTGCCGGGCAGTACCGTGACATTATATTCGGCGTACAGGCGTTGGGCGAATTCGGTGTCGCTGATATTGACCAGCTTGTCGACCTTGGCCCACAGGTAGAACGCCGCATCGGGCAAAGCGACCTCCATCACTTCCTGCAGCAGCGGTGTGACCTGCGAGAACTTGGTGACGTACTTGGCGATGTTGTCCTGGACGTGGGTTTCGTCCTGCCAGGCCAGCACGGAGGCGGCCTGGATCACCGGGCTCATGGCCGCGCCATGGTAGGTGCGGTAGAGCAGGAATTTCTTGAGGATCGATGCATCGCCGGCCACGAAGCCCGAGCGCATGCCCGGCACGTTGGAGCGCTTGGACAGGCTGGAGAAGGACACCAGGTTGCGATAGTCGCGGCCCAGCAGGCGCGCAGCCTGCATGCCGCCCAGCGGCGGATCCTGCTTGAAGTAGATCTCGGAATAGCACTCGTCGGAGGCGATCACGAAGCCATAGCGGTCCGACAGGGCGAACAGTTCCTTCCAGTCCTCCAGCGTCAGCACGGCACCGGTGGGGTTGCCGGGCGAGCAGACGAACAGCAGCTGTACGCGCTCCCACACGTCTTGCGGCACCTGGCTGAAGTCCGGCGCGAAGTTGCGGGCCGGGTCCGAGTTGACGAAGTAGGGCTCGGCACCGGCCAGGTAGGCCGAGCCTTCATAGATCTGGTAGAACGGGTTGGGGCACATCACCAGCGCGCCCGGCCGGGTCGGATCGACCACGGTCTGGGTGAGCGAGAACAGCGCCTCGCGCGAACCGATCACCGGCAGGATCTCGGTGGCCGGGTCCGGGCGCGGGATGTCGTAACGCTTTTGCAGCCAGTCGGCGATTGCGCCGCGCAGGGCGTCGCTGCCCAGGGTGGCCGGATACGAGGCCAGGCCGGACAGGTTGTCCGTCAGTGCCTGCTGGATGAATGCGGGCGTCGGGTGCTTGGGCTCGCCGATGCCCAGGCTGATCGGGCGATAGGCCGGGTCGGGCGTGATGCCGGCGAAGAGCTTCTTGAGCTTTTCGAAGGGATAGGGCTGCAGTTTGTCGAGTAGGGGATTCACGTCGCTGGACTGGAGTAAAGCTTTCCGGGCCAGCGTCTCGCGAGGGCGTCAGCGAGATCGGGCGGCCACGGCAAAGGGCTGGGAAAGCTTGCGATTATACCGTCATTTGATGGCATTGCCGCGCTCCGGGTCGGCCTGATGTTGAGTCCGTGACATGCCTGGCTGACAAGAAAACGGCTGCGGCAATCCTGGCCGGGCGCGTGTTCACCTTCTTGCAGCCTGGCAAAGAAAAGGTGCAATCCGGAAAATCAGGGACACTTACGCGGTGTATTCAGCGGATTGTCAGGGAGAGTCAGGGAGTATTGTGGGCGCTCGCCAAAACGGGACCGTTCACAAGGCGGCCCACCCATTCCCGGAGAACAAGAATGAAAAGCCTCAGGGCGCAGCTATTGTCTGCGCTGGTCGTGATGTGGATCGGTTTGCTGGCGCTGGCCGCCTGGTCCGCCTTCAGCGCCCGTGAAAACATGATGGATGAACGCAAGGACGGCCTGCGCCGCGTAGTGGAAGCGGCCAATGGCGTGGTCAACAGCTATGTGGCCGATGTCGCGGCCGGCAGGATCTCCAAGGAAGAGGCCCAGAAGAACGCCCTGGAGCGCATCGCCGCCATGCGCTATGACGGCGACAACTACCTCTTCATCTTCGACTCCCGCCCGGTGGTGCTGATGCTGCCGTCCAACAAGGCGATGATCGGCAAGAACGTGGCCGACCGCAAGGACTCCGAGGGCAAGGCCTATTACGTCGAGATGATGAAGGTCGGCCAGGAAAAGGGGCATGGCTTCGTGCAATACATGGGTCGCCTGCCCGGCACCGACGACAGCAACCGCACCCCCAAGATGAGCTACGTGGTGCACAACAAGACCTGGGACTGGTTCATCGTCACGGGCGTGTTCCTCTCCGATGTGCAGGCCCAGTTCCGGTCTGACCTCGTCAAGCTGCTCGGCATCCTGGTCGCGGTCGGCGTGCTGGTCTCGGTGATGATGCTGGCCATCATCCGCCGCATCACCGGCAGCCTCGGTGGCGAGCCGGCCTATGCGGTGGCCATCGCTACGCGCATTGCCAACGGCGACCTCACGGTGCGGGTCGATACCCGTGCCGGTGACAATCGCAGCCTGCTCTTCGAGATGGCCACCATGCGCGAGCGGCTGGGCGGTGTCATCAAGGGCATCCGCCAGGGTACCGATGCCATCGATATCGGCGCGCGCGAGATTGCGGCGGGCAACCTGGACCTGTCTTCGCGCACCGAAGAGCAGGCCGGTTCGCTTGCTACTACAGCCTCCAACATGGATACCCTGACTGCCACCGTCAAGCAGAACGCCGACAACGCCCGCCAGGCCGGCCAGCTGGCCAACAACGCTTCGGAAATCGCCAAGCGCGGCGGCGAGGTGGTGGGGCAGGTGGTGCAGACGATGGAGGGCATCACGGAAAGCTCGCGCAAGATCTCCGACATCATCGGTGTGATCGATGGCATTGCCTTCCAGACCAATATCCTGGCCCTGAATGCGGCAGTGGAAGCCGCCCGCGCCGGCGAGCAGGGCCGCGGCTTTGCAGTGGTGGCCTCCGAGGTGCGTTCGCTGGCCCAGCGCAGCGCCCAGGCGGCCAAGGAAATCAAGGCCTTGATCGAGGATTCGGTGCAGCGTGTGGGCGATGGCTCGGACCAGGTGGCCCGCGCCGGCGAGACCATGGGCGAGGTGGTGTCGGCGGTGCAGCGCCTGACCGACATCGTCAGCGAGATCTCGGCTGCCTCCGAAGAGCAGCGTCGTGGCATCGAACAGGTCAACCTGGCCATTGGCGAGATGGATCAGGTCACCCAGCAGAACGCCGCCCTGGTCGAAGAGGCAGCGGCGGCGGCCGGTTCACTGGAAGAGCAGGCAAGGCGCCTGAAGGCGGCAGTGGCGACTTTCCGCGTCGACGGCGAGGAAGCCGCAGCCGCACCCGTCCCCGCACCGGTGACTGCTCCCAAGGCGGTGCCTGTCGCCGCCAAGGCGCCGGGCCCGGTCAAACCGCTGCCCAAGCCGGCGGCCAAGCCCCTGGGCAATGCAGCAGCGCCGCTGCCACCACCAGGCAAGCCTGCAGCCCCCGCCAAGCCGGCCTCTGCGGGCAGGTCATCGCCCGCAAACGATGACGGGGATTGGGAAACCTTCTGATTCGCTCTTGTCAGAATGAAGAAATGGACGCCGTACCGGGTGCGCTCGGTGCGGCGTTTTTCATGGCGCGGGTGCGTGGGCCAAAAGGGCGGAAGCAGGCATGCTGGCGCGCTTTTTGGTCTTTCCGGGGCCGTGCGATGTTATGATACCGGCCGTTCCGGAAGCAAAAATCCCGCTTCCTCTTAACTGATTCAATTTGTCGATAACGTGCGTCTAACTTCCATCAAATTATCTGGATTCAAGTCCTTCGTCGAGCCTACGCACTTCCAGGTTCCGGGGCAGCTGGTGGGTGTGGTCGGGCCCAATGGCTGCGGCAAATCCAATATCATCGACGCCGTGCGCTGGGTCCTGGGCGAATCCAAGGCCTCCGAGCTGCGCGGCGAGTCGATGCAGGACGTCATCTTCAACGGCTCCACCCATCGCAAGCCGGCCGGGCGCGCCTCGGTCGAACTGGTGTTCGACAACTCCGCCGGCAAAGCGGCCGGCCAGTGGGGCCAGTACGCTGAAATCGCCGTCAAGCGCACGCTCACGCGCGACGGCACGTCCTCCTACTACATCAACAACCAGTCGGTGCGCCGCCGCGACATCCAGGACATCTTCCTCGGTACCGGCCTGGGCCCGCGCGCCTACGCCATCATCGGCCAGGGCATGATCTCGCGCATCATCGAGGCGCGTCCTGAGGAGCTGCGCATCTTCCTGGAGGAAGCCGCGGGCGTATCGAAGTACAAGGAACGCCGCCGCGAGACCGAGAACCGCCTGCACGACACCACCGAGAACCTGACGCGCCTGGAAGACATCCTGCGCGAACTCAACGCCAACCTGGAAAAGCTGGAAGCCCAGGCCGCCGTGGCCAAGAAATTCCACGAGCTGCAGAACGACCAGGAAGAAAAGCAGAAGCTGCTCTGGCTGCTGCGCAAGAATGAAGCCAAGGCCGAGCAGGAGCGCTTCTTCAAGGAAATCGAGCGCGCCCAGATCGACCTGGAAGAGCAGACCGCCAAGCTGCGCCACGTCGAAACCGAACTGGAGCACATGCGCCAGGCGCACTACGCCGCCGGCGACCGGCTGCACCAGGCGCAGGGCCACCTGTACCAGACCAACTCCGAGATCGGCAGCCTGGAAGCGCAGATCAAGTTCGTCATCGAATCGCGCAATCGCCTGCAGGCCCAGCTCAATTCGCTGGGCGCGCAGCGTGACCAATGGCAGCGCCAGGGCACGCAGCAGCAGGAAGAACTGGCCGAAGCGGAAATCCAGCTGGAAGAATTCGGCATGCGTGTGGAGCAATCCCAGCACGCCGTGCAGGACGCCAGCGACCGCCTGCCCTCGCTGGAATCGGCCTGGCGCGAGTCCCAGGTCAAGACGACCGAGTCGCGCGGCAAGATCATGCAGGTGCAGCAGCAGATCGAACTGCAATCCACGCACCAGCGCAATGCCTCCAACATCCTCTCGGGCCTGGCCGCGCGCCGTGAACGCCTGATGCAGGAAAAGAACGGCATGGCCCTGCCCGACGAGACGCACCTGTCCAACCTGCGCATGCAGCTGGAAGAAAAACAGGCCTCGCTGGAAGAGGCCAACATGTATCTGGAAGAGGCCCAGGAGCAGTTGCCGCGCCTGGAGGAAGAGCGCCGCACCGCCCAGGAACTGGTCAGCAAGGAAACCTCGGCCAACGCCCAGCTGGAAGCCCGTCTCACCGCCCTGAAGCAATTGCAGGAAAGCGTGCAGGCCCAAGGCAAGGTGCAACCCTGGCTGGAAAAGCACGGCCTGGCCGAGCTGCCGCGCCTGTGGCAGAAATTGCACATCGAATCCGGCTGGGAAACCGCGCTGGAAGCGGTGCTGCGCGAGCGCATGTCGGCCCTGGAAATGTCCAACCTGGACTGGGCCAAGGCCTTCTTCAGCGACGCCCCGCCGGCCAAGCTGGCGCTGTACGCGCCCAACGCCGGCCTGGCCCAGCCTGAAGCCCAGCCGGTGGCTGGCCTGAAGCCCTTCGTGACCTTGCTGCAGCTCAACGATCCGGGCCTGCGTGCCCTGATGAACGACTGGCTCAACCACATCTACATCGCCGACGACACGGCCACCGCCTTTGCCGAGCGCTCCAAGCTGCCGCTGGGCGGCTTGTTCGTGACCCGCCAGGGCCATGTGGTGAGCAATGCCAGCGTACGGTTCTATGCCTCCGATTCGGAGCAGGATGGCATGCTGGCGCGCCAGCAGGAAATCGAGAACATCACCAAGCAGCAACGCGCCCAGGCTATGCTGGCCGAGGAAGCCAAGGGCCGCGCCGTGCGCGCCGAAGCCGCCCTGTCGGGGGCATCGCAGCGCCTGCAGGAATTGCGCCAGCGCGTCAATTCGCTCACGCAATCGGCCCACAGCCTGCAGATCGAGGTCATGAAGCTGGCCGAGGTGCAGGAGCGCTTCAACCAGCGCAGCACCCAGATCGCCACCGACCTGGAAGAAATCTCGATGCAGGAAGCCGAGCAGCAGCAAGTGCAGGCCGAATCCGAGGCCCGCTTCGAAGAGCTGGACATCGAACTGGCCGAGCTGCAGGAGCAGCACGAGAACGGCCAGACCGATTACCTGAACAAGGAACAGCAGCTCAACGATGCCCGTACCCGCCTGCGCGAGCTGGAGCGTGCTGCCCAGGAAACCGAATTCGCCGAGAAGTCGCATCGCAACAAGATCGAGGAATTGAAGCGCGGCATCGCCACCGCCCTGGAACAGGCAGCGCAACTGTTTGCCAGCATGCAGCAAGGCTCGCTGGAACTGGAAAGCCTGGATGACCAGGCTGCCCAGGCCGGCCTGCAGGAATTGCTGGACCGCCGCAGCGAGCAGGAACGTGCGCTGGCCGATGCGCGCCACGAGCTGGATCAGCTGTCGCAGCAACTTCGTTCGCATGAAGAATCGCGCATGCAGGCTGAGCGCAGCCTGCAGCCCCAGCGTGACCGCATCACCGAACTGCAACTGAAGGAACAGGCCGCGCGCCTGAACCAGGAGCAATTCTCCGAAGCGCTGGCGCAGACCCAGGCCGACGAGGCCGCGCTGTCGGAAAAGCTGACCAGCGACATGCGCCCGTCCTACCTGCAAGGCGAAGTGACGCGACTGACCAATGTCATCGCAGCGCTGGGCGCGGTCAACCTGGCCGCACTGGACGAACTGGCCACCGCCTCCGAGCGCAAGCACTTCCTCGATGCCCAGCACGCCGACCTGAACGAAGCCATCACCACGCTGCAGGATGCGATCCACAAGATCGACATGGAAACCCGGGATCTGCTGCAGGACACCTTCGACAAGGTGAACCACCACTTCTCGGAACTGTTCCCGGTGCTCTTCGGCGGTGGCCAGGCCAAGCTCATCATGACCGGCGACGAGATCCTCGATTCCGGCGTGCAGGTCATGGCCCAGCCGCCAGGCAAGAAGAACGCCACGATTCACCTGCTCTCCGGTGGCGAAAAGGCGCTCACTGCAACGGCGCTGGTGTTCTCGATGTTCCAGCTGAACCCGGCCCCGTTCTGTTTGCTCGACGAAGTGGATGCGCCGCTGGACGACGCCAACACCGAGCGCTTCGCCAACATGGTCAAGCGCATGTCGGAGTACACCCAGTTCCTCTTCATCTCCCACAACAAGATCGCCATGGAAATGGCGCAGCAGTTGATCGGGGTGACCATGCAGGAACAGGGCGTGTCGCGGATCGTGGCGGTGGACATGGAGTCGGCCGCCAACTTCTCCAGCGCCGAGCAGGCTGCCTGATGATTTGTGCTGCACGGGGCTGGAGCTTTGTCGGCTTGACAAGCAAGGGGTGTGACCGTACCCTGAAAGCCTTGCCGGCCAGCCCGCAGCGGGCGCAAGCCCCAGCTGGAACCGTTCTGATTTGGCCCCCACGGGCCATGGAAAAATAACAATATCTTGACCGCGCACTTGCCGTACCCGATCCGTTCGATTTCCCTGCATGGCTCCGTTGAGCCGGTGCAGGTGGCTGCCAGCGCTGCGGCAGCGTCGACGGAATCGCCGTGTGAGCGGCCCGCGCGGTCCAGGCCTTCTTGGATTGATAGGAATCGGATTTCTTCGATGAGCAGCTTTTCCCAGCCGACCATGCCACGCGGCGCCCATGATGGCGCCCTCCAGCCCGCCAGCCTGAAAGGTCGTGCAGCATGATGATGGATCTCCAGACCAGCCTGATCATCTTGGGCGGCGTCTTCGTCGCCGGGGTCATCACTTACAACAAGTGGCAGGAGCACAAGGCGCGCAAGACCGTGGAGCGCGCCTTTTCTTCGTCCCACGATGACGTATTGATGTCGCCGGACGAGCCCGCCGCCGAACCCGTCTTCGTGCCACCCACCGAACGCAGCGCGCCGGTGCCGCGCTCAGCCGAGCCCGTGCTCGACCCCGGTGCCGAGCGCGCCGAGCCGTCCCTGTACGAGCTGCCCGAGCGCAAGCCGGTACCGGCCCCGGTGAAGGCCTACCAGGAGCAGGCCGAGTTCGAACCGCGTGAACCCTTCCTGGGCGAGCCGCCGGTCTCCGCAGCCCCTGCCACTGCGGCAGCCGATGAGGCCGTGCTGGGCGAGGCCGTGGCACAAGCGCCGCAATCGACGGTGGCCCAGGTCATCGCCGGTGCGCAAGAGCAGGGCGATGCCGTCCCGGCCTTCACCCCGCCGCCCGAAATGCAGGCCCGCCTGGCGCCCAAGCGCGAACTGCCGGTCGATGAACTGATCGACTGCAATATTCCCATCGCTCTGGACAATCCGCTGCGCGGCGAAAAGCTGCTGCCCATGCTGCAAGGCCTGCGCCATGTCGGCAACAAGCCGGTGCACTTCATCGGCCGCACCACCGACGGCGCCTGGGAAGCCATCGCCCACGGCAGCATCTACGACGCCTTGCTGGCCGGTGCGCAGTTGGCCAACCGCAGCAATGCCATCAACGAGATCGAGTATTCGGAACTGGTCATGCGCCTGCGCGACCTGACCGATGCGCTCTCGGGCGAGCCCGAATTGCCGGACATGCCCGATGTCATCCGCACCGCCCAGGCGCTGCACCAGTTCATCATCGACCATGATGCGCAACTGTCGGTGAACGTGCGCTCGCAAGGCGCACCCTGGAGCCTGGCGACCCTGCTGGCGGCATTGACGCGCCAGGGCTTCGACCGCCGTACCGAAGGCTACCTGGTGATGCAGGATGGCGAAGGTGAAGTGCTCTTCGCGCTCTCCACCAATGCCACCCCGACCGATGAAACCACCGATCGCCTCACGCTCTTGCTGGACGTGCCGCGCGTGGCTCCTTCGCGTGATGGATATGGCGCTTTGGTGGCCTGCGCCAAGTCGCTGTCGGCGCGCCTGGGTGGCGTCATCGTCGATGACAGCGACCAGCCGCTGACCGATGAAGCCCTCTCCGATATCGCCGAACAGGTGGCCGCGTTCTACAGCGCCATGGAATCGGCCGAGATTCCTGCCGGCTCCACCCGTGCCTTGCGCTTGTTCAGCTAAGGCCGCGTTTTTACTCCCCCTACGATGCAAGACGACTTGTTTTCCGCCGGACGGCCCCCGCAAGGGGAGCCGGACTGGCTGTCGCGCGCCCGTGTGCTGCGCGACGAACTGAACCGCCACAACCACAGCTATTACGTCCTCGACCAGCCCAGCATCCCGGACGCCGAATACGACCGCCTGTTCCAGGAACTGCAGGCACTGGAAACCGCCCATCCCGAACTGCTCACGCCCGATTCGCCGACGCAACGCGTCGGGGCCGGTCCGCTGCCGCAGTTTGAGCCGGTGCGCCATGACATCCCCATGCTCTCGCTGGGCAACGGTTTCGCCGACGAAGACATCGAAGCCTTCGACAGGCGCGTACGCGATGGCCTGGAGACGCTGCAGGAAGTGCGCTACGCCACGGAGTTGAAGTTCGACGGCCTGGCCATCAGCCTGCGCTACGAGAAGGGCGTCCTGGTGCAGGCTGCCACGCGCGGCGACGGTACCACGGGCGAAAACGTCACGGCCAACATCCGCACCGTGCGCGCCATTCCCCTGCGCCTGCATGGGGAAAACCTGCCGCAGGTGATTGACGTGCGCGGTGAGGTGCTGATGTACAAGGATGATTTTGCGCGGCTGAACCAGCGTCAGCGTGACGCCGGCCAGAAGGAATTCGCCAATCCCCGCAACGCCGCCGCCGGCAGCTTGCGCCAGCTGGATTCGCGCATCACCGCGCAACGCACGCTGCGCTTCTTCGCCTATGGCATCGGCGTGCTGGAAGGTGCCGAGATGCCGGCTTCGCATTCGGCCCTGCTGGACTGGTACCAGCAACTCGGCCTGCCGGTGTGCAAGGAGCGCGCCGTGGTGACGGGGGCAGCCGGTCTGCTGGACTTCTTCCGCAGCATCGGTGCCAAGCGCGAAAGCCTGCCTTACGAGATCGATGGCGTGGTCTACAAGGTCGACCGCCTGGACCAGCAGAAGCACCTGGGCTTCGTCTCGCGCGCCCCGCGTTTCGCGCTGGCCCACAAGTTCCCGGCGCAGGAAGCCCTGACCGTGGTGCAGGACATCGAAGTGCAGGTCGGCCGCACCGGAGCCATCACCCCGGTGGCGCGCCTGAATCCCGTCTTCGTCGGCGGGGTCACGGTCACCAACGCCACCCTGCACAACGAAGATGAAGTCCGCCGCAAGGATATCCAGATCGGCGACACCGTCATCGTGCGCCGCGCCGGTGACGTGATTCCGGAGGTGGTGGCCTTCGTGCCCGAGAAGCGTCCGGCCGACGCCCGCGCCTTCGTCATGCCGGCCAACTGCCCCGTGTGCGGCTCGCCGATTGTGCGGGCGGAAGATGAAGCGGTGGCGCGCTGCTCGGGCGGCTGGCTGAAATGTTCAGCGCAGCGCAAGGGTGGCCTGCAGCATTTTGCGTCACGTCGCGCCATGGACATTGAAGGTCTGGGCGAGCAACTGGTCGAGCAACTGGTGGACCGCCAAGTGGTCAACACGCCGGCTGATCTTTATCGCCTCGGCTTGTCGGCCCTGGCCGAACTGGACCGCATGGCCGAGAAATCCGCACAGAACGTGCTGGATGCCCTGCAGAAGTCCAAGACCACCACGCTGGCACGGTTCATCTACGCGCTGGGCATCCGCCACGTGGGGGAGGCCACGGCCAAGGAGCTGGCACGTCATTTCGGCGGCATCGACAAGCTGCTCGCCGCCAGCGAAGAACAACTGCTGGAAGTGGCCGATATTGGTCCGGTGGTCGCCTCCTCGATCCGTGCCTTCTTCAATGATCCGATCAATGTCGAGCTGGTAGAGCAGTTGCGCGCGGTCGGCGTGCACTGGCCCGAGAGCGAAGGTGTCGATGCCGGTGCCAAGCATCTGGCCGGGAAGACTTTCGTGTTGACCGGCACCTTGCCCAACTTGTCGCGCGATGATGCCTCGCAGTTGATCGAAGCGGCCGGCGGGAAAGTCTCCGGTTCGGTCTCGAAGAAGACCAGTTACGTGGTCGCCGGGGCCGAAGCTGGCAGCAAGCTGGCCAAGGCAGAGGAGCTGGGCATCGCCATCCTCGATGAGGACGCCCTGAAGGCGCTTTGCGCGGGTCAGGATGCGTCAGAAACGTAATCACCTTGTCTTTTTATTCATATAGAATGCCGCGCATAAGCAGTTCCGTTCCCGGAACTGCGGTGCAGGACTCACCGCATAACGACGTAACCACATAACAAGACCATCCTTACCTCGGAGTCATGATGATCAAGAAGATCAAGAAAGCCGTTTTTCCTGTCGCCGGTCTCGGTAGCCGCTTCCTGCCTGCCACCAAGGCCCAGCCCAAGGAAATGCTGCCCATCGTCGACAAGCCGCTGATTCACTATGCAGTGGAAGAGGCGGTCGCCGCCGGCATCACGGAAATGGTGTTCATTACCGGCCGCAACAAGCGCGCCATCGAAGACCACTTCGACAAGGCCTACGAGCTGGAATCCGAACTGGAAGCTGCCGGCAAGAAGAAGCTGCTGGAGATCGTGCAGAACGTGGTGCCCAAGAACGTCAATTGCATCTTCATCCGCCAGTCCGAGCCGCTGGGCCTGGGCCACGCCGTGCTGTGCGCGCGTCCGGTGGTGGGTGAAGAACCCTTCGCCATCCTGCTGGCCGATGACTTCATGGATACCGACGAGGGCGTCAAGCCGGTGCTGGCACAGATGACCGACATCTATGCACGTGAAGGCATGAGCATGCTGGCCGTGCAGGAAGTACCGAAGAGCGATACCCGCCAATACGGCATCGTCAGCGCCACCCCGTACCAGCCGGACCTCGAACGCATCAACGCCATCGTCGAAAAGCCGGCCCCGGAAGAAGCGCCGTCCACGCTGGCCGTGGTGGGGCGCTACGTGTTGAACAGCCGCATCTTCCACTACCTGGAAAACATCCCGCGCGGCGCCGGTGGCGAGATCCAGCTCACCGACGGCATCGCCAAGCTGATGCAGGCCGAATCCGTGCTGGCTTACCGTTACCAGGGCCAGCGTTATGATTGCGGTTCCAAGCTGGGTTACCTCAAGGCCATGGTGGCCATGGGCCTGAAGCACCCGGAAACCGGTCCGGCCTTCTCGGAATACCTGCAGGAAGTGGCCAGCAAGGCGCGCTGATCGCTGCTGCTGTCCGGCGCCCGCATCTTGCGCGGCGCCTTGCTTGCACAATGACGCCCGGTTCCTGCCGGGCGTCTTTCATGGAGAGCTTCAATGGCAATACGCGAGATCCTCAAAATGGGCGACCCGCGCCTGCTGCGCCAGGCGCAGCCGGTCACGCAATTCGGGTCGCCTGAATTGGCGCAGCTGGTGGACGACATGTTCGAGACCATGCGCGCCGTCAACGGTGCCGGGCTGGCCGCGGCCCAGATCGGGGTGGACCTGCAACTGGTGATCTTCGGCTTCGGCCACAACCAGCGCTATCCGGAGGCACCGGCAGTGCCGGAGACGGTGCTCATCAATCCGGTGCTGACGCCCTTGTCGGAGCAGGAAGAAGAGGGCTGGGAAGGCTGCCTGTCGGTACCCGGCATGCGCGGCGTGGTGCCACGCTGGAGCCGCTTGCGTTACCAGGGCGTGGACTTGCACGGCAACGGGATCGACCGCACCGTCGACGGTTTCCATGCCCGCGTGGTGCAGCACGAGTGCGATCACCTGCAGGGCATCCTGTATCCGATGCGCATCCGCGACTTCCGCCAGTTCGGCTTCACGGAAGTACTGTTCCCGGACCTGGATCCCAACCAGGACGACTGAACGACGACACTGCAAAAAAAACATCCCGGCACCAGGCCGGGATGTTCGTTTCAGGAGCGATGAAACCGCGTTTGGGGAATCAGGCGCTTTCCTTCACGCGCTGGTCGATGTGGGCCAGCGCCTCTTCCACCTGGTCGATCAGGATCAGGCACAGGTCGCCGGGTTGCAGCGTAGCGAGGGCGGTATCGATGGCGACGAATTCGCCGTTGATTTCCTTCACATCCTTCGTACGCTTGGCGCCTCCGAGTCCCTGGCGCAACAGCGCGATCACTTCGCCGTCTTCGCGGCCGCGCTGGCACTGGTCCTGGTACAGCACCACTTCATCGAAGGCATCGCCCAGCAGTTCGGTCTGGCGGGTGATGTCGACGTCGCGGCGGTCACCGGCGCCGCTGATGACCACCGAGCGGCGCTTGGCGGGCATGCTGTCGACAGCCTTGATGAGGGCCTGGATGGCGTCCGGGTTGTGGCCGTAGTCGGCGATCAGGGTGGCACCCTTGTAGTCGAACAGGTTGAAGCGGCCAGGTGCGGTGCCGCTGTCGCTGATGAAGCTGGCCAGGGCGCCGGTGATCTGTTCCCAGTCCAGGTTCAGCGCCCAGGCGGCACCCACGGAAGCCATCACGTTCTCGACCTGGAAGCCGATGGCGCCGCTGCGGGTCAGCGGAATGCCGGAGAGCTTCAGGCGTTTTTCGAACGTACCCTGCGCGGCCACGATGGCGTCGCCGTCTTGATAGACGATGCGATGGCCCTGTGCGCGGTGGGTGGCCATGATGGGGTGGGTCGGATCCAGCGCGAAGAAGGTTACCGAGCCGGGGCAGGAAGCGGCCATTTTGGAAACCATCGGGTCCGCTGCATTCAACACGGCAGTCCCGGTCGGTGCCACGTTCTCGACGATGACGCGCTTGACCACGGCCAGGTCTTCCACGGTGCTGATGTAGGACAGGCCCAGGTGGTCGCCCATGCCGATGTTGGTGACCACGGCCACGGCGCAGCGGTCAAAGCCCAGGCCTTCGCGCAGCACGCCGCCACGGGCGGTTTCCAGTACGGCGGCATCCACATCGGGGTGGAACAGCACATTGCGCGCGCTGCGCGGGCCGCTGCAGTCGCCGGTGTCGGTGCGCTGGCCATCGATGTAGACGCCATCGGTATTGGTCATGCCCACGCGCAGGCCGGTCTTGGCCAGCAGGTGCGTGATCAGGCGCACGGTCGTGGTCTTGCCGTTGGTGCCGGCCACCGCTACCACGGGGATGCGGCCATCGTCGCCATCGTCATACATGGTCGAGATGATGGCTTCGCCCACATCGCGCGCCTTGCCGTACGAGGGCGACAGGTGCATGCGCAGGCCGGGGGCGGCGTTGACTTCGACGATGCCGCCGCCTTGTTCTTCCAGCGACATGTGCACCGAATTGCAGACCACGTCCACACCGCAGATATCGAGCCCGACCATTTGCGCGGCGGCGATGGCGCGCGCGGCCACATCCGGATGGACGTCGTCGGTGACATCGGTGGCGGTGCCGCCGGTGGAGAGGTTGGCGTTGTTGCGCAGGACCACGCGCACGCCCTGGGCGGGAATGGCTTCCGGGTCCAGGTTCTGGCCGGACAGCACCGACAGGGCGATGTCGTCCAGGCGGATCTTGGTCAGCGAAGTGGCGTGGCCGTCGCCGCGCAGCGGGTCGGCGTTGACCTGGTCGATCAACTGGCGGATGGTGTGCACGCCGTCGCCGATGACTTGCGGCGGATCGCGGCGGGCCGCAGCCACCAGGGTCTTGCCGATCACCAGCAGGCGGAAGTCGTGGCCCGGCAGGTAGCGCTCGACGATGACTTCATCGCTGATCAGGGCAGCGTTGTTGAAGGCGCGGGTGATCTGTTCCGGGGTGCTGATGTTGACGGCCACCCCCTTGCCCTGGTTGCCGTCCAGGGGCTTGATGACCACGGCCGAGCCGATTTCCTCGGCGGCCTTGAGGGCATCTTCCACGGTCTCGACCACGCGGCCGTTGGGGACCGGCACGCCAGCGGCGTGCAGCAGCATCTTGGTCAGGTCCTTGTCTTGCGCAATCGATTCGGCAATCGCGCTGGTGTTGCTGGTTTCTGCAGCCTGGATACGCTTCTGGCGGCTGCCCCATCCGAACTGCACCATGCTGCCCTGGGTTAGGCGGCGATAGGGGATGCCACGCTTGATGGCGGCATTGACGATGGAGCCGGTGGAGGGACCGAGGCGCACATCTTCATCCAGTTCGCGGATGCGGGCCAACGCGCCGGTGAGGTCGAAGGGGGTGTCGGCCTGGGCGGCGCGTACCAGTTCCAGCGCGAGGTCGAAGGCCAGACGGCCGACTTCTTCTTCGCTGTATTCCACCACCACCTGGTAGATGCCGGTCTCGACGGTGGAGACGGTACGGCTGAAGGTTACCGGGCAGCCGGCCTGGCTTTGCAGCGCCAGGGCGGCAGCGGCCAGGGCGTGCGCCATGGAGACGACCTGCTTGCCGCCATCGGGTTCGAGGAAGCCGATCTGCGGGAAGCGGGCGCGCAGGCGCAGTTCGAAGCCGGGCATGTCATCGATGACGCGCTCGTTTTCCGGGCAGGAAACGATGGCCTCGATGGCAGTGTGTCTGCTCCAGAGATTGGGGCCGCGCAGGGCGCGAATGCGGGATACGTCCATGGACTCGTTTTCCTAGATGTCTCTTGATCTTGATTCAGTCAGTCTTGCAGCAGGGCGCGCCGGTTCAGGCGGCCTGGCTCTTGAACTTCAGGCCTTGCTCTTCGGCGCGCTCGGTGCCGAACAGCTCGATGCCGGCACGGATCACCTCAGGGCCGATGCCCAAGGCCCAGGCGGCACCGACGGCCGCCAGCACGTTTTCCACCTGGTAGGCCACCGCGCCGTTTTCGGTCAGCGGAATGGCATCGACCGAGCTGACCTTGCATTGGCGCTCGCCCTCGGCCTGGATCAGGTCGCCATCGCGCAGGAACACGGCACGGCCGCCTTCCTTCAGGTGGCTGGCCAGCAGTTCGGAGGCCGGGTCGGTGCTGAAGAAGATGACTTCGCCATCGCACAGCTGGGCCATGTCGGCCACCAGCGGATCGTCGGCATTGAGCACGGCGGCGCCTTCGGGCAGCACCAGGTCGACCTGGGTGCGCTTGACCTTGGTAGCGATCTGCTCGGCGTTTTCGATGTAGAACTCGGGCAGGCTGTCGGTGGGATCGATGTTGGCCACCACGCCGACCAGGCAGCGGTCGTAGGCCAGGCCTTCGGCCAGGATGGCGGCGCTGCCGTTCTCGAACACGGCGGCTTCCACCGCACGGTTCAGCAGCACGCGATGGGCGGCGTCCCAGGTGGCGCGGTTGCCGCGCTCGATCTGGCGTTCGCCGAAGTACAGGCCTTCACCGCAGGCCAGGCCCACGTGCTTGCCCGACAGGTGCACGATGCGGGCGATCAGGCGCGAAATGGTGGTCTTGCCATGGGTGCCGGTGACGCCGACGATGGGAATGCGGCCGTTTTCTTCCGGGCCGAACAGGTTGTCGATGATGGCTTCGCCGACCGGACGCGGCTTGCCGTCGGAGGGTTTCAGGTGCATCAGCAGGCCGGGGCCGGCATTGACCTCGACGATGGCACCGCCCTGGTCCTGCAGCGGACGCGAAATGTCTTCCGCCACGATGTCCACGCCGGCAATGTCCAGGCCCACGATGCGCGCGGCCAGGGAAGCGGCGGCCGCCACGCTGGGGTGGACCAGGTCGGTGATGTCAGAGGAGACGTTGCCATTGCGCAGCAGCAGGATGCGGCGGCCGGCGGCGGGGACCGATTCGGTGGTCAGGTTCTGGCGCTGCAGTTCCAGCACGGCAGCTGGTTCGCGGTCCAGCAGCACCGGGTCCAGCAGGTGTTCTTCCAGCAGGCCGCGGCGCGGGTCGCGGTTCAGTTCGTCCAGCAGGTCCTGCACGGTGGACTTGCCGTCGCCGACGATGAAGATCGGTTCACCACGGGCGGCGGCGGCCAGCTTGCCGCCGACGATCAGCAGGCGGTGTTCCAGGCCCGGCACGAAGCGCTCGACCAGCACGCCGCTGCCTTCTTCCAGGGCGACCTTGTAGGCGGTTTCGATTTCTTCCTGGGTGTTCAGGTCGATGAAAACGCCCCGGCCATGATTGGCATCGCAGGGCTTGACCACCACCGGCAGGCCGATGTCCTGGGCTGCATCCCAGGCGTCTGCGGGACTATCCACCAGGCGGCCTTCGGGCACCGGCACGCCACAGGTTTCCAGCAGGGACTTGGTCAGATCCTTGTCACGCGAGATGCCTTCGGCAATCGCGCCGGTCTGGTCGGATTCGGCAGTCCAGATGCGGCGCGACTTGCAGCCGTGGCCCAGCTGCACCAGGTTGCCTTCGGAGAGGCGGATGGTGGGGATGCGGCGCTCGTCGGCGGCGTCCACGATGCATGCGGTGCTGGGACCCAGGCACAGGCGGTCCACCATGCGGCGCAGCTTGCGCAGGGTGCCGTCGAGGTCGTAAGGGCGGTCTTCGATGGCGGCCATCACGAGGTCACGGGCGGCGAAGAGCGCTGCGCGGGTGACTGTTTCATGGCGGGCACGCACCACCACCTTGTAGACGCCGCGCACATTGGTTTCGCGCGCCTTGCCGAAGCCGCCGGGCAGGCCGGCCAGGTTCTGCAGTTCCAGGGTGACGTGTTCCAGGATGTGGCCGGGCCAGGTACCTTCGTGCAGGCGGCGCACGAAGCCGCCGCGCTCTTCGTAGCTGCAGCGGTGTTCGATCAGGGTGGGCAGCCAGGTGGTGAGGCGGTCGACGAAGCCGGGAATGGTATTGGAGGGAAAATCTTCCAGTTCGCCGATATCGATCCACACTTCGAGGGCGGAGCGGTAGGTCCAGATGTTGGGACCCTTGAGGTTCAGAAAACGGAGGAATTCGATGTTTTTCATGTGTGGTGGATAGTCCGCTGTAATTGCCCAAGCCAGGATAACGATGCTGGCTGCATCGCACGTGCCACCCTGCGCACGCCGGTCAGCGCTCTGTCAGAATAACGCATGGTTCACTAACGCGCAGGACGGCTTTTGGTTTACTGCATTTGCCAGATGGCAGAACTGAATGAAAATTGATATTGCCCGGAAGAAATCAAATGAAGGTTTTGTATCGTCAAAGGCGGGCAGGGTACAACGGTTGGAGCGACGGGGTGCATGCGGGCAGGGTGCTATGGAGATGAACGATATTGTCGCAGACTGTCCCGCTGCCGTGGCAATGCCGCCGAAAAATCCGCCAGGCTGCGCCCGAGATGAAGAGCTTGGCAGATCAGCCATTCGCATCATGCGGGAAAGATCATGCCGATGTGTCATCGGGTGAAGCCTCAGGTGCACCATTTGACGACCTCTCGCGTTATCGAAAGGCTGCCGCAGGATGGGTGGGCAGATCGTGGATTGGCAGCGGGGGACGCTGCGCTATAATCGCGCGCTGCCCGCTGGCACATCCTTGCAGGCATCAAGACAACAAGACAACAGGTCCGGCGAGACCTGCACCTCCCAAAACAATAGCCAAACTGCTCACTTCGGGCCTCAACGCTGCCGTTACATGACTACTGACTCAATTCCTTCCGCGACCGCCAGCCTGCCCGAGCGCTGGCAAACGGAAACTGCTGCCCGCCTGGCCCAGGGGGAAACCGTGCTGGCCTGGCTGGAACTGGACCTGGACGCCCAGCTGCACTTCAAGCCCTCGCTGGTGCTGGCGACTGACCAGCGTCTGCTGGCCCTGGCCCCGGACGGCCAGCAATGGCAGGAGTGGGCCTACCGCCCGGACCTGCAACTCAAGCATGTCGACCATGCCGGTGTCGGTACCCTGGAGCTGTGCGACGGCGCCGGCCGCCTAGCGGCCTGGCGTTACACCCTGGCCCAGAATCCGCAGGCGCTGCGCCTGATCAAGCTCTTCGAGCAGCAGCGCGATCTGCTGGCCTCGGGCGTGACGGCCGAGGAAGAGGGCGACGTCTGCCCGACCTGCAAGGCCGTGCTACCGGAAGGCCAGGAAACCTGTGCCATCTGTCCGGAGACCAAGGAAGCGCCACCGTCGACCTGGGCGCTGTTCCGCCTGTCGCGCTTCGCCAAGCCCTACAAGGGCTCGCTGCTGCTGGGCTTCCTCCTGACGCTGGCTTCCACCGCCGCCACGCTGGTGCCGCCCTACATGACCATGCCCCTGATGGACAATGTGCTGATCCCGTTCCAGAACGGCACGCCCATCGATACCCACCTGGCCACGCTTTACCTGTCGGGCCTGCTGGGCGCGGCGGTGCTGGCCTGGGGCCTGGGCTGGGCGCGCACCTACATCCTGGCGCTGGTGTCCGAGCGCATCGGCGCGGACCTGCGCACGACTACCTACGCGCACCTGCTGCGGCTGTCGCAGGAGTATTTCGGCGGCAAGCGTACCGGTGACCTGATGGCGCGCATCGGCTCGGAAACCGACCGCATCTGCGTGTTCCTGTCGCTGCACCTGCTGGATTTCGCCATTGATGTGCTGATGATCATCATGACGGCCGCCATCCTGATCTCGATCAATCCCTGGCTGGCGCTGGTGACCTTGCTGCCGCTGCCGTTCATCGCCTGGATGATTCACGTGGTGCGGGATCGCCTGCGCCACGGTTTCGAGAAGATCGACCGCATCTGGTCGGAAGTGACCAATGTGCTGGCCGATACGATTCCCGGCATCCGCGTAGTGAAGGCGTTTGCGCAGGAAAAGCGTGAAGTGGCGCGATTCCGTGAAGCCAACCGCCACAACCTGATGGTCAATGACCGGGTCAACAAGATCTGGTCGCTCTTTACGCCCACGGTCACTTTCCTGACCGAGGTAGGCTTGCTGGTGGTATGGGTGTTCGGTATCTGGCAGGTCTCCAGCAACCAGATCACGGTCGGTGTGCTGACCGCCTTCCTGGCCTACATCAGCCGCTTCTATACCCGCCTGGACTCGATGAGCCGCATCGTGTCGGTCACGCAGAAGGCTGCGGCCGGCGCCAAGCGCATCTTCGACATCCTGGACCACGTCTCCAGCGTGCCGGAGCCGGCCAATCCGGTGCACCTGGAAAACGTCAAGGGTGCCATCGAAGTGCGCAACATCGGCTTCCGCTACGGCAACCGCGCGGTGATCCGCAACATGAGCCTGTCCATTGCGCCGGGCGAGATGATCGGCCTGGTTGGCCACAGCGGCTCGGGCAAGTCCACCATGGTGAACCTGATCTGCCGCTTCTACGATGTCTCCGAAGGGGCGATCCGCATCGATGGCGTGGACATCCGTTCGTTGCCCATCTCCGAATATCGCCGCAACATCGGCCTGGTGCTGCAGGAACCCTTCCTGTTCTTTGGCACCATTGCCGAGAACATCGCCTACGGCAAGCCGGAAGCCACCCGTGAGGAAATCATCGCGGCGGCTCGTGCGGCCCACGCGCATGAATTCATCCTGCGCCTGCCGCAGGGATATGACTCGCTGGTGGGCGAGCGCGGACAGGCGTTGTCAGGCGGTGAACGCCAGCGCATCTCGATTGCGCGCGCGCTGCTGATCGACCCGCGCATCCTGATCCTGGACGAGGCGACCTCCTCGGTCGATACCACGACCGAAAAGGAAATCCAGAAGGCGCTGGACAACCTGGTCCAGGGCCGTACCACGATTGCCATCGCCCACCGCCTGTCGACCCTGCGCAAGGCCGATCGCCTGGTGGTGCTGGATCGCGGGCAGGTGGTCGAGGTCGGCAACCACGAAGAACTGATGGCCCGTGAAGGGCATTACTACAAGCTCTACCAGGCCCAGGCGCGCAATCCTGATGGGGATGCCGAGGTGTCGGTGAGCGAAGAAGAGAAGGGCGAATAAGCCATGAGCACCACGATCAATTCTGCCCAAACCTTCACCCTGGAGCGCAACGCTTTTGGACGCCTGGTGTTGACCGATGCCCAGGGCGGGCTGCATGAGCACGTGATTCCGGTGCGTGCATTTCCGATCACCTCGCCTGAACGCGGCCTGTCCTTGGTCAGCAGCGACGGTCACGAACTGGCCTGGATCGATACCCTGGATGAAGTGGATGCGCCGACGCGCCGCCTGATCGAGGAAGAGCTGGCCAGCCGCGAGTTCATGCCGGAGATCCAGCGCATCGTCAGCGTGTCGACCTTCGCCACGCCCAGTGACTGGACCGTGCAGACCACGCGCGGCACCACCACCTTTACGCTCAAGGGCGAGGAAGATATCCGCCGCCTGGCCGCACCGGCGCTGCTGATCGCCGACAGCCACGGCATCCAGTTCCTGATCCGCGACCAGAAGGCGCTGGACAAGCACAGCCGCAAGATCCTGGATCGTTTCCTCTGATCCTTTTTGCCTGCCGCAAAGGAGAACGGCCCTGATGGTGAATCAGGGCCGTTTTTTCATTTTCATTCAGGGGATCGCGTTCAGAACTTCTCGTCCGGTCGTAGATAACGCCACTGGCCCGTGGGCAGCTCGCCCAGCTTCACCCCACCGATACGCACGCGCTTCAAGCCGATCACCTTCAGTCCGACCATGTCGCACATGCGGCGGATCTGGCGCTTCTTGCCTTCGCGCAGGGTAAAGCGCAGCTGATCCTCGTTCTGCCATACCACTTTGGCCGGACGCAGCGGCTTGCCGTCCATGATCAGGCCGTGGTTCAGGCGCTTGAGGTCCGATTCGGGCAGCTTGCCGGGACGGGTGTATTGCACGCGCACCAGGTATTCCTTGTCGACCGCCGAATCCTCGCCGATCAGCTGCTTGGCAATGCGGCCATCCTGGGTCAGCACCAGCAGGCCCACCGAATCGATGTCCAGCCGTCCGGCCGGTACCAGGCTCTTCAACTGGCGCGGGTGGAAGCGTATCTCGGTCTGGTCTTCGGCCCAGCGCGACTGTTCGTTGACCAGCACCATGGCCGGCTTGTAGCCATCCTCGGCCTGGCCGCTGACGTAGCCCATGGGCTTGTTGATCAGGATGGTCACGCGCTGGGCCTGCTCGGCGCTGGCCTGGCGTTCCACGGTCACCTTCTGGTGCGGCAGCACCTTGCTGCCCAGCACCGACACCACCTGGCCATCCACGCGCACCCAGCCCTTTTCTATCCATTCGTCGGCTTCGCGGCGCGAGCACAGGCCGAGTTCGGACATGCGTTTGGAAAGTCGTACAGGTTCAGTCATGGGGATTGCCTTGCGAAAAACGGAGGGCCGGCCAGCGGCGAGGGTGAGATTGTACGGCCAGCCGCGCCGCCGCGCCAGACTTGGGCGACAGCGCGGACAAGGTGAGGCGGGTCAGATGCGCAGGGTCTGCAGCAGTTCGGTTTCCAGCATGATCTGGTTGCGCGGCTGGGACAGGCCGGGACCGTCGATGAGGAACACGTCTTCCACGCGCTCGCCCAGGGTCATCACCTTGGCGGTGTGCAGGTTGATGCGGTACTTGGCCAGCACGTTGGAGATCGAATACAGCAACCCGGCGCGGTCATTGGCCGAGACCGACAGCAGGTAGTACTGGCCGCGCTCATCGGGGCGCAGGTCCACCGAGGGATTGACCGGGAAGGTGCGCGACAGGCGCGACAGGCGGGCCTTGGAAGGCGCCGGCAGCGGAGCGTCGGACTGCAGCAGGGCGCCCAGTTCGTGTTCGATCAGGTTGATGATGTCGCGGTAGTTCTTGGCGAAGACCGGGGCATTGATCAGGAAGGCGTCCAGCGCGTAATCGTTGCGGGTCGTGTGGATCTTGGCGTCGAAGATGCTGAAGCTCTTTTCGTCGAAGTAGCTGCAGATGCGCGCAAACAGGTCAGGGCGGTCGGGCGTGTAGACCGCCACCTGAACGCCTTCGCCAATCGGTGCCAGGCGGCAGCGCACCAGCGGAACCCCGGTGTCGACCTTGTCGTAGAAGCAGCGCGTCTGCCAGGCGATGTCGGAGGCGTCGTGACGCAGGAAGTAGGCCACGTCGAGCTGCTTCCACAGCGCCTCGTGGGCGTCGGCCGGCAGGCCGTACAGGCGCAGGGTCTTGATGGCTTCCTGCTGGGTGTTCTTCAGTTCGCGGTCGGCCGAGGGTGCCTCGCCGCCCAGCACGCGCAGGGTCATGCGGTACAGGTCTTCCAGCAGCTTGCCCTTCCAGGCGTTCCAGACCTTGGGGCTGGTGCCGCGGATATCGGCCACCGTCAGCAGGTAGAGCGCGGTCAGGTGGCGCTCGTCCTTGACCAGCTGCGCGAAGGCGGTGATGACATCGGGGTCCGACATGTCCTGCTTCTGCGCCACGTGCGACATGGCCAGATGCTGCTCCACCAGGAACACGATCAGCTCGGTATTGTCCGGCGAGATGCCATGCTGCTCGCAGAAGGCCCGCGCGTCGGCCATGCCCAGCTTGGAGTGGTCGCCGCCACGGCCCTTGGCGATGTCGTGGAACAGGGCCGCGATGTAGAGCACCCAGGGCTGGCCAAAGTTGGCCATGAGCTGGCTGCAGAAGGGATATTCATGCGCATGTTCGCTCATCGTGAAGCGGCGCACATTGCGCACCACCATCAGGATGTGCTGGTCCACCGTGTAGACGTGGAACAGGTCATGCTGCATTTGGCCGACGATCTGGCGGAAGTTCGGCAGGTAGCGTCCCAGCACGCTGGTGCTGTTCATCCCGCGCAGGGCGTGGGTGATACCGCGCTTGCTCTGGATGATCTGCATGAACAGGCGGTGATTTTCCGGATTGGCACGGAAGGCATTGTCGATCTTGAAACGCGCATGCCATAGCGCCCGCAGGGTACGTGCCGACATATCCTTCAGTTCCGGATGCTCGGAAAGCACCAGGAAGACTTCCAGCATGGCCGAAGGTGTCTCCTCGAAGACCTTGTCATGGGCGATGTCGACGAAGCCGTTGACCTCGTTGAAGCGCTCGTTGAGCGGACGCGGTACTGCCTGCTGCGGGAACAGGTGCGCTTCGATGTTCTGCAGCAGGATGGTGTTGAGCTGCGTGACCGCCTTGGCTGCCCAGTAATAGCGCTGCATCAGGTATTCGCTGGCGCGGCGGGTATCGGTGGTCTTGAAGCCGAAGGTCTCGGCGATCTGGGTCTGGATGTCGAAGACCAGCCGGTCTTCGCGGCGGTCGGTGAGGATGTGCAGGCGGATGCGGATGTCCTTGAAGGCGCGTTCCTTCTGGCGCAACTGGCGCGCCTCGGTGGAGGTCAGCATGCCGTGTTCGGCCAGCTCGCCCCAGGAGTTGCCCAGGCCCGCCGCCTTGGCCACCCACAGGATCACCTGCAGGTCGCGCAGGCCGCCGGGGCTTTCCTTGCAGTTGGGTTCGAGGCTGTAGGGCGTGTCTTCATATTTGATGTGGCGCTGGCGCATTTCCAGGGTCTTGGCCTGGAAGAAGGCCAGCGGGTCCAGCGCCGCATGGTAGCGCTCCTGCAATTTCTTGAAGAGCGCGCGGTTGCCGGTCACCAGGCGGGCTTCCAGGAGGCTGGTCTGCACCGTGATGTCGGCGGCAGATTCATCCAGGCACTCGTCGATGGTGCGGATGCTGTGGCCGATTTCCAGTCCGATGTCCCAGAACAGCTGCACCAGGGATTCCAGCTTTTCCTTCTTGGCCGCATCCGGGGCCTGGTCCAGCAGGATCAGCACATCCACATCCGAGTGCGGGAACAGCTCGCCGCGGCCATATCCACCCACGGCCACCAGGGCCGCATTGCCGGACATGCCCAGTTCTTCCCAGGCAGTGGTGAGGGCTTCGTCCACGTTGCGGCGCAACTGGGCCAGCAACTGCTCGGTCTTGTGGTTGGACTGGAACACCTCGATGGCTTGCTGGCGCGCGGCCTTGAGCTGTTTCTTGAGCGTGATGGCGAGTGTGGGCATCGTGGTAGGCAATCAGGGCAAGCAGGGCGGCGGGGCGGCGCCTATATGAACAAAGCCGCATCCCCATGCGGCTTTGCGCCCCAAGCAGGTTTCGTGCCGGAAACTGTGTGCAGGCGGGATGGGCACATGGTTCCGGCGGCCAGGATCACGCCGGGGAGGCGACCTGGTTCTGGATGAAGGCCGGCGGTGCCGGCATGCCGGGCGAGACCGTCAGCACTTCGAAGCCGGTCTCGGTCACCAGCACGGTGTGTTCCCATTGGGCCGAGAGGCTGCGGTCCTTGGTCTTGATGGTCCAGCCGTCGCCCATTTCGCGGATTTCGCGGCGGCCGGCGTTGATCATCGGTTCCACCGTGAAGATCATGCCGGCTTCCAGCTTCTCCAGCGTGCCGGGGCGGCCGTAGTGCAGGACCTGCGGTTCTTCATGGAAGACCTTGCCGATGCCGTGGCCGCAGAACTCGCGCACCACGCTGTAACCGGCCTTTTCGGCGTGCTGCTGGATCACGTGGCCGATATCGCCCAGGTGTGCGCCCGGCTTGATCTTGGAGATGCCCAGCCACATGCATTCGTAAGTGATCTCGGTCAGGCGGCGCGCCAGGATGGACGGTTCGCCCAGGAAGAACATGCGGCTGGTGTCGCCGTGGTAGCCATTCTTGATGATGGTGACGTCGATGTTGAGGACGTCGCCGTTCTTCATCACCTTGTCGCCGGGGATGCCGTGGCAGATCACGTCGTTGAGGGAGGTGCAGATGGCCTTGGGGTAGGGCGTGTAACCCGGCGGGCAGTAGTTCAGCGGGGCCGGGATGCTGCCTTGTACGTTGGTCATGTACTCGTGGCAGAGGCGGTCGATCTCGCCGGTGCTTACGCCCGGTTTCACGAAGGGGGTGATGTAGTCCAGCACCTCGGCGGCCAGGCGGCCGGCCACGCGCATGCCTTCGATGTCTTCGGCGGTCTTGATGGTGATGTTGCCCATGATGAATCGCAATTCGCTAGAAAATCGTCAAGACGGGATTATAGACGACAGGGGTGGTTTCTGTTTTGCCCGCTCCGGGCGGGATGGCGCGGCCCGGAGATGACTGTGCGGTCCGGCTTGATGTGCTACTTGAACAAAAGTGTAGGGTCGAGTAGAATGCCGGGCTGATCTGAAAACCACAGATTGGTTGTCGAATGCGGTGTGCGGAATGATTCTTCATGTCTGTTTGGCAATAAGTGTTCTAATTTATTTTTTGAAACGCGAATCCGTTCGCTAAAAGGGTGTCCGGCTGCATGAGCCGGATGACCGAGCGGATTCCAGACCTAACCCTGGAGAAATTCATGTCCGTTACCATGCGCGAAATGCTGGAAGCCGGTGTCCATTTCGGTCACCAAACCCGCTTCTGGAACCCCAAGATGGCCCCCTTCATTTTCGGCCATCGCAACAAGATTCACATCGTCAACCTGGAAAAGACCCTGGGCATGTACCAGGAAGCCGTCAAGTACGTGCGCCAGCTGTCGGCCAACCGCGGCACCATCCTGTTCGTCGGTACCAAGCGTCAAGCCCGCGAAATCCTGGCCACCGAAGCGCAGCGCGCTGGCGTGCCCTACGTTGACCAGCGCTGGCTGGGCGGCATGCTGACCAACTTCAAGACCATCAAGACCTCCATCAAGCGCCTGAAGGACATGGAAGCTGCCCTGGAAGACGGTTCGGTCGAGAAGCTGTCCAAGAAGGAAGCCCTGCTGTTCAGCCGCGAGCAAGAAAAGCTGCAGAAGGCCATCGGCGGCATCAAGGACATGGGCGGCATTCCTGACGCCATCTTCGTCATCGACGTCGGCTACCACAAGGGCGCCATCACCGAAGCTGCCAAGCTGGGCATCCCGGTCATCGGCGTGGTCGATACCAACCACTCGCCCGAAGGCGTCACCTACGTGATCCCGGGTAACGACGACTCCGCCAAGGCGATCGCGCTGTACGCTCGCGGCATGGCTGACGCCGTGCTGGAAGGCCGCGCCAACGCCGTCAACGACGTCGTCGAAGCAGTCAAGGGCGATGAATTCGTCGAGGTCGAGCAGGCTTGATTCTGCTCTTCCGGTAGTACGGTAGTCCAAAAAGGGGTGACAGCGGGTAGTGACGCAGTGGCCCCTTTTTTTTGATTCAATTTTCGAGTTTCAGGCATGCCGCATGCGCGGGATGCCTCCAAGTCAGGAGAAAAGTATGGCGGCAATTACCGCAGCAATGGTGGGCGATCTGCGCGCGAAGACCGACGCGCCGATGATGGAATGCAAGAAGGCGCTGACCGAAGCCGATGGCGACATGGCCAAGGCCGAAGAAATCCTGCGCGTCAAGCTGGGCAGCAAGGCTTCCAAGGCCTCTTCCCGCATCACCGCAGAAGGCGTCATCTCGACCTACATCGCTGGCAACGTCGGCGCCCTGGTCGAAGTGAACTGCGAAACCGACTTCGTGACCAAGAACGACGAGTTCATCGGTCTGGTCGAAGCCGCTGCCAAGCTGGTGGTCGAACAGAACCCGGCTGACGTGGCTGCCCTGGGCGCCTGCAAGCTGCCCGACGGCAAGACCCTGGAAGAACTGCGCACCGAACTGATCGGCCGCATCGGCGAGAACATGTCGTTCCGTCGCTTCCAGCGCTTCGAAACCACCGGCAAGCTGGCTTCCTACCTGCACGGCACCCGCATCGGCGTGATCGTCGAGTTCGACGGCGCCGAAGAGCAAGTCGGCAAGGATGTGGCCATGCACATCGCCGCCATGAAGCCGGTCGCCCTGTCGGCAGAGCAAGTGCCGGCCGACCTGATCGAGAAGGAACGCTCGGTTGCGGCCCTGAAGGCTGCTGAATCCGGCAAGCCGGCTGAGATCGTCGCCAAGATGGTCGACGGTTCGGTGCAGAAGTACCTGAAGGAAGTGTCCCTGTTCAACCAGGCTTTCGTGAAGAACGACAAGCAAAGCGTCGAACAGATGCTCAAGGCGGCCAATACCACCGTCAAGTCGTTCGCCATGTACGTGGTTGGCGAAGGCATCGAGAAGAAGCAGGACGACTTCGCAGCTGAAGTCGCAGCGCAAGTGGCTGCAGCGAAACAAGCTCAGTAAGCGTCGCAGGAAAAACGGGCCGAGAGGCCCGTTTTTTTAAGCCGGGCTCCGGAACTTTCGGGGCCGCCTGCATCTACAGTCAGGATCATCCGTCGGATGAATGCTGACATGCAGCGGCAGGCCCGGCAGCAGTAGCCGGCAGGCAGCAAGCAGCAAAGCGTGCAGTAGCAGCAAGACGAAACAGGGCGCAGCAGCACAATCCCCTCATGCGTTCGGACGCCTCCTGATGACGAAACAGCGCCATTTCGTCGGGTGATGGCCAGTGCCGGCGCGTCAATACGTAATTCAACCTCGGACAGAACACGGAGCCCTGCAATGACAACACCAGCTTACAAGCGCGTACTCCTCAAACTCTCCGGCGAAGCACTGATGGGCGACGACGCCTACGGTATCAATCGCGCGACCATCGAACGCATGGTCGCGGATGTAGCAGAAATCAGCAAACTGGGTGTGGAGCTGGCCATCGTGATCGGTGGCGGCAACATTTTCCGCGGCGTGGCGCCGGGTGCCCAGGGCATGGATCGTGCGACCGCCGACTACATGGGCATGCTGGCCACCGTCATGAACTCGCTGGCCCTGGCCGATGCCATGCGCCAGGCTGGCCTGACGGCCCGCGTGATGTCGGCCATCGGCATCGAGCAGGTGGTCGAGCCCTATGTGCGCCCCAAGGCGCTGCAATACCTGGAAGAAGGCAAGATCGTGGTCTTCGCTGCCGGTACCGGCAATCCCTTCTTCACCACCGACACCGCCGCCGCCCTGCGTGGCTCGGAAATCGGTGCGCAGATCGTGTTGAAGGCGACCAAGGTCGACGGCGTCTACACGGCTGACCCGAAGAAGGACCCGGCGGCCACCCGCTACCAGTCGATTTCCTTCGATGAAGCCATCGCCAAGCACCTGCAGGTGATGGATGCAACCGCCTTTGCCCTGTGCCGCGACCAGAAACTGCCGATCAAGGTGTTTTCCATCGTCAAGCCGGGCGCATTGAAGAGCGTGGTCATGGGTGCCGACGAGGGGACCCTGGTCCACGTCTGAAGCACCGCGCAACGATATTGCAGATCAGAAACCGGCCGCAGGCCGGGATTCCCGTTTACAATGCCCGTCTTTCAGGCATTTGCCATCAAGACAAGCCAAGTTATTGCACCAAAGTTAGGAGAGCAGCATGAGTGTCGCTGACGTCAAGAAAAATACCGAACAGAAGATGGCCAAGTCCATCGAAACCCTGAAGGCCAACCTGGCCAAGGTCCGTACCGGCCGTGCCCACACCGGCCTGCTGGACCAGGTCATGGTCGAATACTATGGTTCGCCCACCGGCCTGTCGCAGGTCGCCAACCTGACCCTGATCGACGCCCGCACCATCGGTGTGCAGCCTTTCGAGAAGAAAATGGCGGCCGTCATCGAAAAGGCCATTCGTGAAGCCGACCTGGGCCTGAACCCGGCCACCCACGGCGACCTGATCCGCGTGCCGATGCCCGCGCTGACCGAAGAACGCCGCAAGGAAATGGTCAAGCTGGTCAAGAGCGAAGCCGAAGATGCCAAGATCGCCGTGCGCAACATCCGCCGCGAAGGCAATGAAGGCCTCAAGAAGCTGGTCAAGGACAAGATCGCCTCGGAAGACGAAGAGCGCCGTGGCCAGGACGAGATCCAGAAGCTGACCGACAAGTTCGTGGCCGACATCGACAAGATGGTCACGGAGAAGGAAAAGGAAGTGATGACGGTGTAAGCCGTCCTGCAGGGCCCAAGCGCGGCGGCCATGGCGGCCGCGCTGCACGAACAAGTCCGAGACAGCAAAAGTGCAGGCGGGGAGCGGGAGAGACGATGGAGATGAAGGCGGGCCGGTTTGTCAAAGCGGCTGCGGCCCGTTACCATGTTGCGCTTCGCTGTCCGTGCACGGAAAAGTAATAAATCATTTACATGAAGCACCAAAGCTCAACTCTGGCGGTTCCGGAGACTTCCGCGGTTCCGCGCCATGTTGCCATCATCATGGACGGCAATGGTCGTTGGGCGACCAAACGTTTCCTGCCGCGCGTGGCGGGGCATGCCAAGGGCGTGGATGCGGTGCGCTCCATCGTCGAGGCCAGCGCTGAACGCGGCATCGAATTCCTGACGCTGTTTGCCTTCAGTTCCGAGAACTGGCGCCGGCCGGCCGACGAGGTGTCGGTCCTGATGCGCCTGTTCATGACGGTGCTCGAACGCGAAGTTGGCAAGATGGCCAATAACGGCATCCGCCTGCGCATCGTCGGCGACATGAGCCGCTTCGATCCCAAGCTGCAGGAAATGGCCGCCAAGGCCGAAGAGCAGACTGCCGGCAACAGCCGCCTGACGCTGACCGTCTGCGCCAACTATGGCGGCCGCTGGGATGTCATGCAGGCCGTCTCCCGGATGGTCAAGGACAAGCCGGGCGCTACCGACTACAGCGAAGAAGAGCTGGCCCCGTACCTGGCCATGGCCTATGCCCCCGAGCCTGACCTCTTCATCCGCACCGGCGGCGAGCAACGCATCTCCAATTTCCTGTTGTGGCAGCTGGCTTACAGCGAGCTGTATTTCACCGAGACCTTCTGGCCTGATTTCGACGCCAAGGCGCTGGACCAGGCCATCGGCTCCTACCAACAACGCGAGCGCCGCTTCGGGCGCACCAGCGCCCAGGTGCTGGACCAGAAAAAGGCTTCCTGATGCTCAAGACGCGTGTCATCACGGCGTTGATCCTCCTGGCAATCCTGCTGCCCATCCTGTATTTCGGTTATTTCCCTGCCTTCGCCATGGCGGTGCTGGTGTTCTTTGCAGCTGGTGCGTGGGAATGCTTCCGCCTCTTCAAGAGCCCGCGTCCTACGGTGTGGGCGCTGGTTTGGACGCTGGTGTTCAGTGTGATCCTGTTCTTCTCCGGCCTGCCCAGCGTGCGTGCGCTGTACGTGCTGTGCGTGCTGCTGTGGGCGCTGCGCTTCGTGCCGGCGCTCGGGCTGGGCCTGCCCAGGATCGAGGCCTTTGGCAATCGCCTGCTCAACGGCACCTACATGCTCTCCATCCTCGGTTGCTTCGTGGCCATCGTGGACCTGTTCCAGCATTCGCCGCTGTACCTGCTCTCGGTGATGGCCGTGGTGTGGGTGGCTGATATCGGTGCCTACTTCTCCGGCAAGGGTTTCGGCCGCCACAAGCTGGCGCCGACCATTTCCCCGGGCAAGTCCTGGGAGGGCGCCATTGGCGGCTGGCTGGCCGTGCTGGTGATTTCGGCGGCGGTCGCCATGTCGATGAGCGGCGGCGAGACCTTCCAGTATCACCTGTTCAATCGCTGGGGCTGGGGCGGCTTTGTCGGTATCCTCAGCCTGATGGTGGTAGCCAGCGTCGTCGGCGACCTCTTCGAGTCGCAACTGAAGCGCCGCGCCGGCATGAAGGACAGCAGCAACCTCTTGCCCGGCCATGGCGGCGTGCTCGATCGTATCGATGCGCTCATCCCGGTGCTGCCGCTGGCAGCACTGGTCGACCTCTGGCTGGCGGCTTCCTGAGCCGCCGCTTTCGTCCTGGAAATTCCATGCAGTCCATCAGCATTCTTGGCTCCACCGGCTCCATCGGCGTGTCCACGCTGGATGTGGTGGCCCGCCACCCCGATCGTTATCGCGTTTTCGCGTTGAGCGCCCATGCCCGGGTGGCTGAACTGGCCGAGCAATGCCAGCGTTTCCGCCCGCAAGTGGCGGTGGTGGGCTCGGCCGACGCGGCGGCGCAATTGCAGGCCCTGCTGCGCGCAGCCAAGCTGTCCACCGAAGTGGCCTATGGCCCGCAAGCCTTGTGCGACATCGCCTCGGCCGACGGCTGCGACATGGTCATGGCGGCCATCGTCGGTGCCGCCGGGCTGGCCTCCACCCTGGCCGCAGCCCGTGCCGGCAAGAAGATCCTGCTGGCCAACAAGGAAGCACTGGTCATCTCCGGCCAGTTGCTGATGGATGCGGTGCAGGCGCACGGCGCCAGCCTGCTGCCCATCGACAGCGAACACAACGCCATCTTCCAGTGCCTGCCGGCCGGCTATAGCCGCTCGATGGCGGCCCATGGTGTCGAAAAGATCCTGCTGACGGCTTCGGGTGGCCCGTTCCTCAACCGCGATGTGAATACCCTTGAGGAGGTCACGGTGGAAGAGGCCGTGGCCCATCCCAAGTGGGTGATGGGGCGCAAGATCTCGGTGGATTCGGCCACCATGATGAACAAGGGCCTGGAAGTGATCGAGGCCCACTGGCTCTTCGGTGCCCCGGCCGACAAGATCGAGGTGGTGATCCATCCGCAGAGCGTGATCCACTCCATGGTCTCCTATGCCGATGGCTCGGTGCTGGCGCAGCTGGGCAACCCTGACATGCGTACGCCCATTGCCAATGCGCTGGCCTATCCGGAGCGCATCGCCTCGGGCGTGGCGCCGCTGGACCTGGCGCAGATTGCCCAGCTGTCCTTCTTCCCGCCCGATTACCAGCGCTTCCCCTGCCTGAAACTGGCGTATGATGCCCTGCGAGCCGGCGGGACGCTGGCGGCCATCCTCAATGCCGCCAATGAAGTCGCCGTGCAAGCCTTCCTGGATCGCCGCATCGGCTTCGGGAAGATCGCTCCCCTGATCCAAGCGGTCATGTCCGCCATCCCCAACCGGCAAGCCGATGACATCACGGCCCTGCTGGAGCAGGACCGGCAGGCGCGTGATCATGCCGAGGCCCTGATTTCACGATGAACCTGCTGCATACCCTGATCGCTTTCTTCGTCGCCCTGGGCAGCCTGGTGGTTGTCCATGAGCTGGGGCATTACCTGGTGGCGCGCTGGTGCGGCGTGAAGGTATTGCGTTTCTCGGTCGGCATGGGCCGGGTGATCTGGTCGCGCCGTTTCGGCCGGGATCAGACCGAATGGGCGCTTTCGGTCTTGCCGCTGGGCGGCTACGTGAAGATGCTGGACGCCCGCGAACAGCCTCTGGAAGACATCCCGGAAGCGGATCTCAAGCGCGAATTCACCCGTCAATCCGTCTGGCGTCGCATCGCCATCGTGGCCGCCGGCCCGATCGCCAATTTCCTGCTGGCCATTGTGCTGTTTGCCGGTCTCTACATGCACGGCGTGCCCGAGCCGGTGCCCGTACTGCGCGCCGCGGCCGAACAGACGGCCGCCTACCAGGCCGGCCTGCGGCCGGGCGACCGCATCACGGCCATCAATGGCGCACCGGTGCAGGTCTGGTCGGAAGTGCGCTGGAAGCTGATGCAGCTGGTGCTGGAAAAGGCGGACGCCCGCATCGATGTCGAGCGTCCCAATCCCAATGGCAGCGGCAAGCTGCTCAATACCGTCACCTTGCGCCTGGGCAGCATCGACAGCAATGAACTGGAAGGCGACTTCCTGGCCAAGCTGGGCTTGTCCCTGGCGCGTCCGCCGGCCGTGCTGGGCAAGATCATGGACGGCCCGGCCAAGACCGCGGGCCTGCAGAGCGGCGACCGCATCACCGCCATTGATGGCGTGCCGGTGCAGGATGGCCTGGCCTTTGTCGAGAAGGTGCGGGAGTCGGCTGGCAAGCCCTTGTTGCTGCAAGCCGTACGCGGCAGCACGCCGCTGGAAGTGCGCGTGACGCCCGATACGGTGGAAGAGGGCGAGAGTGGCAAACGCATCGGCCGCATCAAGGTCGAAGTGCCGCTGGCACCCGAGATGGCCACCGTCAGCGACGATCCCCTGACGGCCGTGGCCAAGGGCGCGCAGCGCACCTGGGATACCAGCGTGATGACCATCAAGATGATCGGCAAGATGATCGTCGGGCAGGTCTCGTTGAAGAACATCACCGGTCCCATCACCATCGCCGACTATGCCGGACAGACTGCCCGCGTGGGCCTGGTGAGCTACCTCAGCTTCCTGGCCTTCATCAGTATCAGCTTGGGTGTGATGAATCTGTTGCCAATCCCGGTTTTAGACGGCGGTCATTTGCTGTATTATGCGCTGGAGATTTTGACAGGACGGCCCGTTTCCGAGCGGTTTGGGGAAATCGCGCAGCGTGCCGGCCTGGGTTTACTGATGGCGCTGATGCTCGTTGCTGCATTCAACGATATCGTGCGACTGATGTTCCAAGGATGAATCCGGCCTGATGCCATCCCCGTCTTGCACGCGAGCAGCGGCGAGGATGGCGAGAAAGACCGGATTTTTTACATTTGCCGGCCACCCCCGATGGCAGTTGTTAAGCAATTGGCAATGGATCAGGAATCCGTTTTCAATTGCTTACCAGCATCATGTCAGGCAGTGCCGCAGCGAAAAACTGTTGATGAACGATAGATGAAATTACACCCTGCGCAACATCCCATTCCGACTCTCTCCCGTCGCCTGATTGCCGCTGCCGCCTTTGCCCTGTGCTCCAGCCAGGCCATGGCGATCACGCCGTTCGTGGTCAAGGACATCCGCGTCGAAGGCATCCAGCGTACTGAAGCCGGTACCGTCTTCAGCTACCTGCCGGTGCGCGTGGGCGACACCTTCAACGACGAAAAGGCGACCGCCGCGATCAAGGCGCTGTATGCCACCGGTTTCTTCCGTGACGTGCGCATCGAAGCCGAAGGCGACGTGCTGGTGGTGCAGGTGGTCGAGCGCCCGGCCATTGCCAGCGTCGACTTCTCCGGCATCAAGGAGTTCGACAAGGAACAGCTGACCAAGGCCTTGAAGGAAATCGGCGTGGCCGAGTCGCGCATCTTCGACCGTTCGCAGGTCGATCGTGCCGAACAGGAATTGAAGCGCCAATACCTCTCGCGCGGCCTCTATGGCGCCAAGGTGACCACCACCGTCACCCCGGTGGAGCGCAATCGCGTGGCCATTACCTTTGGCGTGGATGAAGGTGAAGTCTCGCGCATCAAGCAGATCAACTTCGTCGGCAACAAGGTCTTCTCCGACAGCACCCTGCGTGACCAGATCAAGCTGACCACCCCGGGCTGGTTCACCTGGTACACCAAGGCCGACCAGTATTCCAAGGAAAAGCTGCAGGGCGACATCGAAACCCTGCGTTCCTACTACCTGGATCGCGGCTACCTGGAAATGCAGGTCGAGTCGACCCAGGTATCGATCACGCCCGACAAGAAAGACATCTACATCACCGTCAACATCAAGGAAGGTGAGAAGTACACCGTCTCCGACATCAAGCTGGAAGGCGAGATGTTCGGCATGGAGCCGGAACTGGCCAAACTGGTGCAACTGAAGAAGGGCGACGTCTATTCCGGCGCCAAACTGACCGACAGCACCAAGAAGATCGGCGAACGCCTGGGCAACTTCGGCTACGCCTTCGCCAACGTCAACGCCAACCCCAACGTGGACCGCGAGAAGAAGGAAGTCGCCTTCACCATCATGGTCGACCCGGGCAAGCGCGTCTACGTGCGTCACGTCAACATCGCCGGCAATACCAAGACCCGCGATGAGGTGATCCGCCGCGAATTCCGCCAGTTCGAGGATTCCTGGTACGACGGCGAAAAGATCAAGCTCTCGCGCGACCGCGTGGACCGCCTGGGCTACTTCAAGGAAGTCACGATCGATACCCCCGAGGTGCCGGGCACCAGCGACCAGGTCGACGTGAACATGAAGGTCGAAGAAAAGCCGACCGGCAACATCATGGTCGGTGCCGGCTTCTCGCAGTCGGACAAGCTCAGCCTGACCGGCTCGATCTCGCAGGAAAACGCCTTCGGCAGCGGTAACACGGTTGGTATCGACATCAACACCAGCTCGCGCTATCGCACGATTTCGGTCTCGACCACCAACCCGTACTTCACCGATGACGGCATCAGCCGCACCTATGAAGTCTACCTGCGCACCGTTCGTCCCTCGGTCTACACGACCGGTGACTACCGCGTCAAGACGCTGGGCGGCAGCATCAAGTTCGGCGTGCCGTTCTCGGAACTGGACCGCGTGTTCTTCGGTATCGGGGTGGAAAATACCGATGTCAGCACCGATAACACCAGCCCCACGCTGTACCGTCAATACGTGCGCGACTTCGGTGGCGCCGGCGGTGCCGGTTGTGATGTGACGGACGTTTCCTCGACCGCGACTTGCGGCATCGGCAGCGCCCGTACCACCAGCATCCCGCTGACCATCGCGTGGCAGCGTGACGGCCGTGACTCGGCCCTGGTGCCGACCACCGGCCGCTACCAGCGCGCCAACTTCGAGGTCTCCTACGTGGGTACCCTGAAGTACTACCGTGCCAGCTACCAGCACCAGTATTTCCAGCCCTTCTTCAGCAAGGCCGTGACCCTGGCCCTGAATGGTGAAGTGGATTATGGCCGCGGCATCGGCAGCAAGCCCTATCCGGTGTTCAAGAACTACTATGCCGGCGGTATCGGCACCGTGCGTGGCTATGAAGCCTCCTCGCTGGGCAGCCTGAAGGACCAGTACGGCGACTCCATGGGCGGCGCTTCGCGTCTGTACGGCAATGCCGAACTGCAGTTCCCGTTCCCGGGTTCGGGCCAGGACCGCACGCTGCGCTGGTTCACCTTCTTTGACGGCGGCAACGTCTTCGCCGATGGCCAGAACATCAAGTTGAACGACCTGCGCTATTCAGCCGGTGTGGGTATCAGCTGGGTGTCGCCGATTGGCCCGTTGAAGCTCAGCTTCGGCAAGCCATTGAACCTGAAGACGGGTGACAAGTCTCAAACCTTCCAGTTCCAACTGGGTACCGGCTTCTAAAGCGGTCATCATTGATTCGTAATACGGAGAGTAATCTTGAAGTTCATGACCAAATCGTTCCTGTCCCTGCAGACCGTCGTGATGGCTGCCTGCCTGTTGAGCTTTGCCCCTGCCCATGCGCAGGAAAGCTCGAAAATCGCCTTCGTGAGCACCGAGCGCATCTTCCGCGAAGCGGCGCCTGCCAAGGCTGCCCAAACCAAGCTGGAAGCCGAGTTCGCCAAGCGTGACCGTGACCTGCAAGACATGGCTGCACGCCTGAAGGCCCAGTCCGACAAGCTGGACAAGGATGCCGCCGTGCTGTCGGATTCCGACCGCGCCAAGCGCCAGCGTGACCTGTCCGACCTGGACAAGGAATTCCAGCGCAAGCAGCGCGAATTCCGTGAAGACCTGAACCAGCGCCGCAACGAGGAACTGTCCGTGGTCCTGGAACGCACCAACAAGGTGATCCGCCAGATCGCCGAAGCCGAGAAATACGACATCGTCTTCCAGGAAGCCGTCTACGCTTCCAAGCGCATCGACATCACCGACAAGGTGTTGAAGGAACTGGCCAAGTAATTGCTGCCTCAACCATGCGGGCGCAGGGCGGAAACGTCCCTGCGCCCGCATGTCGCTTCAGGGGCTGCCGTCAGGGCAGCCTTTGTTCTACCGTAAGCCAAGCAACGCCTATCATTCGGAAAAGCCAAGATGAGTATTCGACTGCAGCAACTGGTCGAGCGCCTGGGCGGACAGTTGAAGGGTGATGCGACCATCGCCGTCCAGGGCATCGCCCCGCTGGATGCCGCAGGTGCCAGCCACATCACCTTCCTCTCCAACCCCAAGTTCCGTGCGCAAGCCGACCAGACCCAGGCGGCCGCATTGATCCTGTCCGAGGCGGACGACGCCCAGGTGCAAGGCTATGCCGGAGCCCGCATCGTCACGCGCAACCCCTACGCCTATTTCGCCCGGGCGGCCCAGCTGTTCCAGGCCGAAGCCGAGGTGCGCCCGGCCGCCGGCATCCACGCCAGCGCCGTAGTCGATCCGTCGGCCCAGGTCGCGCCGGACGCCGTGATCGGCCCGCTGGTGGTGATCGAAGCCGGTGCCGTCATCGGCGCGCGTGCGCGTATCGATGCCGGCAGCTTCATCGGCCATCACGCCAAGGTCGGGGCAGACACCCATTTCCATGCCCGCGCCACCTTGCATCACGCCTGCGAGATCGGCGCGCGCGGCATCGTCCATTCGGGTGCCGTGATCGGGGCCGATGGCTTCGGTTTCGCCAATGAAGCCGGACAATGGATCAAGATCCCGCAAGTCGGCCGCGTCATGATCGGTGATGACGTCGAAATCGGCGCCAATACCACCATCGACCGTGGTGCCCTGGCCGATACCGTGATCGAGGAGGGCGTCAAGCTCGACAACCAGATCCAGATCGCCCACAACTGCCACATTGGCGCCCATACTGCCATTGCCGCCTGTGCCGGCATCGCCGGCAGCGCCAAGATCGGCAAATACTGCTCCATCGGCGGCGCGGCCATGATCCACGGCCACATCACCATCGTGGACAAGGTGCACGTCTCGGCCGGTACGCTGGCCCTGCGCTCCATCCTTGAGCCAGGGCAATACACCGGCTTCTATCCCATCACCGAACACCGCGACTGGGAAAAATCCGCTGCATTGGTGCGCAATCTGGGCACGATGCGTGAGAAAATCCGGGCGTTGGAAAAATCGCTTAAAACGTTGACACAAGAACAAGCAGGCCAAGCCCCGCTTTCAGAGAATCAAGAAGAGAATGAATAGCCTCGACATCAATCAAATCAAACAGTACCTGCCGCACCGTTATCCGCTGCTGCTGGTTGATCGCGTGCTGAACTGGGAGAGCGGCAAGACCATCACCGCGATCAAGAACGTGACCGTGAATGAAGAATTCTTCAACGGCCACTTCCCGCACAAGCCGGTGATGCCGGGCGTGCTGATGATCGAGGCGCTGGCCCAGACGGCGGCCCTGCTGTCCTTCCTGACCGAAGGCCGCAAGCCCGATGAAAACACCGTGGTCTACTTCGTCGGCATCGACAATGCCCGCTTCAAGCGTCCGGTGGAACCGGGTGACCAGCTGAAGATGGAAGTGGAAATCACCCGCCGCGCCCGTGGCATCTGGAAGTACCGCGCCGTGGCCACCGTGGATGGCCAGGTGGCCGTGGAAGGCGACCTGATGTGCACCATGCGCAGCGCCGCCGACGCCAGCCAGAGCGCCTGAGTCCAGGCCTGCCTGCAGGCTTGACGCATCAAGCCAGGCCCGGCGGTGATCGGCAAGATCGCGCCGGGCCTGATTCATTGTGCAGATTGCTTCATTGCAAAATGCGCAACAAGTGAACCCATCGAAGCACAGGACATGTCCAAGATCCATCCCAGCGCAGTGATCGCCTCCGGCGCGCAGATCGACGAATCGGTCGAGATCGGTGCCTACGCCGTCATCGGTCCTGACGTGCGCATCGGCGCGGGCACCCGCATCGGTCCCCACGTGGTGATCGAAGGCCACACCACCATTGGCCGTGACAACGAGATTTTCCAGTTCGCCTCCATTGGCGCGGCGCCGCAGGACAAGAAGTACGCGGGCGAGCCGACCACCATGGAGATCGGCGACCGCAACACCATCCGCGAATTCGTCACCTTCAACCGGGGCACCGTCCAGGACGGCGGCGCGACCCGCATCGGCAACGACAACTGGATCATGGCCTACGTCCACCTGGCGCACGACTGCCAGCTGGGCAGCCACATCATCCTGGCCAACAATGCCACGCTGGCCGGCCACGTGCACCTGGGTGACCACGTGTTCCTGGGCGGTTTCACCACGGTGCACCAGTTCTGCCATATCGGCGCCCATGCCATGACCGCCTTTACGGCGGCCGTGAGCCAGGACGTGCCGCCCTTCGTGACGGCCGCCGGCAACCGTGCGGTGCCGGCCGGCATCAACAGCGAGGGCCTGAAGCGCCGTGGCTTCACCAGCGAGCAGATCATGGAGATCAAGCGCGCCTACAAGGTGATCTACCGCGCCGGGCTGCCGCTGGAGGAAGCCAAGCAGCAACTGGCGGACATGGAAGCCAAGTCGGCCCACAGCGCTGAACATATCCGCCTGCTGCGCGAATTCATCGAGGCTTCGGCCCGTGGCATCATCCGCTGACATCACGCGCCGCCAGTCGATTGCACTGGTGGCCGGCGAAAGCTCGGGCGACCTGCTGGGCAGCCGCCTGCTGGCCGGCGTGCGCGAGCGCCTGCCAGAAGTACGTTTGTACGGCATTGGCGGCGAGCACATGATGGCCCAGGGTTTTGCCAGCGACTGGCCGATGGACAAGCTGACCGTGCGGGGCCTGTTCGAAGTGATTCCGCGTTACCGCGAGATCAAGGGCATCCAGGAGGCGCTGCGCGACAAACTGCTGGCGGACCGGCCGGATGTCTTCGTGGGCGTGGACTATCCCGGCTTCAACCTGGGCCTGGAAGAACAGCTCAAGAAGGCCGGTATCCCGACCATCCACTTCATCGGCCCGCAGATCTGGGCCTGGCGCGGCTGGCGCATCAAGAAGATCCAGCGTGCGGTGTCGCACATGCTGGTGATCTTTCCCTTCGAGGAAAACTTGTATCGCCAGGCGGGCGTGCCGGTGACCTACGTCGGCCATCCGCTGGCGGAGGTGATCCCGCTGCAGCCGGATACCGCAGGCGCACGCCAGCGCCTCGGACTGACCGGGCCGGGCAGGGTGGTGGCTATCCTGCCGGGCAGCCGCATGAGCGAGCTGAAGCAGAATGGCGAAGGCTTCCTCGCCGCGGCACGGCTGTTGCGGCAGCGCGATCCCCAATTGCAGTTCGTCACGCCCATGGCGGGTGACCGGCAGATGGCCTTTTTTGAAGAGCAGATTCGCCAGGGCGGATATGAAGATCTTGGCATCAGCGTCATCCGTGGCCAGTCGCACAGTGCGATGGAAGCCTCGGATGCGGTGCTTGTAGCTTCGGGCACGGCCTCGCTGGAAGTGGCTTTGTACAAGAAGCCGATGGTGATCTCGTACAAGATCAACTGGGCCTCCTACCAGATCATGCGGCACATGGCCTACCAGCCCTGGGTGGGCCTGCCCAATATCCTGGCGCGCGACTTCCTGGTGCCGGAACTGCTGCAGCACCAGGCCACGCCCCAGGCCCTGGCCGATGCCATGTGGCACCAACTGGAAGACCACGCGCACCAGCAGCGTCTGGTGCGGCGCTTTGCCGACATGCACCAGTCCCTGCTGCGCGATACCAGCCGGGAGAGCGCCAACGCGGTTTGTGAAGTCATTGGCGCGCGCCGTCGCTGACGGGCCGAAAGAAGGATCGCTGTGGCGATTCGTTTGAGAGTTTGATGAAGGAAATTGCTATGCCCAAGGCGGCCCCCCAGACCCTGGCGTTGTTTGACGACCATACCGGCGAGATCATCTGCGGCGTCGATGAGGCCGGCCGTGGTCCGCTGGCCGGTCCGGTGTTCGCCGCCGCCGTGATCCTTGACCCGGCGCGTCCGGTCAAGGGCCTGCGCGACTCCAAGAAGCTCTCCGAAGCCGCGCGCGACAGCCTGGCGCTGGAGATCAAGGAATCGGCCCTGGCCTGGGCCATTGCGTCCTGCAACGAGCAGGAGATCGACGAACTCAACATCCTGCACGCCAGCATGCTGGCCATGCGCCGCGCGGTGGAAGCGCTCTCGACGCTGCCCACCCTGGCCTTGATCGATGGCAACCGCTGCCCGGTCATGAGCATCCGCTCCGAAGCCATCGTCAAGGGCGACGACAAGGTGCCCGCGATCTCGGCCGCCTCCATCCTCGCCAAGACCGCGCGCGATGCGGCGCTGCTGGTTTTGCATGACACCTATCCGCACTACGGTTTCGACCGCCACAAGGGCTATCCGACCCCGTTGCACCTGGAAATGCTGCGACTGCATGGCGTCTCGCCGGTGCATCGGCGCTCCTATGCGCCGGTCAAGGCCTTGCTGTCCGGCCAGACGGTGGTGATGGCATGAGCGAGACAGGCATGAAACTGATCACCTCCAAGGACAACCCGGTCTTCAAGGACCTGAAGCAACTGGCCACCAGCAGCCAGGCCCGCCGCCGCGCCGGCCAGAGCCTGCTGGATGGCGTGCACCTGGCGCAGGCCTGGCTGCAGCATCGCGGCGCGCCGCAGGTGTGCGTGGTGGCGGAAAGTGCCCAGTATCACCCTGAAGTAGCGCCCATCCTGGCGCAATGTGAAGCTTTGCACGCGCAATGCCTGGTGCTGGCCGACAAGCTGTATGACGCCATCAGCACCGTGGAAAACGGCGTAGGCCTGCTGTTGCTGGTGAGTACGCCCGCGCCGGTGGCCCCGGCGGCGTTGAAGGAATCGGCCGTGCTGCTCGATGGCCTGCAGGACCCTGGCAATCTCGGTTCCATCCTGCGCAGCGCCGCAGCGGCAGGCGTGAAGCAGGTGTTCTGTTCGCCCGGCACGGCGGCGGCCTGGTCGCCCAAGGTGCTGCGGGCCGGCATGGGCGCGCATTTCGTACTGGACATCTTCGAGAACGCCGACCTGGTCGCCCTGTGCGCCGCCAGCCGCATCCCCTTGCTGGCCACCAGTTCGCACGCGGCCCAGACCATTTATGATTGCGACCTCTCCGGTCCGGTGGCCTGGCTGCTGGGGCATGAAGGGCAGGGCGTGTCGCCGGCCTTGCAGGATGCGGCCACCCATGAAGTGGTGATTCCGCACCTGGGTGAGATGGAGTCGCTCAACGTGGCGGCCGCAGCGGCAGTCTGCCTGTTCGAACAACTGCGCCAGCGTACCGTCGGGCGCTGAGGACGGCGCGCATCATGGCTGCCTTTGTTCCCGCCGATCTGGCCGCCATGGCCGATTGCTTCCTCGGGGAATGGACCTTCAGCCGCACGATATGGGAAGGCAGCGCAAGCCCGCAAGCTACGGCGTCAGGTGAACTAAGTTTCACTACAGGCCAGATACCGGGTCAGCTGGTCTACCGCGAGCAGGGCCAACTGCGCATGGCCGCCGCGCCTGCGCGCTTGATTCCGTTTTCCCGTGTCTTCGACTATCGCTTTGGCGCGGATCGCCTGTGCGTGCTGTTCGCCGACGGCGAGCGCGTCGGCCAGCCTTATCAGGACTATCTGTTGCGTGGGCATGAACTGATACCGGCCGCCGATCACCTGTGCGGCCCGGACTGCTACAGCGCAGTGTATGAAGTCCATAGTGAAGACTCCTTCACGATGGAAACCACCATCAACGGCCCGAAGAAGCGCACTCGCGTGCGCACTGAATTCACACGCCGACAGTCGGTCAGCGCGTCTCCAGCTTGATCTCCTGCAGGATGGTGGCGGCGATCTCTTCGATGGACTTGGTGGTCGACGACATCCAGCGGATTCCTTCGCGCCGCATCATCTTCTCGGCCTCATTGATTTCATAGCGGCAATTTTCCAGCGCGGCGTACTTGCTGCCGGGACGGCGTTCGTTGCGCACTTCCGAGAGGCGTTCGGCGGCGATGGTCAGTCCGAAGATCTTCTTCTTGTGCAGCACCAGCCCGCTGGGCAGCTTTTCGCGTTCGAAATCCTCGGGGATCAGCGGATAGTTGGCGCACTTGATCCCGAACTGCATGGCCAGGTACAGGCTGGTCGGGGTCTTGCCCGAGCGCGACACGCCCACCAGGATCACATCGGCTTCCGACAGGTTCTTGTTGGACTGGCCGTCATCGTGCGCCAGCGAGAAATTGATGGCCTCGATGCGGTTGCGGTATTCCTCGGAATCGGTGGTGTTGTGGCTGCGGCCGATGGTGTGGGTGGACTTCATCTCCAGTTCCTGCTCCAGCGGCTCCACGAAGGTCTGGAACAGGTCCATGTGCATGGCCTTGGCGCGGCGGATCACCGAAGACAGTTCCGACTTCACCAGCGTGGAGAAGACGATGGGCAGCTTGCCATCCACCGCATAGGCCTCATTGATCTTGCGGGTGGCATCGTGGGCCTTTTCCAGGGTATCGATGAAGGGCAGGCGGATCTGCTTGAAACGCAGCTCGAACTGGCTCAGCACCGAATGCCCGAAGGTCTCCGCAGTGATGCCGGTACCGTCGGAGACGAAGAACACGGTGCGGTTGGCGGCCACGACGGGGGAAGGGTGCGGGATCGGCATGGGGTCGAGCATTTAGTTGTCTTTTGGAAAATAGAAAAAGTATTAGGTGCTACGAACAAAAATGATTTCACGCGGTACAATGCTTGGCAACAATTTCGAGAAGCCCATCTTGATGACCGTCATGTCGCTGCGCAATTTGCCCGAATTCCTGATGATGTTTGCACTGGCAAACGTCCTCGGTGTGGCTGCGCGCCTGATGCTGTCCCTGGGCTGGTCCTCGAAGCCGCACCTGCTGCCGCAACCGTCGCAGAATAACAAAAATAAACCGACCCATGCCGCGCCCGCGAAGATTTCTTATCATCAAGCTAGGGGTTGTCATGTCCAACGCAGTAAACACCCAGGGGGCAGTATACGTAGCCTCCTTTGAAACTCTTCGCATGACGGACGTTGAGTCCGTCGGTGGCAAAAACGCATCGCTGGGAGAAATGATTTCCCAGTTGGCCGGCGCCGGTGTCCGCGTGCCGGGCGGTTTCGCCACGACTGCGCAAGCTTTCCGTGATTTCCTGGAGCACTCCGCCGATGGCGGCCCGACCCTGGCCGCCCGCATTGCCCAGCGCCTCGAAGGCCTGGACATCGATGACGTGCGTTCGCTGGCGCAAGCCGGTGCGGAGATCCGTCAATGGATCATCGAGACCCCGTTCCAGCCCCGCCTGGACCAGGAGATCCGTGCCTTCTACGACAAGCTGGTGGCCGATTCGACCGCCGAGATGTCCTTCGCCGTGCGTTCGTCCGCCACCGCAGAAGACCTGCCTGACGCGTCCTTCGCCGGCCAGCAGGAAACCTTCCTGAACGTGGTCGGTATCGATAACGTGCTCGAAGCCATGAAGCACGTCTTCGCCTCGCTCTACAACGACCGCGCGATCTCTTATCGCGTCCACAAGGGCTTCACCCACGCGGAAGTGGCCCTGTCGGCCGGCGTGCAGCGCATGGTCCGTTCGGACGTGGGCGCGGCTGGCGTGATGTTCACCATCGACACCGAATCCGGCTTCAAGGATGTGGTCTTCATCACCTCCAGCTATGGCCTGGGTGAAACCGTGGTGCAGGGCGCCGTCAACCCGGACGAATACTACGTCCACAAGCCCATGCTGGAACTGGGCAAGCAGCCGGTGATCCGCCGCAACCTGGGTTCCAAGCTGATCAAGATGGAATTCACCGGTGAAGCCAAGGCTGGCCGTTCGGTCAAGACCGTGGATGTGCCGGTGGAGCTGCGCAACCGCTATTCCCTGACCGACGCCGAAGTGGTGGAGCTGGCCAAGTACGCCACCATCATCGAGAAGCACTACCAGCGTCCGATGGACATCGAATGGGGCAAGGACGGCCGCGACGGCAAGCTCTACATCCTGCAGGCCCGTCCGGAAACGGTGAAGTCGCAGCAGAAGGCCACCGATGCGCAGCAGCGCTTCAAGCTCAAGAGCTCGGGCACCGTGCTGGCCACCGGCCGTGCGATCGGCCAGAAGATCGGCGCCGGTCCGGTGCGCGTCATCAACGATCCGGCTGAAATGGAACGCGTGCAGCCCGGCGACGTGCTGGTGGCCGACATGACCGACCCCAACTGGGAACCGGTCATGAAGCGTGCCTCGGCCATCGTCACCAACCGTGGCGGCCGTACCTGCCACGCCGCCATCATCGCCCGTGAACTGGGTGTGCCGGCCGTGGTCGGCTGTGGCGACGCCACCGACGTGTTGAAGGATGGCACCCTGGTGACGGTCTCCTGCGCCGAAGGCGACGAAGGCAAGATCTATGACGGCCTGCTGGAAACCGAAGTGACCGAAGTGGCCCGTGGCGAACTGCCCCCGATCCCGCTGAAGGTGATGATGAACGTGGGCAATCCGCAGCTGGCCTTCGACTTCCAGTCGATCCCCAACGGCGGTGTCGGCCTGGCGCGTCTGGAATTCATCATCAACAACAACATCGGTGTGCACCCCAAGGCCATCCTGGAATACCCGAACATCGACGCCGACCTGAAGAAGGCCGTCGAATCGGTAGCCCGCGGCCATGCTTCGCCCAAGGCCTTCTACGTCGACAAGCTGGCTGAAGGCATCGCCACCATCGCTGCGGCCTTCTGGCCCAAGCCGGTGATCGTGCGTCTGTCGGACTTCAAGTCCAACGAGTACAAGAAGCTGATCGGCGGTTCGCGCTACGAGCCGGACGAAGAAAATCCGATGCTGGGCTTCCGTGGCGCCGCGCGTTACCTGGCCGACGACTTTGCCGAAGCCTTCCAGATGGAATGCCAGGCCATGAAGCGCGTGCGTGAAGACATGGGCCTGACCAACGTCGAGGTGATGGTGCCCTTCGTGCGTACCCTGGGCCAGGCCGAGAAGGTCATTGGTCTGTTGGGCAAGTATGGCCTCAAGCGTGGCGAGAACGGCCTGCGCGTCATCATGATGTGCGAAGTCCCGTCCAATGCCATCCTGGCCGAGCAGTTCCTGGAGCACTTCGACGGCTTCTCCATCGGTTCCAACGACCTGACCCAGCTGACCCTGGGCCTGGACCGCGATTCCGGTATGGAATTGCTGGCCGCCGACTTCGACGAGCGCGATCCGGCCGTGCAGGCCCTGCTGACCAAGGTCATCGCCACCTGCCGTGCAAAGGGCAAGTACGTCGGTATCTGCGGCCAGGGTCCTTCGGACCATCCGGACTTCGCCGAATGGCTGATGGACCAGGGCATCGAGTCCATCTCGCTGAACCCGGATACCGTCATCGACACCTGGCAGCAACTGGCCAAGAAGTGAAAGTGATGAAGCTTTAAGCGTCACTCACGACGGACTTCGAAAGAAGTGAAAGGCGCGGGCAGAAATGTCCGCGCCTTTGTTTTATTTTCTCAAGCTGCAGTAGACTGCCGGTGTTTGCAGTTTTCTTCAAGGGGATTCGACGATGACTGACTGGTCACTCTGGCTGGTGCTGGCCGGCGCGCTGCTGGGTGCAGAACTCTTCACAGGCACCTTTTACCTGCTCATGATCGCGCTGGGCCTGGTGGCCGGTGCCGTGGCCGCCTGGTGCGGCTTGATGCTGGAGTGGCAATTGCTGGTGGCCGCCGTGGTCGGCGTGGCGGCGGTGCTCGGTCTGCGCCGCAGTCCTTATGGCCGTCTGCGCCGCAGCAGCGCCAACGATGATCCCAACCTGCTGCTGGATATCGGGCAGAGCGTCGAGGTTGCGGCCTGGCAGGTGCACGGCAACCAGTTCATGGCGCGCGTGCCTTATCGCGGCGCGCAGTGGGATGTGGAGCTGCTGCCCGGCCATCATGCCAGCCCCGGCAGCTTCGTCATCCGCGAAATCCGTGGCAGCCGCTTGCTGGTGGCGCCGCGTTGATCGGCATCTTCATTTCTTCCCCCCTCTCGTTTTCAGGAGAATTCCATGCTGGGTAGCGTTACTCTGGTCATTTTCTTCCTTGCCATCGTCTTCGTCGTACAGACGGTCAAGGTGGTCCCGCAGCAGCACGCCTGGGTGGTCGAACGTCTTGGCAAATACCACGCCACGCTGGCCCCGGGCCTGAACATCGTGGTGCCCTTCATCGATCGCGTGGCCTACAAGCACATCCTCAAGGAAATCCCGCTGGATGTGCCGCCGCAGGTCTGCATCACCAAGGACAACACCCAATTGCAGGTCGACGGCATCCTGTATTTCCAGATCACCGATCCGATGCGCGCCTCCTATGGTTCCTCCAACTACATCGCCGCCATCACGCAGCTGGCGCAGACCACGCTGCGCTCGGTGATCGGCAAGATGGAACTGGATAAAACCTTCGAGGAACGCGACCACATCAACACCGCCATCGTCAGCGCCATCGATGAATCGGCCGAAAACTGGGGCGTGAAGGTGCTGCGCTATGAGATCAAGGACCTGACCCCGCCCAAGGAAATCCTCCACGCCATGCAGGCCCAGATCACGGCTGAACGCGAGAAGCGCGCCCTGATCGCCGCCTCCGAAGGTCGCAAGCAGGAACAGATCAACATTGCCACCGGTGAGCGCGAAGCCGCGATTGCCCGTTCCGAAGGCGAGAAGCAGGCGTCGATCAATCGCGCCGAAGGCCAGGCCGCCGCCATTCTCGCCATCGCCGAGGCCAGCGCCGAAGCGATCCGCAAGACCGCCGCCGCCATCGAGCAGCCGGGTGGTTCGGATGCGGTCAACCTGAAGGTCGCGGAGCAGTACGTGGATGCCTTCGGCAAGCTGGCCAAGACCAATAACTCCATCATCGTGCCAGCCAACCTGGCGGACATGAGCGGGCTGATCGCCTCGGCCCTGCAAGTCGTCAAGCAGCAGAAGTAAGCCATGCGTCCACGTTTTGTTTCGCTTTTGTCTTCCAAGCCGTGGGCGGCGCTGATGGTGGCCGGCTTGCTGTCGGCTTGCATTTCCACGCAGGCCCAGGAAACCGCCGACACCGCCGCTCTGGCCGAACGGGTCGATCAGCAGATGACGCAATTGCTGGGTCGATATCCGGTGCCCGGCGCCAGCATCGCCATCGCCTACCAGGGCAAGCTGGTTTACCAGCGTGGCTACGGCATGGCGGTGACGGAATCCAATACGCCGGTCACGCCGCTGACGCGTTTTCGTATCGGCAGCGTCTCCAAGCCGGTGACGGCGGTGGCGGTGCTCAAGCTCTTCGAGAAGGAGTTGCCGCAGGTGCTGGATCGGCACGTGTTCGGCCCGGATGGTTTGTTGCCCGATGCTGCCTATCCGGACTTTGCCGGTCCACTGGACCGCCGTGTGCTCAAGATCACCTTGCGTGATCTCCTGCAGCACACCAGCGGCTGGGGAGGCAGTGACTACGATCCGCAATATGACCTGGTCAATATTGCCAAGGCGCGCCAGGTGGCCGCACCGGCCTCGGCCCGCGACGTGATCGCCTACGTGCTCAAGCAGCGCCTGCTGGATGCGGCGCCTGGCACGGAGTACTTCTACAGCAATTTCGCCTACAACGTCCTCGGACGCCTGGTCGAACAGAAGTCCGGCATGTCCTATGAAGCGGCCGTGCAGGCGCTGGTGTTCAAACCTGCTGCCGTGGAGGATGCCGTCATTGCCGGAGACCGCCGCATCGAGCGCGCCGCCAACGAGACCGTCTACTACGATGACCCGCGCTGGCCCGCCGTGGCCGATCGCGATGGCAGTGGCGCCACCGGTCCGGAGTCCTATTCGGCCCTGCATTTCAAGTCCATGGATGCGACCGCCGGCTGGATCGCCACGGCCGCCGACCTGGTGCACTTTGCCGATGCGACCCAGGGGCGCGGTGGCCCCGCCTTGCTGCAGCCGCAGGCGCTGGCGCTGATGAAACAACGCAATCCCGCGCAGGCCGAGAACAACTATGGCCTGGGCTGGGTGGTGACCCGCAGCAATGGCGTGGAGATACTCTCCCACAGCGGCGCGCTCACCACCGGCACTTACGCCTACCTGCAATCGCGCGCTGATGGCTGGACCTGGGCCGTGCTGATGAACCGCCTGCCGATTCCTTATCCGCCGGAGCAGGGCGTGGGCGAGTTGCAGGCCTTCCAGGTGGCGGTGCAGCGCGGACTGATGAATGCCATCGTCAATCCGGCGGCTGTGCCTTCTCCTGCACAATGATTCACTGAGCAAACATGCATTGAAAAGCCCCGTCCGGCGCGAAACCGGACGGGGCTTTGTTCTGGTGTATCTCCTTCATATCCTTCATATCGTGCGTATCGCGCACATCTCCATCGCCAGCGAGGCGGCAATCAGATCGCGGCAGTCGCTCCCCGCGCCGGCTCATCGGCCATGAAGGGCAGGGTGATGTCCACGCGCAGTCCGCCATCGGGCCGGTTGGCGGCGCGGATGAAGCCTTGATGCGCCTCCACGATGCGCCTGGCGATCGACAGCCCCAGGCCATGTCCGGCACTGTTGCTCTTGGTGCGGCTGCTGCGGAAGAACAGTTCGAAGATGCTGTCCATCTCCTCCTCCGGCACGCCTGGTCCGCGATCGAGGATGGACAGGTGCAACAGCTTGTTGACCTCGTCGAGTTCGGCCACGAACTGCACCGCCGTGTCGGGCGCGGTGTGCTTGATGGCATTGCGCAGCACGTTTTCGATGGCGCGATACAGCAGCTCCGGATTGCCCTTGACCTGCACCCGGCCTTCGATGCGGCTTTCCACCCGCTTGCCCAAGGCTTCGGCTTCGAAGCTGGCGTCATTGGTCATGTCGGCCAGCATGGCCTCGATGGCGATGGCTTCTTCCATCGAACCGGGGACGTTGGCTTCCAGCCGCGAGAGGGTCAGCAATTCGCCCACCAGCTTGTCCATGCGCACACTTTCGCGTTCGATGCGTTCCAGGGTCAGTTCCAGCTTGTCCTTGTCCTGCACGCGCGCCAGGCCGATAGCCATCTGCAGGCGCGCAATGGGCGAGCGCAGCTCGTGCGAGACGTCGTGCAGCAGGCGGCGCTGGCTTTCCATCAAGGTGCGCAGCTTGGCCGTCATGGCGTCGAAATCGCGGCCCAGGTCGGCCAGCTCATCGTTGCGCGCACTCATGACCGGTTCCAGCTCCTGGTCCAGGTTGCCGTTGGCAGCCTGGTTGAAGGCATTCTTGAGGTGCCGGATCGGGTGCGAGAAATACCAGGCCAGCAGCAGCGCAAACACCAGGCTGGCCACCAGTGCCACGGCAATGGGCATGGTGGGGAAGAACAGCGGCTTGGGTCCGCCGCGATCCTTCATGTAGCGCGGTTCGCGGCCCGGCATGCCGCCCGGGGGCGGGCCGAACTCGTCATTGGGCGTGGGGATGAACATCAGGTAGCTGTGGCCGTTGGCCGCCTTGACCAGTTCCACCACGCGGCGCTCGCGTTCGCTGGCCAGTACGCGGCGCGCTTGCTCCACCAGGTGCGGCGAGACCTCACGGCCCATCAGGTCCTGGTTGTCTTCGTCCACCGCGTAGAGCTGCAGGCGATGCGGCCGGCCCTCGTTGATCAGACTGCGCAAGGCTTCCGGGCCACCGAACTGCAGGGTGGCGGCGGCCGCGCGAATCATGAAGGAGGCCGGCGGACTGAGGTCGATCTCCGAATTGCGGTTGCTGCGTTCCAGGTTCTCGATCCAGAACAGCACGCCCACGCCGAAGGTGGCGGTGATCTGGGCGATCGCGATGAAGAAGAAGAACTTCCAGAAAAGCCGGCCCACTTTATTCCTTGATGAACTGGTAGCCCAGGCGGTAGACGGTCTGGATGCAGCTCTTGTCGCTGCCCAGCGCGGCGATCTTCTGGCGGATGCTGGAGAGGTGCACGTCGATGTTGCGGTCGAAGCGCGCCAGCGGACGACCCAGGCCCTGTTCGGACAAGGTTTGCTTGCTGACCGGCTTGCCGGCATTGCGGGCCAGCACTTCGAGCAGGTTGAATTCGCTGCTGGTCAGTTCCAGCGGACGGCCGTTCCAGGTGGCGCGGCGCTGTTCCGGCCACATCGACAGGGCGCCCACGGCCAGCGGCGAATAGGGCGCCTGCTCACTGCTCTCGGCCGAGGCGCGGCGCAGGATGGCGCGGATGCGCGCGGCAATCTCGCGCGGCGTGCAGGGCTTGGGGACGTAGTCGTCGGCGCCCAGCTCCAGGCCGATGATGCGGTCGGTGTCATCGCCTTTGGCAGTCAGCATCACGACGGGCATGTTGCTCTTGGCGCGGATGCGGCGCAGGGTATCGACGCCGTTCAGGCGCGGCATCATCACGTCCAGCACGGCGATGGCGTATTGGCCGGTGAGCGCCTCGGCGGCGCCGGCTTCACCATCGTGGGCGACGTTGACTTCGAATTTTTCCTGCTCCAGGTATTCCTTGAGCATTTCGACGAGCTCCACGTCATCGTCGATCAAAAGCACTTTAGACATTGCTGCATTCCATTCTCGAATTGCCCTGCCTCCAGGCCGCAGGGCGTCGGCAGCCCGTAATATGCCGTAAAAGGTTTTGCAGAAGTGTTTCCAGCCTTCTTTACAATTGCATCTTTACATTCATTTACCGTGCTTGGCGGTGTGTCCGGACGCCGCCTGAACTCGCATTCCGCGGCCGGGAAGTTCACAAGTGCCTGCCGGCAACCCGCGCCCGGCCTGGCCCGCGCCGCAGTGGTGCCCACGCGGGCTTAACAAGACTTTACCCGGCTTTACGCAGCAGGCGTGAACTTAACACGCCTTGATGACCGATACTTTTGGCATGTACAAGGGAGCGATGCATGGGGCATCGCGCACAATAAAAGGAGTCCGTCATGGCCATCAGCAGCGTGTCGTCCAGCAATTTCAGTCTTGCCGATCTGTCGGGGTTGTCCGGGACCAGCGGTTTTTCCACCAGCGCCAGCCCGCGTATGGATGCGCCGCCACCGCCGCCGCGCGGTGACAAGGGCGGGGGCCTGATCGGTGCGCTCAAGGATATCCTGGCTTCGCTGGGCGTGGATCTCGACAGTTCCGCCACCAGTGCCACCTCGGTCACGTCGGCAACCAGCACGTCCTCCAGCAGCAGCATCTCCTCAGCCAACGTCGATTCCAAGCTCGATGCCTTCCTGCAGGAATTGATGGCCGCCCTGAAGGGGCAGAACAATCCGCCACCGGGGCCGCCGCCGGCCAGCTCCACGTCTTCCTCGGACAGCAGCTCCAGCAGCGTGTCGGCCACCAGTGATACGAGCAGCACGAGCAGTACTGCCAGTTCAACCAGTACCGACACCACCGCACGCGCCTACACGCCGGGCGGTCGTCCGCCGCCACCGGGAGGCGGACTGGAGGCGGATCTCCAGAGTCTCATCTCCAGCCTCTCCGGCGACAGCAATGGCACTGACTCAGGTTCCGGTGACGGTACGGTGTCTTCGCTGCAAAGTGCGTTCAGCAACCTCCTCGGTTCATTGGGGGCGTCGTCGTCCACGACCTCGCTCTCCAGCTTCCTGCAAAGCCTGCAGAGCAAGCTGGCCGCAGGCAAGACCACGGGCAACCTGATCGACACCACGGCGTAACGGCAAGGGCAGTGCCGGGTCCGCAGGCCATGCTAAGCTGCCGGCCATGAATGTTCCCGACCCTGCCGTCCTGGCTGGCATCATGGGCCTGATGTGCGAGGCCATCGCGCTGCGCGGCGCCGGGCAGCCCGAGGCTGCCATCGACGCGCTGGATCAGGCCTTGAGGCTCGATGCCAGTTTCCTCCCGGTGCTCATGCAGCGGGCCAGCCTGTTGCATGAGACTGGCGATCTGGCGGGCGCCGCCGCAGCCTACGAACGCTGCCTCGACCTGGTGCCCGACTATGATGAAGCCCGCGCAGCCCATCGTGCCGTGCTGCAGCAGTGGGCCAGTGCACTTGCAGATACTCCTCGGCCCGATGAGCGGGTCTTGCTGGCCCGACTGTATTACCAACTCGATCAACCGCTGCTCGCCCTGGCCGCCATCGAAGCTGCGTGCCCGCTGCCCGCGCTGGAGGACCAGGCCCTGCATGCCGACATCCTGCTGCGGCTCAATCGCCATGAAGAGGCCTTGGCCTGCTATCGCGACGATGCCACCGACAGTGAAACGTGCGCCCTGATCGTCTTCAATCGTGCCGACATCCAGCGCCGCATGGGCCGCATCGACGCTGCGCAGGCCGGATATGAAGAAGCTTTACGCTGGCATACCGACTTCCCTCAAGCCCGCGTGGGGCGTGCTCATATGCTGCTCACGCGCGGTGACTATGCCGAGGGCTGGCGCGAACATGAAGCGCGCTTCCAGATTCCGGAATTGGCCCGGCGCGCCATCGCCACGCCCAGCCCGCGCTGGCAGCCTGGCGAATCGCTCACCGGCAAACACGTCCTCATCTGGTCTGAACAAGGGCAGGGGGATTGCCTGCAATTTGCGCGTTACCTGCAGCTGGTGGCAGCGCAGGCGGGGCAGGTCACCCTGTGCGCACCGTCGGGCTTGCTGGCAGTGCTGGCGCCGTCTTTTCCGCAGGTGCGCTGCGTGGCCCATGTCAGCGAGGCTGGCCCGCACGATTGTCACGCTTCTCTGTTCAGTCTTCCGTATTTGCTGGATTTGCCGCATCCGGGCCAGGCACCGACCGCGCCTTACCTGACAGTGGATTCGGCGAGGCTGCAACAATGGCAGCAGCATCTCGCCGAGGGTGCGGATGCGGCGCCGCGCCGTCCGCGCATCGGGCTGGCCTGGGCCGGGCGTCAGTACGCCACCCCGCACCCCAGCCGCGATGTGCCGCTGGCCGAGTGGCTGCCTCTGTTTGAATTACCGGTGGAGGTGGTCAGCCTGCAGGTCGAGATCCCGTTAGCCGACCAGCGCGTGCATCAGCAATTGGCCGGTCGGCTCCGCAGCTTCCCGCTGGCGGACTGGGCCGATTCGGCAGCGCTGGCCTGCGCGCTGGAGTTGGTCATCAGCGTCGATACCGCCGTGGTGCACCTGGTAGGTGCACTGGGCTTGCCGTGCTTCCTGCCGCAGCGGCTGGAAGGCGAGTGGCGCTGGGGTGTGCAGGGCGAGCACAGTCTCTGGTATCCCTCGGTGAGACTGTTCCGCCAGCAGCAGCGAGGGCAGTGGGGCAGTGTGGTCGAAGGGATCGTGGCCGCCTGCCGCGAACGCTTCGCCGGGTGGGACTGAACGCGCTGCAAGCGGACAGGAAAACGGCTGCACAAGGCAGCCGTGGTCGCAGTCAGGGGATGCAGGAAGGGATCAGCGGCGATGCTGCTTCATCGCCGTCTGGATTTCGCGCTGGGTGTCGCGCTGCTTTTCGGTCTCGCGCTTGTCGTGCTGCTTCTTGCCCTTGGCCAGGCCGATGTCGCATTTGACGCGGCCTTTGCTGTAGTGCAAGTTCAGCGGCACCAGCGTGTAGCCGGAGCGCTCCACCTTGCCGATCAGCTTGCTGATCTCGGCGGCATTCAAGAGCAGCTTGCGGGTCCGGGTGGTTTCCGGATGCACGTGCGTGGAGGTGCTGGTCAGCGCACTGATGTGGCAGCCGAACAGGTAGACCTCGCCATTGCGCACGATCACGTAGGCTTCCTTGAGTTGCACGCGGCCGGCGCGGATCGATTTGACTTCCCAACCTTGCAAGACGAGGCCTGCTTCGAATCGCTCTTCGATGAAGTAATCGAAAAAGGCCTTTTTGTTATCAATAATGCTCATCTAAATAAAAATTCGTCTCGTCGGTTAAAATTGTGCCTTTGCGATTTTATCAAACGGATCACCCTCGATGGCAGTCGTACACAAAACCGTCCTGATCAACTATAGCGCGGAGCAGATGTTCAACCTGGTCGACAAGGTTGAGGATTACCCTGAATTCCTGCCCTGGTGTGGCGGTGTCGAGGTTTCCGAGCGCAGTGACGAGAGCCTCACGGCCAAGATCAAGATCAATTATCACGGCCTCAAGCAATCCTTCAGCACCCAGAACACCAACGTGCGCCCGACCAGCATGACCATGCGCCTGGTGGAAGGCCCGTTCAAGCATTTCGAAGGCCGCTGGACCTTCAAGCCGCTGCGCGAGGATGCCTGCAAGATCGAATTCGACATGGAATATGAATTTTCCAGCCGCATCCTGGAAGGGGTGATCGGGCCGGTCTTCAGCATGATCGCCAACAGCTTCGTCGATTCCTTCTGCAAACGCGCTGAACAGATATATGGCTGACGATGCCTTTTTGCAAGTCCAGCTCTGCTACGCCGCGCCCGGCCTGCAGATCCTGCAGGACCTGCAGGTAGCGCCCGGCAGTTCCATCCAGCAGGCCATTTTGGATAGCGGCCTGCTGCGCGAGCAGCCGGCCATCGACCTGTCGGTATGCAAGGTCGGCATCTTCGGCAAGATCAAGACCCTGGACACGGTGCTGCGCGCACGCGACCGCATCGAGATCTACCGGCCGCTGATTGCGGACCCCAAGCAGTCGCGCCGCCGCCGTGCCGCGCACCGGGAGCAAGCGGACCGCCCTTGAGCGGCGCTGCTGCCCGGCCCAGCATCCCAGCCTTCCGGCATTTTTACGACGCCCGGAGGGAGAAACGCAAGTAGAGCAAGACGCGCGTTCAGCTTTTCTGTATAATTCGCTTTTGCGCCTATAGGAAATACTATGCGTCTTCTCCAAAAAGCACTCACGTTCGATGATGTGCTGCTCGTTCCGGCCTTCTCGGACATCCTCCCCAAAGACACTTCCCTGACCACGCGCCTGACGCGCAACATCTCGCTGAACATTCCGCTGGTCTCGGCCGCGATGGACACCGTGACTGAAGCCCGCCTGGCCATTGCCATGGCGCAAGAGGGTGGCATCGGCATCATCCACAAGAACCTGACGCCCAAGGAGCAGGCGCGCGAGGTTTCCAAGGTCAAGCGTTTCGAGTCCGGCGTGGTCCGTGACCCGATCACCATTCCCCCCACCATGAAGATCCGTGACGTCATCGCGCTGTCCAAGCAGCATGGCATCTCCGGCTTCCCGGTCGTGGAAGGCAAGGCACTGGTCGGCATCATCACCAACCGCGACCTGCGTTTCGAAGAAGAACTGGACGCAGAAGTCCGCGCCAAGATGACCCCGCGCGAGAAGCTGGTCTACGTCAAGGAAAACGGCTCCAGCGCCGATCCGGAAGAAGCCAAGCGCCTGATGAACAAGCACCGCCTGGAGCGTGTGATGGTCGTCAACGATGCGTTTGAGCTGCGCGGCCTGATCACCGTCAAGGACATCGAAAAATCCACCGAACACCCCTTCGCCTGCAAGGACGAACACGGCAAGCTGCGCGTAGGTGCGGCCGTCGGCGTCGGCCCGGACAATGACGAGCGCATCGAGCTGCTGGTCGCCGCCGGTGTGGACGTGATCGTGGTCGATACTGCCCACGGCCACTCCGCAGGCGTGCTCAACCGCGTCAAGTGGGTCAAGACCCGTTACCCGCACGTGGAAGTCATCGGCGGCAACATCGCCACCGCCGCTGCCGCCAAGGCACTGGTCGAGCATGGCGCTGACGCCGTGAAGGTTGGTATCGGCCCCGGCTCCATCTGCACCACCCGCATCGTCGCCGGTGTCGGCGTGCCGCAGATCTCGGCCATCGCCAACGTCGCTGAAGCCTTGAAGGGTACCGGTGTTCCGGTCATCGCCGACGGCGGTATCCGTTTCTCGGGCGACGTCGCCAAGGCGCTGGCCGCCGGCGCTTCGGCCGTGATGATGGGCAGCATGTTCGCCGGTACCGAAGAAGCGCCGGGCGAAGTGATCCTGTACCAGGGCCGCAGCTACAAGTCGTACCGCGGCATGGGTTCGCTGGGTGCGATGGCTGACGGTTCGGCCGACCGCTACTTCCAGGATGGCGACAACACCGCCGACAAGTTCGTGCCGGAAGGTATCGAAGGCCGCGTTGCCTACAAGGGTTCCGTCGTTGCGATCCTGTACCAGCTGGTGGGCGGCGTGCGCTCCTCCATGGGTTACTGCGGTTGCGCCTCCATCGACGACTTCCGCGAGCGCGCCGAGTTCGTCGAGATCACGTCGGCCGGCATGCGTGAATCGCATGTCCACGACGTGCAGATCACCAAGGAAGCCCCGAACTACCGCGCCGAGTAATTTTCGATGCGGCCACAGCCCGACAGTCCACCGGCCCCGTGCCAGGCTGTCGGGCTGTTGATCTTTTCAGAAGTCCATTTTTAACGTAGCCAGACCTCACTGCCCATGTCCACGCATTCGCATTCGAAAATCCTGATCCTCGACTTCGGTTCCCAGGTGACCCAGCTCATCGCTCGCCGCGTGCGCGAAGCCGGTGTGTTTTCCGAGGTATTCCCGCATGACGTGACCGACGAGTTCGTGCGCAATTACGGCGCGGCCGGCGTCATCCTTTCCGGCGGCCCCAACAGCGTCACCGAAGGCGACACCCCGCGTGCCCCGCAAGCGGTCTTCGAACTGGGCGTGCCGGTACTGGGCATCTGCTACGGCATGCAGACCATGGCCGAGCAACTCGGCGGCAAGGTCGAGAACGGCCACCTGCGCGAATTCGGCTACGCCGAAGTGCGCGCCCATGGCCACACCAAGCTGCTGGAGAGCATCAGCGACTTCACCAATGCGCAAGGCCACGGCATGCTGAAGGTCTGGATGAGCCACGGCGACAAGGTCAACGAAATGCCCGCCGGCTTCAAGCTCATGGCCTCCACCGGCAACTGCCCGATCGCCGGCATGGCTGACGAGGAGCGTCGTTTCTACGGCGTGCAGTTCCACCCGGAAGTGACCCACACGGTGCAAGGCAAGGCCATGCTGGGCCGCTTCGTGCATGAGATCTGCGGCTGCCAGTCGGACTGGAACATGCCGGACTACATCGCCGAAGCCGTCGAGATGATCCGCCAGCAAGTGGGCAGCGATGAAGTCATCCTGGGCCTGTCGGGCGGTGTCGACAGCAGCGTGGCGGCAGCGCTGATCCATCGCGCCATCGGCGACCAGCTAACCTGTGTGTTCGTCGACCACGGCCTGCTGCGCCTGGACGAAGGCAAGATGGTCATGGAAATGTTTGCCAAGAACCTGGGTGTGAAGGTGATCCATGTGGACGCCACTGCGCAGTTCATGGGCCACCTGGCGGGCGTGACCGATCCGGAAGCCAAGCGCAAGATCATCGGCCGCGAGTTCGTGGAAGTGTTCCAGGCCGAATCGGCCAAGCTGACCAGCGCCAAGTGGCTGGCCCAGGGCACCATCTACCCGGACGTGATCGAAAGCGCCGGCAAGGGCAAGAAGACCGCCCACACCATCAAGAGCCACCACAACGTCGGCGGCCTGCCGGAAACGCTGAACCTGAAGCTTTTGGAGCCGCTGCGCGAACTGTTCAAGGATGAAGTGCGCGAACTGGGCGTGGCGCTGGGCCTGCCGCCGGAGATGGTGTATCGCCATCCGTTCCCGGGTCCTGGCCTGGGTGTGCGTATCCTGGGTGAAGTGAAGAAAGAGTACGCGGACCTGCTGCGCCGTGCGGATGCGATCTTCATCGAAGAGCTGCGAAATACGAAGGATGAAGACGGCCAGACCTGGTACGAAAAGACCAGCCAGGCGTTTGCCGTGTTCCTGCCGGTGAAGTCGGTGGGTGTCATGGGCGATGGCCGCACCTACGAATACGTGGTGGCCTTGCGTGCGGTGCAGACGCAGGACTTCATGACGGCGCACTGGGCGCATCTGCCGCATGAGCTGCTGGGCCGCGTCTCCAACCGTATCATCAATGAGGTGCGAGGCTTGAACCGGGTGGTGTATGACATTTCCGGGAAGCCGCCGGCGACGATTGAGTGGGAGTGATTGCAGGGGCGCTCCGCCCCGGCATTACGAAAAGTGTCTGCCTCGAAAAACCCGCTTTTTAGCGGGTTTTTTCACATCAAGATGGGGACATTACGCCGATATCGTTGGTGACATACCCGTGAATTGGCATTGTTGGGCAAAGTCACGATCTCAATCCTTCATACCGCCCTCTAGCGCGGATGTCTTCACGCCAAATCCACTTCCGCTGCGACCCCGCGGTGGCCCGCGAACTGGCAATGTACTTCGATACCATGGAAGGGGCGGAGAGCACCTGCTAAAGCCAGACCATCACCAATGTGCTGGCCGCCCCCAAGGTCTGTCGCAAGGAGTATCGCCAGCGAAAATAAGCGCTCACTGACGTCCCGGCAGGATGGTCGGCGTAGCACGCGGCAAGGTCCGCGGATAGTCCTGGCTGAAATGCAGTCCACGGCTTTCCTTGCGCATCAGGGCGCTGGAGACGATCAGCTGCGCCACATCCACCAGGTTGCGCAGCTCCAGCAGATCGCGTGAAATGCGGAAGTTGGCGTAGTACTCGTCAATCTCTTCCTTGAGCAGCCGGATGCGGTGCTGGGCGCGTTCCAGCCGCTTGTCAGTGCGCACGATACTGACGTAATTCCACATGAAGCGGCGCAGTTCGTCCCAGTTGTGGGCGATCACCACTTCCTCGTCGGCATCGCTGACGCGGCTCTCATCCCATTGCGGTACTTCGGCGATGCGCCAGGTTCCCGCTGACAATTCCCGTTCAATATCCTCGGCGGCCGAGCGGCCCAGCACCAGGCACTCCAGCAGCGAATTGCTGGCCAGGCGATTGGCACCGTGCAGCCCGGTATAGGCCGTCTCGCCGACCGCATACAGGCCCGGCAGGTCGGTGCGGCCGGCCATGTCGGTCACCACGCCGCCGCAGGTGTAGTGCGCGGCCGGCACCACCGGGATGGGCTGGCGCGTAATGTCGATGCCGAACTCCAGGCAGCGCGCCTGGATGGTCGGGAAGTGTTCGGCGATGAAGGCGGGGCTTTGATGGCTGATGTCCAGGTCCACATGGTCCAGCCCGCGCTTCTTCATCTCGAAATCGATGGCGCGCGCCACGATGTCGCGCGGGGCCAGTTCGGCGCGCTCGTCATGCTCCGGCATGAAGCGCTGGCCCGCCAGCGCGCCCGCCGACGCCGGCAGCTTGAGCAAGGCTCCTTCACCGCGCAAAGCCTCGCTGATGAGGAAGGATTTGGCATACGGGTGATACAGGCAGGTCGGGTGGAACTGGATGAACTCCATGTTGGCCACCCGGCAGCCTGCGCGCCAGGCCATGGCGATGCCGTCGCCGGTGGCCGAATCGGGGTTGGAGGTGTACAGGTAGACCTTGCCGGCCCCACCCGTGGCCAGCACCGTGCGCCCGGCCGCAATGGCCAGCACCCGGCCGCTGGCGGTGTCCTGCACGTGCACGCCCAGGCAGCGCGGCTCGGCCTTGGGGTCGAGCTTGCGGGCGTGGATCAGGTCGATGGCGCAGTGATGTTCCAGCAGGGTGATGTTGGGATGGGCGCGTACGCGCTGTTCCAGCGTCACCTGAACCGCGTGGCCGGTGGCATCGGCGGCGTGGATGATGCGGCGTTGGCTGTGGCCGCCTTCGCGGGTGAGGTGATAGCCCAGCTCGGCGCTGTCGTCACGGGTGAAGGGCACGCCTTGGGAGATCAGCCATTCGATGGCCTCGCGGCCATGTTCGACGATATAGCGCGTGGCGCTCTCATCGCACAGGCCGGCACCGGCGACCAGGGTGTCGCCGATATGCTGGGCGTGGCTGTCGCCGGAATCGAGCACGGCAGCAATGCCGCCTTGCGCCCAGTTGCTGGCCCCGTCCAGCAGCTCGCCCTTGGAAACGACCACCACCTGGTACTTCTCTGCCAGATGGAGGGCCACGGAAAGACCGGCCAGACCGCTGCCGAGGATGGCGACATCACACTTCATGATCGTGAGCAAAGCTGCTGTTGTGGAGGGAGACGGTGATTATAGCGGCATGCCGTGGGCATATTGTTTATATCGTTTCCGGCATCAGGGTCAAGTTTCTGTCCCCTCGAAAAAAAACGGGCCCCGATCTGCATCGGGGCCCGTTCACGTCATGCGAGTGCGCGCAACGATTACTGCGGAATCACCGGTTTGACCTTGGCCGCAGCCTGCTTGGCGCGGATGCGTGCGGTTTCGACGCTGTCGCCGGAGGCCAGGGCTACACCCATGCGGCGGCGGGCGAAGGATTCCGGCTTGCCGAACAGGCGAATGTCGGCACCAGGGATACGCAGCGCCTCAGCCACGCCATCGAAGGCGATGCCACGGGCGTCATGCTGGCCGTAGATCACGGCAGAGGCACCGGGGCTCCTGAGGGCGGTATTGACCGGCAGGCCGAGGATGGCCTTGGCGTGCAGTTCGAATTCGCTCTGCACCTGGCTGACCATGGTGACCATGCCGGTGTCATGCGGACGCGGGCTGACTTCGGAGAACCAGACCATGTCGCCCTTGACGAACAGCTCCACGCCGAACAGGCCCAGGCCGCCGAGGTTCTCCGTGACCTTGCGGGCGATGTCGCGGGCCTTTTCCAGCGCGGCGCTGGGCATGGGGTGCGGCTGCCAGGACTCGACATAGTCACCCTTGACCTGCACGTGGCCGATCGGGTCGCAGAAGCTGGTGATGGTGTCGCCGTTTTCGTTCAAGGAGCGCACCGTCAGCAGGGTGATTTCATAGTCGAAGTCGATGAAGCCTTCGACGATCACGCGGCCGGAATCGACGCGGCCACCTGCTGCGGCGTAGTTCCAGGCGGCTTCGATTTCGTCGGGGCCGTCGATCTTGGATTGGCCCTTGCCGGAAGATGACATGACCGGCTTGATCACGCAGGGGAAACCGATCTGGTCGATGGCAGCCTTGAGTTCTTCCAGGCTGTCGGCGAAGCGGTAGGGAGAAGTCGCCAGGCCCAGGGTTTCACCGGCCAGGCGGCGGATGCCTTCGCGGTTCATGGTCAGCCAGGCAGCGCGCGCGGTCGGAATCACGCGGGCGCGGCCGGCTTCTTCCAGCTTGACCAGGGTCTCGGTGGCAATGGCCTCGATCTCGGGCACGATCAGGTCGGGCTGCTCCTGCTCGATCAATGCGGCCAGGGCGGCACCGTCGGTCATGTTGATCACGTGGGCGCGATGGGCGACCTGCTGGCCAGGTGCGTTCTCATAACGGTCAACGGCAATGACTTCCACGCCCAGGCGTTGCAGGGCGATGATGACTTCCTTGCCGAGTTCGCCGGAGCCCAGCAGCATGACTTTGGTGGCGGAAGGAGACAGCGGAGTGCCGAGTCGGATTGGTTTTTTCATATCGGGGGGAGTGTGTCAGCGGGGGGGCGCTGATGCAGTGCGAGAATCAATCACGGGCGGACGATACCAAATCTTGCGGGGTTTGGACAGTCGCAATATACCTAGTTCAGGCAAGAAGTATCGGCGAAAAATTGCTTATTTTTCCTTGGGGAAATGAATTTTGGTGGCGGTCCCGAAATGGATCGAATAACGTCGGTCTTTTCCCTCTTTTTTGCATCTAATAAACGCAAATGATGTTTACTCCTGCGAGATGAGAACTTGAGGCTGTACTCGGCTCGAAGGTCAGGTCACAGTCGCTCTTATCGATGGAAAGGAGAGAATCAAATGCCTAAAATGAATGCATTGATGTCACTTCGGGGTAATGCTGTCATGGCCAACCTGACTGTCCGGAATCTTCCTGATGAAATCCACCGCGCATTGCGCGTGCGCGCTGCTCGGCACGGACGCAGTACGGAGGCGGAGATCCGCGAAATATTGACCATGGCCGTCAAGCCCGAGGGACATTTGCGACTTGGCGACGCGCTTGCCCAAATGAATCGCGAGCTTGGCCTCACGAATGAAGATGTGGCAGCGTTGGAGGAGCTTCTTGACCGCAGTCCTGCAGAGCCGATGAGGTTCGAATGATCGTGCTCGACACCAATGTCGTCTCGGAGGCCATGAAGCTTCAGATGAACCCGGCCGTGCAAGCTTGGCTCAATGCACAGGCCCCAGACACGCTCTACCTCACCAGCATCATTATCGCCGAATTGAGATTTGGTATTGCCAGCATGCCTGCCGGACGACGTCAGCCTTCAAGCTCCAAGTCCAGCATCACCCCCGACAACGCCTTCCCATGCGCATCCAGCGCCAGTGAGCGGGTAACCCCGCCGCCCAGCGCCTGCTGCATCACGAAGTTCAGCGCGCCCAGATGCGGCAGCGCGTGGCGCACCACCTCTCCATGGACCACCCCGGCAAAATGCGCGCGCACGCGTTCGGCCGTCAGGGTGCGCTCCAGCAGTGCATAGTCCTCCTGCCGATAGGCGATCACGGAGATATTCGACATGTCGCCCTTGTCCCCGGCACGTGAATGAGCAATCTCTCTGAGCAGCATCTCAGGCCTCCTCGATGAAAACGGATGGATGTACCAGCGTGCGCGGCAGCAGCAGCGACAGCACGGCAATGACTTCGCGGGCCGACTTGGTGGCACCGCCGCCACCGGCCGGGCCGTTGGTATAAAGCGTCTCGACTTCGTTGCCGATGCGGATCGCCTCTTTCATGCTGGCCGTGCGGCCGGTCACGCGCAGGCGGACTTCCTGTGGCTCGGGTGCATGCGCCGACATCTGCTCACCGGCGATGGCATTGATGCCGATCAGGTCCACGCGCAGCTCTTCGGTCTGCACGCCCGTGAGCGCCAGCCGCTCGCGCACAATCTCGCCGGCCAGTTGCGCACGTGCTTGTGCGCCAGGCCCGGCATACGAAATCTGGCCTTCGCCGATGAAGCTGTCGCGGTAGCCCAGCGTGGTCTTGAGCGTCTGCGGTCGCGCACGACCACGGCCGCCGGTGACGGCCACGCGGTCCGGCCCGACCTCTTCGATGCGCACTTGCGAGAAATCGGCAATCACGTCCGGCGTGAAGTAAGCGCTCGGATCATGGATTTCATAGAGCAATTGCTCCTTGCAGGTGCGTGCCGTGACCTGGCCACCGGAACCCGCCACCTTGGTGATGACGGCACTGCCATCGGCCTTCACTTCGCCGATGGGGAAGCCCAGCCTTGCCAGGCCGGCCACATCCTTCTTGCCGGGATCGGCAAAGTAGCCGCCGGTCACCTGTCCGGCGCACTCCAGCAGGTGGCCGATGAGGGTGCCCTGGCCGAGCTTGTCCCAATCATCGGCGGCCCAGCCGAATTCGTGCACCAGCGGTGCCAGCACCAGCGCGGGATCGGCCACGCGGCCGGTGATGATGACCTGGGCACCGGCCTGCAGTGCTTCGACGATGGGGGCGATACCCAGATAGGCATTGGCCGAGATGAGGCGGCTACCCAGCGAAGCGACCGGCTGGCCATTGTCCTCGATGCGCCATTGGCCCTGCTGCACGGCTTCCAGCACGTCGTCTCCGGCCACGGCCGCCACCTTCAGCCCGCGCAAGCCCAGTTCGCGCGCGATCTCGCGCACGCGTTGCGCCGCCGCCAGCGGATTGGCCGCGCCCATATTGGTGATGATGCGGATGCCTTGCGCGGCGCAGGTCTTGAGCACCGCATGCATGCGCTCGGCCAGCAACGGGTCATACCCTTTGCTGGGGTCTGCCAGCCGGGCTTGCTGGCCGATGGCGATGGTACGCTCGGCCAGGCATTCAAAGATCAGGTAATCCAGCTGGCCATGTTCGGCCAGTTCGGCGGCCGGCTCGATACGGTCGCCCGAGTAGCCGGCACCGGCGCCGATGCGCACGGTGCGCTGTGGATCTTGGGTCATGCGCTTCTCCAAAACAGGGTGTTGCACTTCCAGTGGTCCGCGCTCAGAACAGCGGGAACAGCCCCAGTACCACGCAGGCGATGGTCATCACCACGGAAGCACCGAAGAGGAAGGGGATGGTGTATTTCTGGTGGTCCGCCAGTTCGATCCCGGCCAGGCCGCACACCAGGAAGGTGGCCGGCGTGAGCGGGCTGACCGGGAAGCCGGTCGTCATCTGGCCCAGCAGCGCGGCCTGGGCCACCTGGATGGTCGGAACGCCCAGCATGTGGCTGACCTCGGCGATCACCGGCAGCACACCGAAGTAGAAGGAATCCGGATCGAACAGCAACGACAGCGGCATCGACAGCACCCCCAGCACTACCGGGATATGGCCAGCCATCTCGGGCGGAACGACACCGACGGCGGTCTTGGCCATGGCCGAGAGCATGCCCGACTTGGTCATGATGCCGGTGAACACACCTGCTGCAAAGAGGATGCTGGCCATCAGCAGCGCCGCCTTGGCATGGGCGTCGATGCGCTCGCGCTGCATGGCCACATCGCGGTAATTGATCATCAGCGCCAGCACCACGCCGATCATGAACATCACCACCGGATCGACCTTGCCGCTGATCATCACGCCCAGCACAAAGACCGTCAGCACGATGTTGGCCCAGAAATTCTGCGGGCGACGGATCTTCAGTTGCGCTTCGCTCAGCTCATGCTGCTGCACGAAATCGACGGTCGATCCCTTGCCCAGCCCGAGCCGGCGCTCTTCCTTCAGGCCCAGCAGATACGAGGCGATGAACACGAAGGCCAACCCCACCAGTTGCACCGGCACCAGCGGCGTGAAGATGTCCGAGACCGGGATATGCAGCGCTGCCGAGGCACGAATCATCGGCCCGGTCCACGGCAGGAAGTTCACGCCCGCCGCCATCGAGGCCACGCAGGCGAGGATGCGCTTGTCGATGCCCAGCCGCGTGTACAGCGGCAGCATGGCCGGGATGGTGATCAGGAAGGTCACCGCGCCCGAGCCATCCAGGTGGATCAGCAGCGCCAGCAGCGCCGTGCCCGGCACGATGCGGGTGGGGCGGCTGCCCACGGTCTTGAGAATACGGCTGATGATCGGGTCCAGCATGCCGGCGTCAGTCACGATGCCGAAGAACAGGATCGCAAAGACGAACATCCCTGCCACCGGCGCAATGGCGGTCACGCCCTGGACGATGAACTTGGAGGTCTGCAAGCCGAAACCGCCGACCAGCGCGGCAATGATGGGGATGGCGATCAGCGCCACCAGGGGCGACATCCTCTTGGTGAGGATGGCCGTGAACAAGGATACGATCGTGACAAAGCCGAGCAGGGCCAACATGCGTGTCTCCGGTTTTTTTGATGTGATGTTCTTGTCGTGTCAGCACATCCGGCGCCGGTTTGTCCGTTTTTCTGCTTCAGCTTCTGTACATGATTGCGTACAGGGGGCGCGGATGTGAGCAGGGCGAGTGTAGGTGGCGGCCGATTTTGTTGTAAAGTCGCTTTTTTCGATTGATTGACCGGTTTTTCAGCATAAACCAATCCCATCTTCCGCCATGCACGCCAACCTCTCCACGCGCCTGTTGCACGCCTTCCTGGCCCTGGCCGACTGTCGCCATTTCGGCCATGCGGCCGAACGCTGCCATGTGTCGCAGTCCGCCTTCAGCGCCATGATCCAGAAGCTGGAAACCGCCACCGGCGCGCGCCTGTTCGAGCGCGATACCCGCAACGTGAGCCTGACGCCCGAAGGTGAAGTATTTGTCGAGGTGGCGCGCCAGCTGGTCGCGGACATGGAGGCGGCGCTGGCGGACATGAATGATTACGTCGCGCGGCGCAAGGGCAGGGTGGCCATCGCGGCCTTGCCATCGCTGGCGGCGGGCTGGCTGCCACCGGTGCTGGCGGCTTACCGGCAGCGCCATCCGGGGGTGGCGGTGGAGCTGTTCGATGCCATATCGGACCAATGCCTGGACCTGCTGCGCCAGGGCAAGGCCGATATCGCCCTCACCGCACCGGGCCCCAACCTGATGGAGTTCACGACCCAGCCGCTGTGCGCCGACCCGTTCTACCTGGTCTGCCGCAAGGACCATGCGCTGGCCGGCAAGCGCCGCATCAAGGTGGCCCAGCTGGCCGGGTGCGAAATGATCCACCTGGCGCGCTCGACCAGCGTGCGCCAGCATCTGGATGCCGTGCTGCGGCCGGGCACGGTGATCCACACCGGGCTGGAGGTCGAACACCTGGCCACGCTGGCGGCCTTGATCGAAAGCGGCCTGGGCGTGAGCGTGGTCCCGGAGCTGACGCTGTTCCAGTTCCGCCTGCCCAATCTGGTGGCCATTCCGGTGGACGCGCCGGAGCTGGTGCGGCCGCTGCTGATCGTCACGCCCAAGGAGCGCAGCCTGTCCATCGCCGCGCAAGGCCTTCTGGACCTGGTCCAGGCCAAGGCGCGCGCTGAAAGCGCAACCCCCGCGCGGCGCGGCCGCAAACCACAGGCTTCCTAAAACAATTCCATGGCCGGCAAGTCCGGCTCGCGCACCAGGTGGCGGTGCTCCTGTTCCACGTAATCGATGACTACCTGCGCGATCACCGTGGCCGCCTCATGGGCCGGCAAGATGATCGACGTCTCGCCCGCCATCTGCGCCAGGGCCGCATTGCGCCGGTCCACGGCAAACTGGACCCGCTCCACGCATTGCCGGACCACGTCCTGAAACTGCAGATGGCCCAGCATGTTGCCGGTGGTGGCGACCAGCTCCTCGCCATGCGCCATCATCTGCGCGTATTGCTGCTCACCGGTATCGCGCACATGCTCGAAGCTGCTACGCAGCCTGCCCACGGCCTCGGCGGTGGCGGCGATGCGGTCGAGGTCGGCGGCCGATTGTGCGGTATTGCCGCCCAGTTCGTCGTGCAAGGTCTTGCGTACTTCCGAGAGCGTGGTGCGGATCCTTGCTGCCGCCGTATGTGAATTGGCCGCCAGGTTGCGCACCTCCGAGGCGATCACCTTGAAGGCCGCGCCTTGCGGGCCGGCACGGCTGGCCTCGATGGCGGTGTTGATCGACAACAGGTGCGACTGCGTGCTGATGCCTTGTACGCTCTGTGCCAAGTCCGATAGGTTGTCGATCTCCTCGGCGATGCGGCCGATGCTCTCGACGTCGCGGCGCATGCGCTCAGGCAGGCTCTTGAGGAATTCCGTCATGGCGACCAGGGCATCGACCGTTTCCAGCATCTCGTCACGTACGCGCTCGTTTTCCTGGCTGGCACGCTGCATGCGCTCCAGCAGTTGCGCAGAGCGGTCGCACAGGGCCCGCGCTTCGCTCATGATGGCCAGCGATGAGTTTTCCGTCTGTTCGACTGCGCCCTTGAGGCGCACGGCGATTTCTTCATCGAGCTGCATGCTGGCCACCAGCGCGGCTTGGCAGTTCGGTCCCGGTTCTGCCGGCTGCTCCGGCATGGCGCGTCCCCGGGTGCGCCAGGCATGGATGATTCCCACATCAGGCTCCCGGCAAGACCTGCTTGACGATCTTGAGCAGCTCCGCGCCCGGCACCGGCTTGACCATCCAGCCGCTGGCGCCGGCACTGCGGGCTTCATCGCGCTTGGCCTGCTGGCTCTCGGTACTGAGCACCAGGATGGGCGTGAAGCGGAAGCCCGGCAGGGCGCGCGCCTTGCCGATGAATTCGATGCCGCCCATGTTGGGCATGTTGATGTCGGTGATGATGAGGTCCGGCTTGGGCGCCTGGCCCAGTCGGGTGAGGGCGGCCGCACCGTCGTTGGCGGTGATGACCTTGAAGCCGGAAATTTCGAGATTGTTTTTCAGGCTCAGGATCATGGTGCCTGAATCGTCCACTACCAGGATGGTCTTGCTCATGTGGGTACTCCTTGCGGGTTGATGCTGCTTGTCTGGTTCGTCTGGTTCGTCTTGTTCGCCTTCTGTGTACGCGGCGTAGGCGGCACAGGTGGGCTCAATGCTGCGGCAAGGCCGCCCGCAGCCATTCACCGAGTTCCGGCGCGGCCGGCCAGGCGCTGATGCTGGCGGTGCCCGCCATCAAGACCTGCAGGCAGGCCGTATGCATATGCTCGCAGGCGGAAAGATCTACCGGGGCCGCCGGATGGCCGGCCACCAGGGCCAGCAGGCCCTCGGCATCCTCCACGGCCAGTACGCCCGCACAGTGCAGGGTGTCATCCTTGAATTCGATCGTCATTTCAGCAGCTCCTTGGGGTTGATGACCATCAGCACCGAGCCGTCGCCCAGGAGGGCCGAACCGGCGTAGGCCGTGAGGCCGGCGAGTACCCCCGAGAGGGGCTTGAGGATCACTTCCACGACCTCCCTGAAGTCATCGATCACCAGCCCCAGGTATTGCCCGTGCACGCGCAGGATCAGGGTGGCCCATTCGTCGTGCTCGTTGCAGCACTGCGGTGTGTCCAGCCCGAGCAGGCTGTTCAGTTCCAGTAGTGGCACGATGCGTCCGCGCAGGACGGCCGCATTGTGCTGCTTGATGCGATGCACGTCGGCGGCCGGCACGCGCACCGTTTCCACCACGGCGTCCATCGGCAATCCGTACTGCACACCGCCGGACTGCACGATCATCACGTTGGTTACCGCCATCGACAGCGGCAGCGACAGTTGCAGGCGAGTGCCCTGGCCGGCTTGGCTCTCCAGCTGCACACTGCCGTGCAGGCGTTCAATGGCGGTGCGGACCGCATCCATGCCCACGCCCCGTCCGGAGAGATCGGTGACGGCCTCAGCCGTGGAGAAGCCCGGCAGGAACACCAGGTTCACGGCCTCGCGGTCGCTCATCCTTTCCAGTGCCGCTTCATCCACCAGGCCGCGTGCATAGGCTTTGCGGCGGATCACGGCGGGGTCGATGCCGCGCCCGTCGTCGGCGATCTCGATGACCACGCAATCGGCTTCCTGGCGTGCGCTCATGACCAGCTTGCCGGTGGCCGGCTTGCCGGCGGCGCGGCGTTCTTCGGGCGTTTCCATGCCGTGGTCCAGCGCATTGCGCACCAGGTGGACCAACGGATCGGCCAGGGCCTCGATGACGTTCTTGTCGGCCTCGGTGGTCTCGCCTTCGAGCAGCAGTTGCACCTCCTTGCCCAGCTTGCGTGCGATGTCGCGGACCAGGCGCGGGAAGCGCTGGAACACGAAGGACACCGGCATCATGCGCACCTGCATGATGGCATCCTGCATCTCCTCGACGATGCGGTTGATGACCGCATGCTGGGCCCGGATATCGCGCCCCAATTCGCGTTCGCCGTACTGGTTCTCGGCACGGGAGGCCAGGTAGGGCAGGCCGTTGCGGGCCACCACCATCTCGCCGATCAGGTTCATCAGGCGGTCCACTTTTTCCTGTTCCACTTTCAGGACCCGCGCGCCATTGCTGTCCTCGGCGCGACGTCCGAAGTTGGCCGGAACATCGGCGTCGACCGCAGCCGGCGGCAATGCTGCAGCCGCCGGGGCAGCGGCCACCGCGACGGGTGCAGCGGTCCCAGTTGCGGTGATGTCTTCCTGCAGATCAGCCTTTCCGATCACATCGGCCACCTCGGCGACCGCCTGCACTTGCGCATGGCGCTCGATCCAGGCCACCACCGGCGCCACGCTCGATTGCGCCAGGGCTTCCTCGGCGCAGGCCTCCAGTGCCGGCAAGACATCCATGCGTCCGACGGCGCGCATGCAGTTGGCGATGGTCGTCACGGCAGCCTTCAGATGGCCCGGGACCCAGGGCGCTCCTTCGAGCGCCCACAGTGCATCGTTCTGGGTCTGCACGATCATGAGTGCATCGTTGGCCCGGGTCTGGTCCTTGACCTCGATGGCGGCCGCCGGCAGGGCGGTAATCCAGAACTGCCCCGGTACGTAGCGGAAATGTTCATCCAGCAGGCCGCGGTCGGCCGTGGCGACTGCCTGGAACACCAGGTTGGCACGATAGGCATCCAGCTCGGCCAAGGCCGGCCAGGCGCTGCCGGGCAAAACGCAGCGCCACAGCACGCCCGGCATCTGCGTAGCAAGGCGCAGTGGATCCTCGCCCTTGAAGAAGCATTCAGGTTCCGGCGTGTATTCCACCCACAGCAAGGTCTCGCCGTTGCGGGCGGCGTCGGCCCAGGCCATGCGCAGGCTGGCCGGCACCCGCGCCAGTGACTCGGCCATGCGGCTGCGGGCCGCCTCTTCAGCCGCGCGCCGGGTTGCCTGGTGCGCATCCTGGCCGGCTTGGGCCAGCTGCATCCCGCAGCGCTGACGCAGGCGCGCCACCAGCTCTGCACACGGGGCCGCCTGGGCCGGGTCCGGCTGGCCGGCCAGCTCGATGTCGTCGAACTGGCGCGCCACGAAGTCCATCGCCTCCAGCAGCAGGTCGGCCATCTCGCGGTGATAGGCGGCCTGGCCGTCGCGTACCGCGCTCATCAGGTCTTCGGCCGCGTGCAGCACCCGGAACATCTCGGGAAACTCGAACAGTCCGCAGTTGCCCTTGAGCGTATGCACCACGCGGAACAGGGACTCCATCAGTTCAGGGTCGTCTGGTTGCCGCTCCAGGGCCAGCAGGCGGCTGGCGATCTCCTGCAGGCCGTCGCGCGACTCCTGCATGAATTGCAGCAGCAGGGGAGAGAAGGCGGTCGTCATTGCGTTTCTCCCAGCATCAGTTTTACGTTGCGCAGCAGCGGCACGGGACGCGCCGGCTTGACGATGTAGAGGTTGGCACCCGCCTCGAAGGCCTTGCGGCGATCGCATTCCTGGGCTTCGGTGCTGACCATGATGGCCGGCGCCTGGGGGATGTCGTGCTGGCGCAGGGCGCGCAGGAAGGAGTAGCCATCCATTTGCGGCATGTTGACGTCGACCACGTACAGGTCGAAGGGATGCTGGCCTTCTGCGCAGGCGGCCAGCGCCGTCTCCAGCGCCTCCAGCCCGTTGCTGGCTTCGCGCACGGTATAGCCGGCGTCCTCGAAGATGGCCCGTTCATACAGACGGACGGTGGCAGCATCGTCCACGATGAGGATATGTTTCATGCTTGCTCCAATGGCTTCTGGTAGACGATCGCTTGTGCAAATTTGCGGATCGCAAACAGCGATGAGATGCGGCTCATCGACTCCGAGTGGCCCAGGCAGATGAAACCGCCCGGGCGTAATACGTCATAGAAGGCTTCAGCGGCACGGCGGCGCGAGGCGTCGTCGAAATAGATCAGCAGGTTGCGGCAGAACACCAGGTCGTAGTTGCGGTAGGCCGCGACTTCATTGCGTTCGTTCAGGTTGACGCGGGTGAAGGCCACCACTTCGCGCAGGCTGCGGTTGATGCGCCAGTTTTCGCCCTCGCGGGTGAAATACTTCTGCAGCCAGGCTGCCGGCAGCTGGTGCACGGCGCGCGGCGAATACAGGCCGGCCTCGGCCTGGGCCAGGATGCGGGTGTCGATGTCCGAGGAGACGATCTCCACGTCCCAGCGCGCCAGTTCCGGCCAGCGTTCCAGCAGGTACATGGCCACCGTATAGGCTTCCTCGCCGGAAGACGACGGCATGATCCAGATGCGCATCGGTTCGCCGCGCGGCTTGCGCGCCACCAGCTCGGGCAGCATCGACTGCACCATGCAGTCGAACTGGTAGTGCTCGCGCATGAAGTAGGTCTCATTGACCGTCATCTCGTTGACCAGGCGCTGCCATTCGCGGCCCGAGGTCTCGAAGCGCAGCAGCGAGAAGTACTCGCGGAAATCGGCACAGCCGGCGGCCTGGATGCGGTCGATGAGGCGTTTGTCGACGAAGTAGCGTTTGGTCGATTCGAAGTGGATGCCGCTGCGGCGGTAAAAATATTCACGGAAGCGCTCGAAGTCTTCGGCGCTGATGCTGCTGGCGGGGGCTTCTGCAGAAACGTTCATTACGCGCCCCGTCCAAGCCGATTCAGCAGCAGGCGCCCGGCAAAGGTGATGTAGGGCTCGTCGGCAAAGCGGCGCATGAGCGTGGTCACCGGGCCGATGGCCGCCGACGTGCCGATGGTGGTGAGCACTTCCAGTGCCGCGCCACAGACGTTGACATCGGTCTCGGCATCGATCAGTTGCAGCAGCCAGTCTTCCACCCGCGCATGGCGCAGCGTGTCGAGGATGCCCACGGCCAGGATGCGGATATCGGTCTCGGGATCGATCAGCATGTGGGCGATCACCGGTGCCACCTGTTCGGGCATGCCGCGCAGCAGGTCGATGGCGGCGTTGCGCAGCCAGGCGTCTTCGCTGCGCAGGCAGCCGGCCAGGGCTTGCACGGCCTCGTCGCCGGGCGTGGCCGCCAGCGAATCGAGCAGGGCGGTGCGCACGGCCAGGCTCGATTCGCGTTCCAGGGCATCAAGGATGACCGGCACTGCCTCCGGCTGTCCGGCCAGGGTCTGGGCCGCACTGCGGCGCAGCGCCGGGTCGGCCGCCTGCAGGCTGGCCAGGGCCGTGGCGCGGGCCACCTCCGGGATACCGGCGCTGGACATTCCAGTGGACTTGTTCAAGGGCATGATGGGTTCCGTATCGACGTGATTCGTATCAGGTGAGGGGGCACAGCCACTGGATCAGCTGGCCGGCAATGCGGTCAGCCGGCAGGACGCTGCTGGCGCCGCCACGGCGGATCAGTTCGGCCGGCATGCCGAAGACCACCGCGGATTGTTCGCTTTCGGCGATGGTGCGGCCGCCGGCTTGCCGGATGTCTGCAAAGGCCTCGGCACCATCGCTGCCCATGCCGGTCAGCATGACGCCCACGATGGCCTGGGGCGCATACAGCTGCAGGGCACTGGCGCCCAGCAGCGAGACCGAGGGATGCCACAGCTGGGTCGCGTCAGGCGGGCGGCTGACCAGGGTGGGACGGCCGTTGCGGGTGGTGAAGATGCTGTCGGCGCCGCCCTTGCAGACATAGACCGTGCCCGCTGCCAGCGGCATGGGTTGCGCCGCCTCGACCACGCGCAGGGCGCAAAGCCGCCCCAGGCGCTCGGCGAAGGGGGCTGTAAAACTGGTTGGCATGTGCTGCGCCACCACCACCGGCCAGGGGAAGTGCGCCGGCAGTTGCGGCAAGATGCGCTCCAGCGTACGCGGGCCGCCGGTGGACACACCGATCACCACCACGCCTGGCTGGCGGGCATCCAGCGGCACGGTGGAGGCGCAAGCCGGTTCGGCAGGTTCGGGGGGCCGGGCGACGGTGCGCCCAGCGGTGCGCGTCGAAGTGGCCGTTGGCGCCCCATCGGGTCCCCGCACCTTGGCCTTGGCGGCGCCCCGTACTTTGGCCACCAGTTCGGCACGCAGAGCGTCGATGCCCAGGCTGATGGTGCCGCCCGGCTTGGCCACGTAATCCACCGCCCCCAGGGCCAGGGCCTCGAACGTCGCCAGCGCACCCTGGGCAGTCAGCGAAGAGAGCATGATCACCGGGACCGGACGTTGCAGCATCATCTCCGCCAGCGCCGAGAGACCATCGAGTTCGGGCATGTTGATGTCGAGGGTGACGACATCGGGCGCGAATTCCAGGTTCATGCTGACGGCTTCGCGGCCGTTGCGGGCAAAGGCCACCGCAAAGCCACCGGCCTGCTCGAAGAGCTCGCCCAGCTGCTTGCGCATGAGGGCTGAATCGTCGACGATGAGCAGCTTCATCCTTCTCTCTCCTGTCCTTTCCCGTGCGTAGATTTACGCGTCCTGTCCCATGCCGGCCAGCAGGGCCAGCTCTTCGCCTTCCACCAGGTAGCGGGGTTCCACCAGCTGGATCATGCGTTTCTGTTTCTCGATGTTGGCCATGCGCGAGAGCAGGCGCACCTGCTGGCTCGACAGCGAAGGCGCGGGCCCGATGGCGCGGCGTTCAATTTTGAGGACCTCGGCCACCGAATCGACGATGAAGCCGGTGCACACCTGGTCGATCAGGAACACCATGATGCGCTGGCGATCACTGCGCGCCACCCGCGGCAAGCCCAGCCGCATGCGCAGGTCGATCACCGGCAGCACGGCACCGCGCAGGTTGATGACGCCTTCGACGAACGCCGGGGCGTGCGGCACATGGGTCAGTTGCTCGGGCACGCGCACGATCTCCTGCACGCTGTCGATGGGCACGCCGAATTCCTCGTCACCGAAGCGGAACACCACCACCTGTTCCTCATCGTCACTGCGGGTCTCGGGCTGCTTGTCCTGGTTCATCTCGTTGTCCTCCAGCAGGGTTTCGATGGCCGGCTGGCGCAGCAGGCTCACGGCATCGATTACCGATACCAGCCGCTTTCCGTTGTCCAGCCGGCAGATGCGGGCGATGTCGGCCATTCCCTTGTCGCGCGCCAGCAGCGTGGGTACCGCTTCCACCGTGCCAAGCGCCACCCGCAGCACTTCGTTGACGGTATCGATGACCACGCCGACGGCACCGGTCGACTCCCCGGCCGCAGGAGCGACCACGGCGATACGGCTGCTGTGGTCCTGCTGGCGCGGCGGCAAGCCGAACAGGTGGCGCAGCGACACCAGGGGGAGCAGGCGGTTGCGCAGGGTCATGATGCCCAGCACGTGGGGTTCCGCATGCGGCACCTGCACGATGCTCTGCGGCATTTGCACAATCTCCTGCACGTCCTCGATGGCCACCGCATATTCCTGGCCGGCCACCATGAAGCTGACCAGTTGGAGTTCGTCGCCAGCCTGTGCCTGTACGTCTTCGGCGTTGCCGCCGTCGATGGGTGCCTGGCCGTTGCGGCTGCCGGCAGCGGCCTCGGCAAATTCGGCCGCCACCAGCCGGGCAAAATCCAGCACCATGATCATGGGGTGGCCGCCGACGTCCTTGATCAGCCCGGACAGCAACTCGGTGCGCACCGAGGACGCGATGCAGGCCACGTCTTCGATCTGGCGCAGGTCCACACCGACCACGCTGGCCACGTGATCCACCACGAAGCCCAGCGGCTGGCCCAGGTCGATCACCACGGCACGGCTGGCGTCGTCGGCCGGGCGGTCCGGCAGTCCGAAGATGCGGCTCAGGCTGACGATGGGCAGCACCTTGCCGCGCAGGTTGGCCAGGCCAAGGAGAGCCTGCGGGGCCAGCGGCACGTGCACCACTTCCGGCACGCGGATGATTTCCTGTACCGGCGCCATGTCTACGCCAAAGACCTCGTCGCCGACCGTGAAGGTGACGAACTGGCGCAGTTCGGTGTCGGCGGCGGCGGGCGGGGGCAGGTCGTCGTCGGCTGCACCGCTGCAGGCCTGCGGTATCACCGCTCCGGGCGCGGGCGCGATGGCGGCCGGGGCCGCCTCGGGCTCGATGAGGGATGCGTCATTCATGGTGTGTGTGCCTTTCTCGGGTCCACGGGTTCAATGGGGCAGCGAGTCAGGTGCTTTGCAGCTCATCGGCCAGCGAGGCCACTTCCTCGACGGCGGCAGCCAGTTGCTCGGCACCCTGGGACTGCTGGCGCGCGGCGGCGGCGGCTTCGGTGGCGGCACGGTCGGCTTCCTGGGCGGCGGCGGCAATCTGCTCGGTGCCGGTGCGCACTTGCAGGATGGCTGCGGCCACCTCGGTGGCGGCTGACAGGATTTCCTGGGTACCTTGTTCGACGCTGGCGACATCGCTCTCAATGCTGACCAAAGCGCTGGTGATCGCCTTGGCTTTTTCGGCCTCGCTGATGGCGGCATCGGCAATCTCTTCCAGATCGCGCTCGACCACGGCGATCTGGTCCTGCACTGCCTTGACCAGGTCCTTGATGTTGTCGGCATTGCCGGCCGAGTCGTGGGCCAGGTTGCGGATGTCGGTGGCCACCACCACGAAGCCCTTGCCGAACTCGCCGGCGCGGGCTGCTTCGATGGAGCCGTTCACGGCCAGCATGTTGGTCTGGATGGACACCGTGGTGATGGCATCGACGATCTTGTCGATGCGGCGCGAGACCAGAGCCAGGTCCTTGATCTGGCGGATCGAGGCGCGTGAGGCGTCGACCGAACTGGCGATGCCGGCGATGAGCGAGTCGACCGCCTTCTTGTTTTCCCCCAGCAGCGCCCGGATTGCGGTGGCACGTTCGCCGCTGGTACCGGCGCGCGCCTGCGCCACCTGCAGGCCGCGCGAGATCTGTTCGATGGCCGTGGCCGATTCTTCTGTAGCCACCGATTGCACCTGCGTACCTTTGCGGATCTGCTCGATGGCCGACATGATCTGGGCGCTGGCGCGGCTGATTTCCTGTACGGCCGCCGAGAGTTCTTCGGCACTGGCGGCGACTTCCTCGGCGCTCTTGGCCACATCGGTGGAATTCTTGAGGTCTTCAGACAGTTCCGAGAGCGCTTGCGAAGTGGTCTCAGCCTCCGACAAGGCCTGGCCTTGCTCGGCCACGGTCTTGGCGGATTCGACGGCGGCGGCCGATTGCTCCTCGGCGGCAGCGGCAATTTCCTGGGCGCCGTCGAGCGCCTGTTTGGTCGCGGCCACTGACTGCTGCGCGCCCACGGCGATTTCCTGCACGCCGGTGACGATGACCTGGGCATCCCGGCGGATGTTCTCCAGCTGGGTGCTGATCATCTTGCCGCTCTCGACCTCGCCCAGGACGGTGGTGGCAGCCGCACCGATGCCTTCGACCACGGCCTTGACCTCGCGCTGGATCTGGCCGACCAGCTCCTGGATCTGCTTGGCGCTTTTCTCCGAGGTCTCGGCCAGGGTGCGCACTTCATCGGCGACGACTGCAAAGCCCTTGCCGTGTTGCCCGGCGCGGGCCGCTTCGATGGCCGCGTTCAGGGCCAGCAGGTTGGTCTGGTCGGCGATACGGGCCACCGCCTTGACGATGTCGCCGATGTTGGCGGCCTGCTTTTCCAGTTCGGCCACCATGGTCACCGAGCTGGACTGGCGCTGGGCAGCGATGCCCACATTGGCGACCAAGGTCGCGATATCGCCGCTGGTGCGGGTGACCTGGTTCTGCACGGCCAGCATGCGAGCCTGGCTTTGATCGGCATTCTGCAACTGGCGGCTGATCGCCTGCTCGACCTGGCGGAAGGCGGCCAGCGACTCCTGGGCGGCGCTGGAGGCCTGCTCGGCGCCGCGCGCGATCTGGTCGGAGGCACTCTTCAGTTCTTCGGTGGCAGCCGAGGCCTCCGAGATACCAGCGCTGAGTTCAGCCGTGGCGGCGGCGATGCGCTCGGCAGCCTGCTGCTGCTTGGCCAGGGTGCGGGCCTTCTTGCGCAGGGCATCGGCCTGGCGCGATGTCGAGGCGCCGGCACGGTGGTCGCTTGCGCCCTCATAGTTGGAGTTCTGGATAGTCTTGACGAGCGCCATGTGCGCCTCCTCGAAAAAATTGTGCTCAAACGAACGGTCTTGCAGGTGAAATGGTAGGGCTGCCTGTTGCCGTGTGGAATCGGTTCTGGTCCTAGGAGATACATAGGAAATGTCCTAGGCAAACCGCGCAGCCCGGTTGCGCTTGCCTAGGACGTGTTGACGCCTTGTTCATGCGTGCAGGACGTCCCTTTGCGCAGGGGCGGCGCAAAGGGACGTGCGCCGCAGTCAGCGGGTGCTGCTCTGGACAGGGCAATGAAGTGCGGATTGGCCGGGGTGGCGTGCCGGGGGCGGGAGCGAGGACGGACAGGACGCGCGAAGCCGCGCACAGGGATCAGGGAAAAATGACTGCGGCTGCCGGAGAAAGCCTCAGGTCTGCCGTTCCACCAGGTTGTGCTTGACGGCCCACAGGACCAGTCCTACCACGTCGCGCACGCCGATGCGGTCCATGATCTGGGCGCGGTGGGCGGCGATGGTCTTTTCGCTCAGGTCCAGCTCGTAGGCGATTTCCTTGGTGGTCTTGCGATGCGCAATCATGGCCAGGATCTGGTGCTGGCGCGGCGTGAGCGGGTCTGGCTGGGCCTGCCGGGCGGCCCCCGTGTAGAGGCAGTGGCTGATCATGGACTTGGCCACGGCCGGGGTCAGGTAGCACTCGTTGCGCGCCACCGCCTGCAGGGCGATATCGAGTTCGGCGGGACTGGATTGCTTGAGCAGGTAGGCGGCCACACCCATGCGCATTACCTCGGCCAGCAGTTCGGCATCGGGCTGGTTGCCGATGATGACCACCCGGCTGGCAGGGCATTTGCTGCAGATCTCAGCCAGCAGGGCCAGGCCCTGGCGGGTATCAGAGGAGAGATCAATGATGACCGCGTCGGGCGCTACGCTCTGGATCACATGCAGGGCCACTGGTCCGGCTTCCACTTCGCCGATCACCTGCTGGCCCGCCATTTTTTCGATCAGGCAACGCAGCCCGGCGCGCATCATGATCTGGTCGTCCACCAGGACTATGTTCATGTTCTGGATCCCCGCTTTGGAAGCTATCGTGCGGCATTCCTTGAAGCGGCTTGCAGCGGTGCAGGAGCACGTGCATGAACCTGGAGATGCCTGTTCTCAGCAGTGAATTTACTGGATTGCGGGCAACATTTCAATCAAATATAACGAATATACGACATTTAATCAAAAATATGATTTTTGATGAAAATGATCTGGTCAATGTAATCACATTCCTCCGCAGACAGGTTCAAGCGGGCGCGTCTGCATGAAAAAAACCGGGCGCAATCAAGATTGCGCCCGGTCTGGAAAGGCTTCGTGCTGCGCCGTCCTGCCTGGGGGCCGGACGGCGGGCACGCCACTGCGGATGTCAGTCGTGGATGTTGTTGTGAACGGTTTCCTTCACGAACAGCAGGCCGATCACCACCGTGATCACCGAGATCACGATCGGATACCACAAGCCGTAGTAGATGTCGCCCTTGAAGGCCACCAGCGCGAAGGAGGTGGTGGGCAGCAGGCCGCCGAACCAGCCGTTGCCGATGTGGTAGGGCATGGACATGGAGGTGTAGCGGATACGGGTCGGGAACATTTCGACCAGGCAGGCGGCGATCGGGCCGTACACCATGGTCACGTAGATCACCAGGATGAACAGCAGCAGCAGGACCATGGGCTTGTTGATCTGCTCCGGATCAGCCTTGGCCGGGTAGCCGGCAGCCTTGATGTCGTCAGCCAGGGCCTTGGACAGTTCCTTGTCCTTGGCGGCGGCCTCTTCCTTGGACAGGCCGGCGGCATCATACGAGGTGATGACGCGGTCGCCGATCTTGACGGTAGCCACCGAGCCCGGGGCACCGGCCACGTTCTGGTAGTTCACCGACGCGGCCGACAGCTTGGCCTTGACGATGTCGCAGGACGAGGTGAACTTCTTGGTGCCGGTCGGGTTGAACTGGAACTGGCAGCTGGCCGGGTCGGCGGTGACGATCACCGGGGACTTTTGCAGTGCGGCTTCCAGCGCCGGGTTGGCGAAGTGGGTCAGGCCGTTGAAGATCGGGAAGTAGGTCACCGCGGCAATCAGGCAACCACCCAGGATGATGGGCTTGCGGCCGATCTTGTCCGACAGCGAACCGAAGAACAGGAAGAAGGGCGTGGCCAGCAGCAGGGCGGCAGCGATGAGCAGGTTGGCGGTCGGGCCATCCACCTTCAGGGTCTGGGTCAGGAAGAACAGGGCGTAGAACTGGCCGGTGTACCACACCACGGCCTGGCCGGCGGTCAGGCCGACCAGCGCCAGGATGACCAGCTTCAGGTTCTTCCACTGGCCGAAAGCTTCGGTCAGCGGTGCCTTGGAGGTCTTGCCCTCAGCCTTCATCTTCAGGAAGGCCGGCGACTCGTTCATGGACATGCGGATCCACACCGAGATGGCCAGCAGCAGGATGGAGACCAGGAAGGGAATGCGCCAGCCCCAGTCGGCGAAGGCAGCTTCACCCACCGCGGTACGCACGCCCAGGATCACCAGCAGCGACAGGAACAGGCCCATCGTGGCCGTGGTCTGGATCCAGGCGGTAAAGGCGCCGCGGCGGCCTTCCGGCGCGTGCTCGGCCACGTAGGTGGCAGCACCGCCGTATTCGCCACCCAGCGCGAGGCCCTGCAGGATGCGCAGGATGATCAGGATGATCGGGGCGGTGATGCCGATGGAGTTGTAGTTGGGCAGCACGCCGACGATGAAGGTCGAGGCACCCATGATGAGGATGGTCACCAGGAAGGTGTACTTGCGGCCAACCAGGTCACCCAGGCGGCCGAACACCAGCGCACCGAAGGGACGCACGATGAAACCGGCAGCAAAGGCCAGCAGGGCGAAGATGAACGCGGTATTGGGGTCGGTGCCGGCAAAGAACTGCTTGGCGATGATCGCCGCCAGCGAGCCGTACAGGTAGAAGTCATACCATTCGAAAACGGTGCCTAGCGAAGAGGCGAAGATGACTTTCTTCTCCTCCGGGGTAATGCCGCGCGCAGTCGTGTTGACTGATGCTGTGGTCATGTTTGTCTCCTTGGTTTTAATGAATGTGCTACTGCATGGACTGCAACCAGGTACTCAGGGCAACAATGCAACAGATGGCCGAATGGGGCGTTATGCAAGAACGCACCGGAGAACAGAGCATGAAGAATCGACTCCCCTCGCTTCCCCGTCTGACACAAACCGCGATATTGGCTTCGCATTGCTTGCGTAAGGACCCACTTGTCCATGCGGCGAGTGTGCGACGCCAAACTTACGCAGGACTTGCTCCAAACTTACACAAGCTTACAGCGCAGCAAGCCCTTTCCTGGTTGCGACGCAGCAGGCAAAGACGCATCTGCCAAGGCTTTGCGGGGCATTCGTGCTTATTGCGCCGCAGCGACCGGACGCGGCAGATCGCCTCTTTGGGAGGGCAGCCAAAAAGTTTTTTCTGTCAGGAATCAGGAAAGGCAAGTGAAGCATCTTGCCTGGCATGCGCCGCAGCGGCATGCACATCGGGGCGGGAAGGCAGGGGGGACGGCGGTGACAGGGCTGCAGACTGCCCTGTCACCGGACAAGCTCGGTACCTCAGTAGATCAGTGCATCAGGCCAGGGCAGTGGCCGGTGCCGGCTGCGCGGTCGGGGTCGGCAGGCTGTCGCCTTCCAGCAGTGCCTTGACGACGCGCTCGCCCAGGCCGAGTCCGACGCTCATGCCGATGCCGGTATGCATCAGCACCACCGAGGTATGGTCGTCGATGGCCAGGGCCGAGAACGGGCCCGGGCCTTTGCTGCCATAGACGCCTTGCCAGCGCTCGATCACCTGCACGCGGGAAGCCAGGGTGTGCTCGACCAGGCCGATCAGCAGTTCATCGACTTCCTCGCTGTTGAAAGGAGGTGAATCGGTACCGTAGTGGTGCGAATCGCCGACGATGAGTTCCTGATACGGGGTCGGGCTGACCAGCAGGTGAATGCCATGCTTGTTGAGCAGCGGGGCCGTGGCCTCGATCTCGGCGTGCACCGCGCGGGCGGTCGGCAGGTCCGAGAAGGCGCCGTAGTGGGTGCAGGACAGGCCGGTGAGCACGGCATGGGTCAGCGGTACGGCTTCTTCGGTCTTCAGGCGCAGCATCTGCAGGCGGCACTGCTTCAGGTTCATCGGCTGCAGGCGGTCGGCGAAGAGCGTCAGGTAATCGTGGCCGGAGCACACCACCACGCGCTCGGCGCGGAATTCACCGGCGGTGGTCGAGAGGCGTCCGCCGGCGGTGCCATGCACCAGCGTATTGAAGCGGAAATGCACGCCCTGCGAATGCAGGTAGGCCACCAGGGCCGGCATGGCTTCGCGCGAATACAGCTGCAGGTCTTCGGTGCCGTGCAGGGCCGAGCGGTGATGGCTGAAACGGCCGTTGTAGAGCGCGTTGAGCTTGTCGCCTTCGAGCAGGGAGGCGCGATAGTCGTACTGGCGCGCACGTACGGTCATGAATTCCAGCAGCACGTCGTGTTCGGCCTCGCTGCGGGTAAACAGGAGGGTACCGGCTTCGCGGGCACTGAAGTGCGCGCGCGCGGCCAGGTGCAGCCAGAGGGCGCGGCTTTCGCGGGCCAGGTCCAGCATGATGCCGGGCGGCTGGCCGGTCACCAGGCCCATGCCGAAGTTGCGCACGGAGGCGCCCAGGGGCGTACCGGTGCGTTCGAAGACGGCCACCTTGAGGCCGCGCTTGACGGCCGCGTAGGCGTGGGCCAGGCCGAGGATGCCCGAGCCGACCACGGCCAGGTCAAAGTGCTGCGGATCGTTTTCTGTAGGGGAATTGCTCATGGGAAGTGCTCCGTCGGAGTCAGTTGCGAGATGTCGTGGGGCGTCTTGTGCGGGGACGCTCTGGCGGCGTCCTGCGGTCCTCTCCGTGCGCCGTCACGCTGCGGCCCGAAGCTATCGGACCCGTGACGGCGCGGTACTGCGGGCAAGTGCTGGAATTACTGCTTCTTCTCCGACTTGCTTTCGTAACGCTTGCTCCACTCGGTCAGGATGCGGTCACGGCTGGTGCTGGCCCAGGTGAAGTCGTTCTTGATCAGGCGCTTTTCATAGTCGGCCGGCAGCAGCTCGTCCGGCTTGGCCACGCCAGGAATGGCGACTACGGCGAAGTTCTTTTCATACAGGGCCATGGCTTCCTTGCTGGCGGAGAAATCGGCCAGCTTCTTGGCGGCTTCCAGGTTCTTGCTGCCCTTGACGATGGCGGTGGCTTCGATGTCCCAGCCCAGGCCTTCCGACGGCAGGATCACGTCAATGGGGGCGCCTTCCTTCTTGGTCTTGACGGCACGGTATTCGAAGGCGATACCAATGGGGAATTCACCGGTGGCGGCCTGCTTGCAGGGCTTGGAGCCGGAGTGGGTGTACTGGCCGATGTTCTTGTGCAGGGCGTCCATGTAGGCCCAGCCTTTTTCTTCACCCATCATTTGCAGCCAGGCCGAGACATCCAGGTAGCCGGTGCCGGAAGAAGCCGGATTGGGCATGACGATCTTGCCGGCATAGACCGGCTTGGTCAGGTCGGCCCAGGAGGTCGGCTTGGGCAGCCCCTGCTTTTGCGCTTCCACGGTGTTGAAGCAGATGGCCGAGGCCCACACGTCCATGCCCACCCAGGCCGGCGGATTGGCGGCGCTGCGGTACTTGGCGTCGATGGCCGACAAGCCTTGCGGAGCGTAGGGCGTCAACATGCCTTCCTTGTCCAGCAGCGCCAGGCTGGTGGCGGCCAGGCCCCAGATCACGTCCGCTTGCGGATTGGCCTTTTCGGCCAGCAGCTTGGCGGTGACGATGCCGGTGGAGTCGCGCACCCACTTGATCTCGATGTCCGGGTTGGCCTTCTGGAACGCGGCCTGGTAAGCCTTGATCTGGTCGGCTTCGAGGGCGGTGTAGACGGTCAGCGTGGTAGCGGCGTGGGCCTGGGCCGAGAACAGCATGCCGGCACCGATCACCGATGCGAACAGGGAAAACAGCTTGGTTTTTTTCATGATGGCCTTCGTCTGTGAATGGCTGGGTTGAAAACGCGTCGGGGACGCAAGGTGGAGAAATCGTAGTGCTGCCGGCCTGGCTCAATGCGCGCGTCCACGGCGCCAGGCCTGGGCCCGCGCCAGCCAGCGGCTGCCAGCCAGGTGCATGAGCAGCGAGGCCGCCGCCGACGTCAGCAGGATCAGCGTGGACATCGCTGCGGCAGGGCCGACGTCGCCGGCATCGTCCATATTGAGCACCGCCACCGAGGCCAGCACCGTATCGGGGCGATACAGGAAGATCACCGCCGACACCGTGGTCATCGAGGACACGAACAGGTAGCGGAAAATCTCCAGCATCTGTGGCAGGCACAGCGGCACCGTCACGCGCAGGAAGGTCTGCAGCAGCGGCACCTTCAGCGACAGCGAGGCGGCTTCGAATTCCGGATCGAGCTGCTTGAGCGCGGTGACGGCGGTGAGATGGGCGGTCGTGTAGAAGTGCACGATGGAGCAGAGCACCAGCAGCGTCATGGTCCCGTAGAGGAAATTGAACGGGTTGGACGGATGGTTGAAGAACAGCAGGCTTCCCAGTCCCAGCACCAGGCCGGGCACCGCCATGGGCAGGAAGCTCAGCATGCGCAGCAGGGTCGAGAGCCAGGCCTGGCCACGCGTCTTTTCCATCAGCCAGGCACCGGTAAAGATGACCAGGGTCCCGGCCACGCTGGTGCCGCAGGCCAGTTTCAGGCTGTTCCAGTAGGCCAGCCAGCCGCCGCCATCCATGTTGTCGAAGTCGTAGTGCTGCAGCGTCAGTTGCAGGTTGTAGGGCCACAGCTTGACCAGGGATGCCCCCATGGCCACCACGATCATCATCAGGATGGCCGCCGCAATCAGGGCCACCGCCAGCAGGTTGATGCCATCACGGCGCCAGTCGGGGCGGGGAACGTAAGCTTCGGAGCGGCTGCTCATGGTGGCGCGCTGGCGGCGCTGCAGCCAGGCATCCAGGGCAAAGGTCAGCAGGGCCGGCACCAGCAGCAGCAAGCCGATCAGGGCACCGCGTCCGAACTGCTGCTGGCCGACCACGGCCTTGTAGGCTTCCACGGCCAGCACGCTGTAGGCGCCGCCGGTGATCTTGGGTACGCCGAAGTCGGTAATGGTGAGCGTGAACACCAGGCACAAGGCACCGAAGATGCCGTAGCGCGTGGCCGGCAGGGTGACGGTGTTGAAGATGCGCCAGCGCGAGGCGCCCATGGCATGTGCTGCGTCGTACAGGCGGCCATCGGCCTGCGACAGGGCCGACAGCAGGATCATCATGGCGTGCGGGAAGGTGTAGAACACTTCACCCAGCAGGATGCCCCAGAAGCCGTAGATGCTGCCGTCCATCCACTCCTTGAACAGGCCCTGGTTGCCGAACAGGTAGATCAGCGCGATCCCCGGCAACAGCGACGGCGCCAGCAGCGGCAGCAGGCCGATACCGCGCCACAGGCCCTTGAAGGGAATGCAGGTGCGCTGCAGGGCGTAGGCAAACACATAGGCCAGCGGTACCGTCACCACGGCGGTGACCAGCGATACCCACAGGCTGCGCCCCAGCATGGGCAGGAAATTGATGTTGGCAAAGAGCGTCACGAAAGGCTGGCTGCCCGCCCAGTTGCCCTCGGGCGTCAGCACGGCTTGCGCCAGGATGAACAGCAGCGGTCCACCCAGGCCCAGCAGGAGCAGCGCCAGCAGCAGCCATTTCATCGCGCCGGGCAGCCATAGACTGCGGTCGGTCACGCTGTGTCGCGCCGGTGCGGCGCTGGTTGGGGTGTGGTCGCGAGCCAGGGCGGGCATGGGAGCGGTCGGCGGCAAGGAAGATTGCATCGTCATGAACGGCCCGGCTCAGGCAAAGACCTGCAGGGCCTGGCGCGGCAGGGCTACCCACAGGCCGTCGTGAGCCGGCAGGGCGGCCAGGCGCTCGTGCGACTGGTCGCTGACATCGGCCAGCAGGGTCTGGCCCGGCAGGGCATCGGCCGCCAAGGCCAGGCGATAGCGGTTGCCGAGATAGATGCGATCAACCACACGGGCCTGGAAGCGGTTGGTGCAGCTCTCGGTAGCGAACAGTTCCACCGCTTCCGGGCGGCAGAACAGGCGCCCGGTTTGCAGCTCCGCTTCTTCCGGACGGACTTCCAGACGCAAGGCACCGACCGTGACCTGTGAACCAGAGACGCGGGAAAACGGCAGCCAATTGGCTTGGCCGATGAAATCGGCCACGAAGGGCGTGGCCGGACGGCGGTAGATCTCGGCGGGCGTGCCGAATTGTTCGATGCGGCCGTGCTGCATGACGGCGATGCGGTCGGCCATGACCATGGCCTCTTCCTGATCGTGCGTGACCATCAGGGTGGTGATGCGGAACTGCTTCTGCAGCCGGCGGATTTCCAGTTGCAGGTGCTCGCGTACCTGCGCATCCAGGGCCGAGAGCGGTTCGTCGAGCAAGAGCAGCGAAGGCGAGGGGGCCAGCGCACGCGCCAGGGCCACCCGTTGCTGCTGGCCGCCGGACAGCTGGCCGGGATACTTGGCTTGGCTGCCGGCCAGGCCCACCATGGACAACATCTCGGTCACGCGTTCCTGGCGTGCCTGGCGCTTCATGTTGCGCAGGCCATAGGCGACGTTGTCGGCCACGGTCAGGTTGGGGAAGAGGGCGTAAGACTGGAACAGGATGCCGTAATCGCGCGATTGCGGCGGCAGGTCGGAAATATCGCGGCCGGCGGCGAAGAGTTGCCCGGCATCCTGGCGCTCCAGTCCGGCGATGGTGCGCAGCAAGGTCGTCTTGCCGCAGCCCGAGGGACCCAGCAGGCAGACCATCTCGCCCTGGCGCACTTCCAGCGAAACGCTGTCCAGCGCGGTGAAGGCACCGAAGCGCTTGTCGATGCTGCGCACCGACAGGAAGCGCTCGCCGGCGTCGGCTGCATCAGGCGGGCAAACCGGCATCGCGAGGGCGGCGGCGGAGGAGGATATCTGCATCATTTCGGCGGGTTTCTGGGTGGTTCGCGATGTTGCCCAAAGGCAGTCCCCACGCGGGCTTTCGCCGGATGGGCCGGCCTGTTCAGAGGCAAGCGGATGGTACGGGCCAAATATGACTGCTGGATGACACCCCCAGCTGTGATAGCAGGCCGGAATCCTTGCTATAGATTGAAGCTATGGATCGCCATCGGGGGCTCCCGCTGCAAGGGAATCCGGGCGCCGCAATGCTGTCCAAACTTGCACTTATCCTTCATTGACGCCTTGCGGCCAGTGAAGCAAGATCGCTCAGTAATGAGGAGGAGAAAATGAATAAATACGGTAGGCCCGCCCGCCGGCCGGGTGTCCGCCTGGCGATGTCGGGCGTGGGCATTGCCGCCATGCTGGCGGCCTGCTCGGCACCGGAGAGCACCCAGCAGGAGCGCGATGCCCTGGCGCGCTCTCTGATCGAGCAGAAAAAGACCACCGAGGACGCCACCTCCACCGCGACCACCGTGGACGGCTACAAGGTCGACCTGGCCAAGCGCATTTCCCAGGTCAACTTCACCAGTGTCTACGTGGAGCGCCCGCAGGCCTTGCTGCGCTCGGTCATCGTCATCAAGTACGTGGTCGATGGCGACGGCAACCTGGTCAAGAGCGAGATCCTGCGCAGCAACCGCGACAAGCATGCCGAGGCCAGCGCCCTGGGCAGCCTCAAATCGGCCGCACCCTTTCCCAAGCCGCCACCGGCGCTGCTCAAGCAGGGCCACATCGAACTGTCGGAGAGCTGGCTGTTCAACAATGACGGCCGCTTCCAGCTGCGCAGCGTGGCCCTGGCCCAGATGGACCGTTAGCGGCAAGCCCTGCCAAAGATGCCGCCCGGCATTGGCATGTGTATAATGTCGCGCGAGCACGACGGTGTGCGTTGTGTCTCCCGGGCCTGACGGGCCTGCGCCGGATCAGGGCGAACGCGAGTTCGCCTTTTTTCTTATGGGCGCGCACCAGCGGCAGTCTGCGCTGAACCCCGCTGTCCTTCATTGACCAGATCGTTTATTGATTGGCTATACATGTTTGATTTCATTCGTACTCACCAGCGCCTGATGCAGTTCCTGCTGCTGCTGTTCATCTTCCCGTCGTTCGCCTTTTTCGGCCTGGAAGGCTATAGCCGCCTGACCGACGACAACGGCGTGGCCAAGGTGGCCGGCCAGACCATCACCAAGGAAGAGTGGGACGCCGCGCATCGCCAGCAGCTGGAACGCATGCGCCAGGTGTATGGCAATCAGTTCGACAGCAAGATCTTCGATAGCCCGCAGGCGCGCCGCGCCATCCTCGACAACCTGATCGCCCAGCGCGCCCTGGGTGCCGAAGTGGTGGCCAGCAAGCTGGTGGTGCCGGACCAGGCGCTGCAGCAGAGCATCCTGCAAATCCCCGGCCTGACCAAGCCGGACGGCAGCTTCGACAATGAGCAGTACCGCGTGCTGCTGGCCGCCCAAGGCATGACCCAGAAGTCCTATGAAGCCGGCCTGCGCCGCGAGATGGCGGTGCAACAGTTGAATGCCGCCATCCAAAGCACCGCCTTCGCGCCCAAGACCGTGGCGGAAAACCTGTCCAACCTGAACGATCAGGAACGCACGGTCCAGATGCTCAACTTCAAACCGGACAGCTACGCCGGCCAGGCCAAGGTGACCGATGAACTGCTCAAGGCCTACTACGACAAGAACGGTGCCCGTTTCGAGACGCCGGAACAGGCCGACATCGAGTACGTGGTGCTGGATGCTGCCGCCGTGGCCGCCCAGGCCAGCGTCACCGATGACGACATCAAGGCTTACTACGAGCAGAACCAGAAGCAGTACGCTACCGAAGAACAGCGCCGCGCCAGCCACATCCTGATCACCGTCAAGAAGGATGCGTCGGCCGCCGACAAGGCTGCCGCCAAGGCCAAGGCCGAAGGGCTGGTGGCGCAGCTGCGCAAGAACCCGGGCGACTTCGCCAAGCTGGCCAAGGCCAATTCGCAGGACCCTGGTTCGGCCGACAATGGCGGCGACCTCGGTTACTTCAACAAGGGTGCCATGGTCAAACCCTTCGCCGATGCTGCCTTCAGCCTGAAGCAGGGCGAGATCAGCGATCCGGTCGAATCCGACTTCGGTTATCACGTCATCGAAGTGACCGGCATCAAGCCGGCGTCGGTCAAGCCGCTGGAGTCGGTCAAGGCCGAGATCGGTGGCGAGATCAAGAAGCAGATCGCCGCCAAGAAGTATTCCGAGATGGCCGACCAGTTCAACAACCTGGTCTATGAAAACGGCGACAGCCTCAAGGCCGTCTCCGACAAGCTCAAGCTGAAGATCCAGACCGCCTCGGGCGTGACCCGCAACCCGAATCCGGCCGCCGGCGCTGCGCCGTACAACAACGGCAAGTTCCTGGCCGCCCTGTTCACCGACGACGTGATCAAGGCCAAGCACAATACCGAGGCCGTGCAGACCGCCCCCAACACCCTGGTGGCTGGCCGCATGACCAGCTACAAGCCGGTGGCCAAGCGTCCGTTCGAAGAGGTCAAGGCAGACGTGCAGAAGGCCGTGCTGTTGGCCGAAGAGCAGTCCCTGGCGGTCAAGGCCGGCCAGGAACGCCTGGCCCAGCTGCAAGCCAAGGATGATGCGACCGGCTTCAGCGAGGCCAAGGTGGTCTCGCGCGTGAAATCCGATGGCTGGACCCAGGAGGCCTTCAACGCCGTCATGAAGGCCGATACCGCCAAGCTGCCGGCCTATGTCGGCGCCGAGACCGCAGGCATGGGCTACCAGATCTACCGCATCACCAAGGTGGAACAGCCCAAGACCGTCGATGCCGCGCGCCGCAAGGCCGAACAGGAACAGATCACGGCTGCCTTGTCGCAGCAGGAAGCCCTGGGCTACCTGGACTACCTGCGCGAGAAGGCCAAGACCAAGCTGTTGAAGGGGGCCGCCGCCGTCAGCGCGGATGACGCCGCCAAGTAAGGGCAGGGCATGGCCCGCCTTTGGGGCGATACGTTCATATGGCGCACCGGGATCGTGAATCGGCGCGCAATGGCGCCCCAAGGCGGGGAATTGTCGGCATGACTGCCACAATTTACTAAAAAATTTACACGGGCCGCTTTTCCAGCGGCCCTTTTTGTTTCATCATGGACACCGGCGCTGCATTCGAGCGGGATGCACAAGGGAGCCGGCACCGGGGAATCCGCTTCATTTCTTCCATCGTCGTTGGCGTTTCGTCAGCTTTCCACCCAGTGGGAACAGGCAGTTTTTGTGCTGCCGAGATGAAATTCCTGTCATCCGCACGTCATGTTGCGCCGTTTCGGAAACAAACGGCTGCCGTACTTGTTGTCGCTTTCTCCAGTCGACATTCGAAAAGCATCGCAGGGGGTATTTCCACGAGGAGTGCTTCCGATGCGAGTCTTGCCCTGAATACGACCACGTTTTTATGCCTGCCCCAGTCCTGATCATACAAACCGGCGATGCCAATCCCGCACTCAAGACCAACTACGGTGGTTACGCCGACCAGATAGGCTGCGCTGCCGGCCTGTGCCACACCGAGATCGAAGTGGTGACCGTCTATGAAGGCCAGCGCCCGTCCTGCCCGCGCAGCTACCGGGCGGTGTTCATCACCGGTTCACCGGCCATGGTGACCGACAAGGAAGACTGGAGCGAGCGCACCGCCGAATGGATCCGCGACGCCGCCGAGCTCGACACCCCCATGTTCGGCATCTGCTACGGCCACCAGCTGCTCACCCACGCCTTTGGCGGCGAAGTCGGCTACAACCCGGCTGGCCGCGCCGCCGGTACCATGCATGTGAAGACGCTGGACTGCTGCCGCCAGGATGAATTGCTGGGTGTGCTTCCCCCGGAATTCCCGGCCCACATGCTGCACATGCAGTCGGTGCTGCGCCCGGCCAAGGATGCCATCGTCATGGCGCGCTCGCCGATGGACCCGCACCACGTCATCAAGCACAAGCACAACGTCTATTCGACCCAGTTCCATCCCGAGTTTTCGCCGGAGTTCGTGCGCGCGCACCTGCATTACTACACCGATATCTATCGCGGCTGCGGCATCGATGCCCAGGCGCTGTGCGAGAAGGTCTGCGAGACGCCGCAATCGACCGGACTGCTGCGGCGCTTCCTGGAGTTGTACGCGCGGCATTGAAGCGCCTGCGCCCAATGGAAAAGCCCCTGTCGCCAGCGATGGCACAGGGGCTTTGCTTTGCGTTGACGCGGGGAGGGCGCTTACTTCACCCCGACCAGCGGTTTCAGATGCGGCCAGACATTGTCCAGCAGCTTGGGCTGGGCCTGTTCATTGGGGTGGATGCGATCCGCCTGGAACAGCGAAAGATCGGCGGCAATCCCCTCGAAGAAGAACGGTACCAGCGCCACCTTGTTGCCCTTGGCCAGGTCCTGGTACATCGCGGCGAAGCGGCGCGTGTAGTCCGGGCCGTAATTGGGCGGAATCTGCATGCCCACCAGCAGGACCTTGGCCTTCTGCTGGCGCGCCAGGTCGATCATGGCTTGCAGGTTGTCCTGGCTGGTCTTCAGGGGCAGGCCGCGCAGGGCATCGTTGGCCCCCAGTTCGATCACCAGGACCTCCGGCTTGTGCTGGGTCATCAGCGCCGGCAGGCGGTTGCGCCCGCCGATGGTGGTGTCGCCGCTGATGCTGGCGTTGACCACCTGGTAATCCGCCTTGCTCTGTTGCAGCCGCTGCTGCAGCAGGCCGGTCCAGCCGCTGCCGCGCTGCAGGCCGTACTCGGCCGAGAGACTGTCGCCGAGCACGAGCAGGTTTTTTGGGGCAGAATAAGCGCTCGTCGTCGCTACCACCAGCGCGACGCCCGCCAGCAGGCGCACCGCCGCACCAAGCAGCGTCGTGCGCTTCGCCCCTGTCCCGGACCCACTTGCCCGATTGCCCTGCATGCCTGCTTCCGCTCCTGCCAGTCCCGCCGTCATTGCCGCCATTGAAGTCCTTCAGTTATCCAAACACGTTGCCGATGTCTCCGCGCCTGCCGGCCGGCTGACCATCCTCAGCGACATCGATTTTACCGTGGCCGCCGGGACCACGGTGGCCATCGTCGGCGCCTCCGGCTCCGGCAAGTCGACCTTGCTGGGCCTGCTGGCTGGACTCGATACGCCCAGCGAAGGTTCCGTGCGGCTCGATGGCGAAGACATCTATGCCCTCGACGAAGACGGTCGGGCCCTGCTGAGAAAGCGCAAGCTGGGTTTCGTGTTCCAGTCCTTCCAGTTGCTCGGGCACCTCAATGCCCTGGAAAACGTGATGCTGCCGCTGGAACTGCGCGGGGACAGCCAGGCGCGGGCCAAGGCCGAACAGATGCTGGGCCGCGTGGGCCTGGGCAGCCGCCTGAAGCACTATCCCAAATATCTTTCCGGGGGCGAGCAGCAGCGTGTGGCGCTGGCACGCGCCTTTGTGACCGAGCCGCCGCTGCTGTTTGCCGATGAACCGACCGGCAGCCTCGATGCGGCCACCGGTGAATCGGTCATCCAGCTGATGTTCGAACTGAACCGCGAACGCGGCTCCACGCTGGTCCTGGTGACCCATGACCCCGGCATTGCGGCGCGCTGCGAGCGCACCCTGACCATTGCTGCCGGGCGTCTGGTCTAGACCGATCTAGACCGATTCCATCGGATCGGCCGGCGGCAGCGGATGCGCCCGCTTGTGCTCGATGTAAGCGATGCCGATGCCGCTGGCGCAGATGATGGCAATGCCCAGCACCGTGACCTGGTCCGGGAACTGCCCGAAGACCAGCCAGCCCATGGCGCAGGCCGAGATGATCTGGGCGTAGAAGAAGGGCGTGAGCACCGAGGCTTCCGCGTGCCGGTAGGCCGAGTTCTGCAGGAAATGGCCGATGGTGCTGGTGATGCCGGTCGACACCAGGATCGCCAGTTCGACCACCGTCGGCGTGTGGCTGGTCCAGAAGAAGGGCACCAGCAGCGTAGAGACGATACTGCCCACCAGGGCGCCATAGAAGAGCGTCACCATCGGATTGTCCGCCTGGCTGGCCTTGCGGTTGAGGATGGACAGCAAGGCTTGGGTGAAGGCCGAGACCAGGCCCAGCGCCACGCCCACCGGCGGGATGTCGCCGCTGGGGCGGATCACGATCAGCATGCCCGTAAAACCGATCAGCACCGCAATCCAGCGTGACAGATAGCTGCGCTCGCCCAGCAGCCAGGGAGAAATCGCCAGCACGATCATGGGCGCGCAGAAGTTCATGGCCGTGCCTTCGGCCAGCGGCACGATCTTCAACACCGAGAAGAAAATCAGCGTCGAGGCCAGCAGCAGTGCGCCGCGCCCCAACTGCAGTCCCAGCCGGTTCGACTTCAGGATGCTGCGCCCGTGACGCCGCCGGTAGAGCGGTGCCAGCGTGGCCGCCATGAAGAACAGGTTGATGGTGTAGCGCATCCACGCAATCATCACCACGTGATACCCGGCCAGCGCCAGCAGCTTGCCGGCCGTATCGAGCAAGGATAGCGTCCACAGGCCCGCGATGAGGAAAATGATGCCCAGCTTATGGTTGTGGGCGATGCGGGTGTACGGCAGGACGGCGCTGGACATGGTCTCGGAGGATCTGGTTGAACACGGCACGGATGGCCGGGATGAATTCGCTGGCGGTCAGCCCCACCGGCCCCTGGCCGGCAGCCACCAGCTGGTCGGCGGCGGCGCCATGGATCCAGGTGGCCGCCAGTGCCGCTGCCCGGGTCGGCCAGCCCTGCGCCAGCAGCGCGCCGCACAGGCCGGAGAGCACGTCGCCGGTGCCGGCGGTGGACAGTGCAGGATTGCCGCTGGGGTTGATGGCGATCTCGCCATCGGGGAAGGCGATGACGGTCCCCGCACCCTTGAGTACGGTGATCGCATTGAACTGGCGCGCCAGCAAACGCGCTGCCTGCGGACGATCCTGCTGGATCTGCTGGGTGGTGCTGTCGAGCAGGCGCGCCGCCTCCAGCGGATGGGGCGTGATGATGCTGCAGGCCTCCTTGCTGCGCTGGCTGCGGCGATGCAGCTTGTGCTGCAGCGTGGGCTCGGCCGAGATCAGGTTCAGGGCATCGGCATCGACCACGATATCGGCTTCGCTGTCGAGCGCGCGCGCCAGGATGTCATGCGCATGGCGCGAGGTGCCCAGGCCGGGACCGACCACCAGGGCGGCGCTGGCGCCGAATTCGACGCGGTCGGCCAGGCGGAACATCAGTTCGGGGTGCTTGTCGTCATAGGCCGGGCCATCGTCGACGAAGGCCACATACACCCGTCCGGCCCCACCGAAGGCGGCGGTACGCGCCGCCAGCACGGGCGCGCCGGCCATGCCGCGCGCACCGCCGACCACGATGACGTCGCCGTAGCTGCCCTTGTGGCTGTTGTTGGCCCGTGGCTTGAGGGCGGTGGCAAAACTCTGCGGGCCATTCAGGAAAGCACGCGCCGGCGGCAGCAGGGTGGGGTCGATCTCCAGCGCATCGACCACGATCAGGCCGCTGTGGTCGCTGCCGTCACAGGTATGCAGTCCGGGCTTGTCGCCGATGAAGCTCAGCGTATGGGTGGCCTGCACCGCCACGCCCTCGCGTCCGCCCACGATGCTGCCGGTGTCGGCATTGAGGCCACTGGGCACATCGATGGACAGCACCGGGCAACGCAGGCTGTTGACGTATTCGATGATCGCCCGCAAGGCCGGGCCGGGCGGGCGCGTCAGGCCGATGCCGAACAGTCCGTCGATCACCAGCGCCCACGACCTTGCCCGCAGCGGTGCATCCCCCGTCCCCTCGATGAACTCCAGCTCGGCCTCGCGCGCCCGCGCCAGGGCACGGCGCGCATCGGCAGGCTGGCGGTCTTCATCGGCGTGCAGCTGCACGCTCACTTCGATGCCGGCTTCTTCCAGCAGGCAGGCCGCTTCCAGCGCATCACCACCATTGTTGCCGGGGCCGGCCAGGATCAGTACCGAGGGCGAAGAGGCAGTGGCCGAGCACAGCAATTGCTGGGCCTGCTCGGCGATGGCGGCACCGGCGCGCTGCATGAGGGTGTAAGGGGGCAGGGCCGATAGCGCCTGTTGTTCGACGTGGCGGATCTCGGCAACGGAATGGAGCGCGCTCATGATCGTGATCGCTGTAGCCTTGGATGAGGGTGGCGGAAAGGCGGCGTGCTGCGGCGCTGGGCGGCCAGGTGCAGGAATGTTCACCTGCGCAGGCGGCGGCAAAGCGCGTGTGTGATTTTAAGTGAATTGTCTTGCCAGCGCAGGCACATCATTGATGAAAAATCAGCGATGAAAAAAATGCGCGCGGCCAAGGCCGCGCTGCATCCCGGCGCTGCGGCCGCTCAGGCCAGCACGTCGCGCGGCTGCAAGCCGTCGATCGGGATTTCGGTGTCCTCGCCGCTGACCATGTCCGCCAGCAGGCGCGCCGAGCCCACGCTGGCCGCCCAGCCGGTGGCGCCGTGGCCGACGTTGACGAAGACGTTGCCTTGCCGGGTTGGCCCCACAACGGGCAGGCCGTGCGGCAGCAGGGCGAGGGTATTGCTCCAGAAATGCGCCTGGTTGTAATTGGCGGCATTGGGATAGTAGTCGCCGGCAATCTTGAGCAGGTTGCGCAGGGCCTTGGGCGGCAAGGTCTGGCTGGGCGGGACGAAACCCAGCAGTCCGCTGATGCGGATGCGGCTGCCCAGGCGTGTCATGGCCACCTTGTAGCTGTCGTCATAGAGCGCCATGTTGGGCGCATCGTCCGGATTCTTGACCGGCACCAGTGCCGAATAGCTCTGCAGCGCCCGCAGCGGCAGGTCCGTGTCCAGCGGTCGCAGCAGTTCGGCGCTGGCCATGCCGGCGGCGACCACCACGGCGTCCACCCGCATCTGCGGGGCCAGGTGCGGCGAGTCGACCTGCAGGGCAACGCGGCCGCCGAATTCGGTGCTGACGCTCCTGACGTGGCTCTCGAAATGAAAGCTCACCCCCAGCGCCTGGGCAGCATTGCGCATCTGCTTGGCAAAGAGCACGCAGTTGCCGGCCTGGTCATCGGGATAGTAGAGCGCCCCCGAGAGCTTGGCTTCGGAGGAGAAGGCGGGCTCCAGCGTACGGATGGCCGCCGCGTCCAGCACCTGGTGCTTGAACTCGCATTGGCGGGCGGCTTCCTGCATGGCCTCCATGCGCGCGGCCTCGGCCGGCTGGCGGAAGAGGTGGAAGACGCCGCTGCCGTTTTCGTTGTCGAGGTTGTAATGCGCCTGCAGTTGCTGGGTCAGGGACTGGCCATAGGCCGACAGGCGCGACAGGCGCAACTTGTTTTCGGCAAAGTGGTGTTGCTGGGCCTGGCGCGTGGCGCCCATCCAGCGCCGGCGGCTGAAATCGGTCCCGGAGGCCAGGAGCACGCGCGGCTCGTCCTCAAAGCGGCAGGCGAAGGTCGCCATGGCGCCCGGCAAGGTCAGCGGCATGGCCGCCCCCGGCGCCAACAGGCCCGAGTCGCCGAAGGTGGCTTCTTCGGCCACGTGCGCGCGCCGTTCGATGACGGCGACTTCATAGCCCTTGGCGGCCAGGAAGTAGGCGCTGCAAATCCCTGAAAGTCCCCCGCCGATGACGGCGATCTGTCGATGTGTGCTGTTCACTCTATTTGTCTTGGAAGCGGCAGGGCCGCTGTGGTCGTGGGCATCGGCCGTGGCTCGCCGGGCTGGCCCGGTTCCGGTGCGGGCCGAATGATACCGCGAAATTTCCTTGCAGTTTGGATATTGCCGCAGGGCTACCCGCGTCCTGCCCGAAAGGGTGGACATTTTCTGCTTCGGATGACAACGTCCGGCGACGCAGCGCGGATGACAAGGGCCTGGTGGATCAGCGTGCCGCCCGCGCGGACGCGGGCCGGCCTGACCGCTCGCTTTGCGCGGGACTTGGCGCGGTGTCCACTGTATAATGCCGGCTCTGCCAGCAAACGCGCGCACGATCCATCATTCCGCCTTCCCCCGGCCTGCACGATTTTTCACTGTGCAATGCGGCATCCGGGGCCGGCCGGTGCCGGTGGACCGGTCCCTGCCGCGATGCTGCGACGGTTTTCCCGATTCAAGCTAACTGCCTCGACCTCGCCATGCTGATCCTGCCGGGCTCCAATGCCCTTTCCGCTTTTCGTACCCAACGCCTTCTGACCCAATTGCAAGCAGTCGATGCCGCCATCACCGGCGTGTCCGGCCGCTACCTGCACTTCGTCGACGCCGGCCAGTCCCAGGCCCTGACGCGCGAGGACGAGGCACGCCTCAATGGCCTGCTGACCTATGGCGATCCCTTCAATGGCAGCGATGAGGGCGATGCCTTCGTCGTGATCCCGCGTTTCGGCACCATCTCGCCCTGGGCCAGCAAGGCCACCGACATCGTGCGCAACTGCGGCATGGGCCACATCCACCGGGTCGAGCGCGGCATCATCTTCCGTGTGCAGGTCAAGACGGGCTTGCTGGGCGGTGCCAAGAAGCTCAACGAAGCCAGCATCCCGGCCGTGGCCGCACTGTTGCACGACCGCATGACCGAAACCGTGCTGCGCGACCCGCAGGACGCCGCCGGCCTGTTCTCGGAACTGCAGGCCAAGCCGCTGGAGTCGGTAGACGTGATCGGCGGGGGCCGTGCCGCGCTGGAGCGCGCCAATACCGAGCTGGGCCTGGCCCTGTCGGATGACGAGATCGATTACCTGGTGGACGCTTTCACCAAGGCCCAGCGCAATCCGACCGACGTCGAACTGATGATGTTCGCCCAGGCCAACAGCGAACACTGCCGCCACAAGATCTTCAACGCCGACTGGACCATCGACGGCGAAAAGCAGGACAAGTCGCTCTTCGGCATGATCAAGAACACCCATCAACTGGCGCCCAAGGGCACCGTGGTGGCCTATTCGGACAACTCCTCCATCATCGAGGGCGCGACCGTCTCGCGCTTCTACCAGCGCGGTGCCACCAAGGGCAACGTGTATGAAGCCTCGGACGAGCTGACCCACATCCTGATGAAGGTGGAAACCCACAACCACCCGACCGCCATCTCCCCGTTCCCGGGCGCCTCCACCGGTGCCGGCGGCGAGATCCGCGACGAAGGTGCCACCGGTCGTGGCTCCAAGCCCAAGGCCGGCCTGACCGGCTTTACCGTCTCCAACCTGATGGTCACCCACGCCGTGCAACCCTGGGAAAACGCCCGTGACGTGGCCCAGCCGGTGGACCAGCGCGATGAACACGCGCAGGGCGGCATCTACGGCAAGCCCGAACGCATCGCTTCGCCCCTGCAGATCATGATCGACGGCCCGCTCGGTGGCGCGGCCTTCAACAACGAATTCGGCCGTCCCAACCTGGGCGGTTACTTCCGCACCTACGAGCAGAACGTGGGCGGCCAGGTCATGGGCTATCACAAGCCCATCATGATCGCCGGCGGCATGGGCAACATCTCGGCCAAGCACACCAAGAAGAACGACCTGCCGGTCGGCAGCCTGCTGATCCAGCTGGGCGGTCCCGGCATGCGCATCGGCATGGGCGGTGGCGCTGCCTCCTCGATGGCTACTGGCGTCAATACCGCCGACCTGGATTTCGACTCGGTGCAGCGTGGCAACCCGGAAATGGAGCGCCGTGCCCAGGAAGTCATCAACGCCTGCTGGGCGCTGGGTGACGACAACCCCATCCAGTCCATCCACGATGTGGGTGCGGGCGGCCTGTCCAACGCCTTCCCGGAAATCACCAACGACGCCAAGCGCGGTGCAATTTTTGACCTGCGCAAGGTGCCGCTGGAAGAAAGCGGCCTGGCCCCGCGCGAGATCTGGAGCAATGAATCCCAGGAGCGCTACGTGCTGGCCATCCTGCCGGAACACCTGGACCTGTTCAAATACCTCTGCGAGCGCGAGCGCGCACCCTTCGCCGTGGTGGGTACCGCCACCGAAGAACGCCAGCTGAAGGTGATCGACCCCGAGCACAACAACAACCCGGTCGACATGCCCATGGACGTGCTGCTGGGCAAGCCGCCCAAGATGCACCGCGATGTGCAGCACGTGCAAAAGCAGTTGCCGCCGGTCGACCTGACCGGCATGGACCTGGTGGACGTGGCCCAGCGCGTGCTGCGCCTGCCGGCCGTGGCCGACAAGTCCTTCCTGATCACCATCGGTGACCGCAGCGTCGGTGCCATGTCCGTGCGCGACCAGATGGTCGGTCCCTGGCAGGTGCCGGTGGCCGACGTGGCCGTGACCGCCATGGGCCTGGAAGGCTATCTGGGCGAAGCCATGGCCATGGGCGAGCGTACCCCGCTGGCCGTGATCGACGCACCGGCCTCGGGCCGCATGGCCGTCGGTGAAGCCATCACCAACATTGCTGCCGCCCCCATCGCCGAGATCGGCGACATCAAGCTCTCGGCCAACTGGATGGCCGCCTGCGGCCAGCCCGGCCAGGACGCCGCGCTGTTCGATACCGTCAAGGCCGTGGGCATGGAGCTGTGCCCGGCACTGGGCATCTCGATCCCGGTGGGCAAGGATTCGCTGTCCATGCGCAGCACCTGGAGCGATGAAGAGGGCGCCAAGTCGGTGACCTCGCCGGTCTCGCTGATCGTTTCCGGTTTCGCGCCGGTGACCGACGTGCGCCGCGTGCTGACCCCGCAACTGCGCAAGGACAAGGGCGACACCGTCCTGATCCTGATTGACCTGGGCCGTGGCAAGAACCGCATGGGTGCCTCGGCGCTCACCCAGGTGATGCAGCAGATCGGCAACGAGACCCCGGACGTGGACAGCGCCGAAGACCTGAAGGCCTTCTTCAACGCCATCCAGCAACTCAATACCGAAGACCGCCTGCTGGCCTACCACGACCGTTCCGACGGCGGCCTGTATGCCACCCTGGCTGAAATGGCCTTTGCCGGCCATACCGGCATTTCGGTCAACCTCGACATCCTGACCATGGAAGCCGAGCACGCCGCCGACTGGGGCGATTCCAAGAACTGGACCACGCAAGTGGCCGAGCGCCGCAATGAACTGACCCTGCGCGCGCTGTTCAGTGAAGAACTGGGCGCCGTGATCCAGGTCCCGGCCGAGCAGAAGTCGGAGGTCATGAACGTGCTGCGCAGCTACAACCTGGGCGCGTGCAGCCACATCATCGGCAAGCCCAACGACCGCGACGTGATCGAATTCATGCGCGATGCCAAGAACATCTACGGCCAGCCGCGCGCCGAGCTGCACCGCGTCTGGAGCGAGACCAGCTGGCGCATCGCCCGCCTGCGCGACAACCCGGCCTGCGCCGATGCCGAATACGAACGCCTGCTGGATGCAGCCGATCCCGGCATGACGCCCAAGCTGACCTTCGATCCGCAGGAAGACATCGCCGCACCCTACCTGTCGCTGGGTGCAGCGGCGCGTCCCAAGGTCGCCATCCTGCGCGAGCAGGGCGTGAACTCGCACATCGAGACTGCCTACGCCATGCACAAGGCCGGCTTCACCGCCGTGGACGTGCACATGAGCGATTTGATCGCCAATCGCGCCAAGCTGGATGACTTCAAGGGCTTCATCGCCGTGGGCGGTTTCTCCTACGGTGACGTGCTGGGTGCCGGCGAAGGCTGGGCCAAGACGATTCTCTTCAATGCGCAGCTGGCCGAGCAGTTCTCGCGCTTCTTCCAGCGCCAGGACACCTTCTCGCTGGGCATCTGCAACGGCTGCCAGATGATGAGCAACCTGAAGTCCATGATCCCGGGCGCCGAAGCCTGGCCCAAGTTCACCCGCAACAAGTCCGAGCAGTTCGAGGCGCGTTTCGTGATGGTGGAAGTGGCCGATTCGCCGTCCATCTTCATGCAGGGCATGGCCGGTACCCAGGCACCGATCGCCACCGCTCACGGTGAAGGTTTCGCCGACTTCTCGCAGACCGGCGACATCGACCGTGCCATTATCGCGATGCGTTATGTCGACCATCGCGGCGCGGCCACCGAAGCCTATCCGTTCAACCCCAACGGTTCGCCCCAGGGCATCACCTCGGTGACCACCCCGGACGGCCGCTTCACGGTCCTGATGCCGCACGCCGAACGCGTGTTCCGCACGGTGACCCAGTCCTGGCACCCGGAATCGTGGGGCGAGGATTCGCCGTGGATGCGCATGTTCCGCAATGCCCGCAAGTGGGTGGGTTGAGCCGGAAATGGCTTGACATGAAGTTTCCTGTCCCGACTGCCCGCCGCACGGGGCATTCGGACAGGGGATGGAAAAGCAGGATGAAAAAAAACGCAGTTCCGAAAGGAACTGCGTTTTTTGTTTCTGCTGCGGGGTTGGGTGATGACGCTCTCCCGAAGGAAAGCGCCACCCTCAAGCCGGATCAGAAGATGTGACGGATGCCAACGCCGACGGTGGTCAGGTTGTCCTTGCCAGCGGCTTGGCCGGTCAGCTCGTAGCGGGCTGCATCCTTGGCCTTGTTGTAGTCCACGATGGTGTAGACCTGGGTGCGCTTGGACAGGGCATATTCGGCCCAGCCCACGATGGCGTAGCGCTTGCCGTCGCCAACCGTGCCCACGTTCTTGACGCTGGCGTTCTGGCTCTTGTCATAGTAGAAGGCGCCGGTCAGCGACAGGGCGGCGGTAGCTTGGTAGGACGTACCGAAGAAGTAACCCTTGTCCTTGCGCTGGACACCTTCGACACCGCCAGCCGATGCTGCGCTGTTGGTCATGGCCATGTAGGCAGCAGTGGTACCGGTGGCATCCTTGATGTTGAAGTAGCCGCCGAACAGCTTGGCGTCACCGATCTTGTAGGAAGCCGACAGGTTGTAGCTGGTGTCCTTGTTGTCGCTGTTATTGGGGCTCACAGTCTGCTGCCAGCCGCCACCGACGGAGAAGGGGCCGGTGGTGTATTGCAGCGAGCTGCTGATCTGGCTGCCGCGACGTGCCGAACCGGCTTGTTCGCCAGCCGAGTAGGACAGGCCAACGCTCACGCCGCTGAAGCTGCCGTAGTACTTGATCATGTTGCTGTTGCGCACCAGGGTGCCGGCGGCCGGCAGCCAGGAGTTGCTGTCGTAGTTGCCCACGGTCAGCGGGTCGAAGTGGTCAGCCAGCAGGTCGAACAGCGGGGTGTTCTGGCGGCCGATGGAGACCTTGCCGAAGCTGCCACCCAGGCCAACCCAGGATTGACGGTTGAAGATGGTGTTGGCGCTGCTCATGGAGCCGTTGTCACCGTTGAAGCCGTTTTCCAGCTGGAACATGGCCTTCAGGCCGCCACCCAGGTCTTCGGTACCCTTGAAACCGATACGGCTGTTGGCGATCGCGCCGTTGTCCACGCGCACGTTGCTGTTGCCCTGGGCATTGTCGCTGCTCAAGTAACGGATGCTGGTGTCGACGATGCCGTAGATGGTCACGGTGGACTGGGCAAAGGCTGCCCCGCCCGTGGTCAGGCCGGCTGCCAGCAGCAGCATGGAACTCTTCTTCATAGGTTTCTCTCCAGAAAGCACGATGTTGTGTTGTTGATGGCGCCGCGGATCAGCCTTGTGTGCCTCTCCCCGAAACACCTCTTTTATCGCCGCGACCGCATTGAACGTGGCCGGCCGCAGCCTGTCCCTATTTGGAACTGGATCGAAGAATATCAGAACGATGGTTCGCAAAATGCGCAAAATGCTGCAGGTTAATTCCTCTTTTTTAATTATTTAGTGAATTTATATGATTATGAAAAATTTATTGGATAAATCTTTTATAAAAATAAATCTTCACTATGAAACTTGGTTTGTGTCTTCTCTGTGACAAGAAGGCCAATTTCAGCGCTTTTTTGGAGGAAATCCGGGGTTTTCGAGCGACTTTTTGATCGCAGGTGCAGAAGTTGTGCGTGCGATCGTAGCTAAAAAGCAACATGCCCGGCGAGGAGACCTGGCCGGGCATGCTGGGGGAACGATGAAGAGGAGGGCGCGCGGCCGTCCCCTTCGACGATCAGGGCGAAAGGCTTATTGCACCTTGGCCTTGGCGCGCAGTTGTTCCTGGTAAGCCTGCAGCTTCTTCTGTTGCAGGGCTTCGGCGATCTGCGGCTTGACTTCTTCCAGGGTCGGGACCTTGGCGGGGCGCACGTCTTCCAGCTTGATCACGTGCCAGCCGAACTGGGTCTGCACCGGGGTCTGGGTGATGTCACCCTTCTTCAGGGCCACCATGGCGTCGGAGAAAGGCTTGACGAACGAGGCCGGGGTGGCCCAGTCCAGATCGCCGCCGTTGGCTGCCGAACCGGTGTCCTTGGATTGCTTGGCCAGGTCTTCGAACTTGGTACCAGCCTTCAGCTTGGCGATGATGGCTTCGGCGTCTTCCTTCTTGTCCACCAGGATGTGGCGGGCGTGATATTCCTTGTCGCCGGCCTGGGCCTTGAACTTGTCGTATTCGGCCTTGATGTCGGCGTCGGAGACCGGGTTCTTCTTCAGGTAGTCAGCGATCAGGGCGCGGATGACGATGGACTGGCGGGCCAGTTCCAGCTGGTTCTTGACGTCGCTGCTGTTGGACAGGCCTTGCTTGTCGGCTTCCTGCATCAGGATTTCACGGTTGATCAGCTCTTCCTTGATGGCGCCGCGCAGTTGCGGGCTGTCAGGCTGGCCTTGCGCAGTCATCTGCTTGACCATCAGTTCGGCGCGGGAGGAGGGAATCGCCTTGCCGTTCACTACGGCCAGGTTTTGTGCGAAGGCCGGGATGGAAGCGATGGCGAACAGCAGCACCAGCAGACGAGCGGGTTTGAATGTCATTGTTGAATCCTAGAAAAGAAAGGAATGAATCAAAACGGAGAAAAAAACAGGAGGGGCTTGATAAGCAGGCGTCGGTCTTTGTTCTTGGTCTCAGTTCGTTGCCTCTGACGGCGAGAGCGCCACTATGGCCAGCGCGTGGATCTCCTGCTGCATCAGGTCGGACAGGCAATCATACACCAGCCGATGGCGGTTCAACCGATTTTTGCCCTCGAACAAGTCGGAAACCAGGCGGACCCTGTAATGTCCTCCGCCAGAGGCGGCGCCGGCATGTCCAGCATGCAGGGCCGACTCATCCTCGACCAGACAGGCCTGCGGCGTGAAAGTTGCAGTCAGGCGTTCGGTAATGCGCTGCACGCGCGTGTCAGCGACACTCATTCGGCGTCCTTCATGTATTTGGAAAGGAACAGGCTCTGCCCGATGATGAAGGCAAACATCAGGCCCATGCTGCCGAACATCTTGAAGTTGACCCAGGTATCGAGCGAGTAATTGAAGGCGATATACAGGTTCAGCACGCCCATGACGGCGAAGAACACGATCCAGGCCAGGTTCAGGCGCGGCCAGATCGGTTCGGGCAGGGTGACCTGCTTTTCCATCATGACGCGGATGAGATTTTTCTTCATGAACAGCTGCGACACCAGCAAGGCCAGTCCGAAGGCCCAGTACAGGATGGTCGGTTTCCACTTGATGAAGGTATCGTCACGGAAATAGATGGTGGCACCGCCAAAGACCACGATGATGGCCAGCGACACCCACAGCATGCCGTCCACCTTGCGCCGGCGCAGCAGCAGCCAGGCAATCTGGCCCAGCGAGGCGATGATGGCCACCGCCGTCGAGAGCAGGATCGGTGCCTGGGTGGCCGTGACGGCGCCGGCCGACATGGCCCCGCCCAGGTATTGCATCACGAGGTCCTGCGCGGCCGAGGGATGGCCCTCGGCCCATTTGAAGACGCCGAAAAACAGGATGACGGGGAACAGGTCGAACAGGAACTTCATCGGGTTGGCTTCTTCAGTGAGTCAATGAAACGGTGGAAGAGCGGCTTACGCGGGGTCGAAACGCAGCGAAGCCGAATTGATGCAATAGCGCAGTCCGGTCGGCGGCGGGCCGTCGGGGAAGACATGGCCCAGGTGGGCGTCGCAGACGTTGCAGATGATCTCGGTGCGAATCATGCCATAACTGCGGTCCAGTTTCTCGCGCACGTTGGCCGGATCGATGGGTTCGAAGTAGCTGGGCCAGCCGCAGCCGGAATCGAACTTGGCGTCCGACGTGAAGAGCGGCGTGTCACAGCAGACGCAGGTATAGATGCCGGCTTCATGATGATCCCAGTAGCGGCCGGTGAAAGCGCGCTCGGTGGCCGCTTCGCGGGTGACCTGGTATTCCATGGGGTCCAGCTGTTCGCGCCATTGCGCTTCGGTCTTTTCTACACGTTTGTTCATGCTTGGCTCCTTGGGGATGACGGGCGACGGGCAAATGCGGGCCGCCCGGGAAGAAAGTTGCAGAGGCCGCCTCAGGAAGAGCAACTCACCTCGAGATGGCGGGCCCACTCCGGCGGCAGTGCGGCGTAGCGCTCGAATTCGGGTTGCTCGTCAAAGGGGTGTTGCAGGATCTGCTGCAGGCGCGCCACTTCACTGAAATCCTTCTCCAGCGCGCGGTCGATGGCGTCCTGGGCGAGGTAATTGCGTAGCACGTATTTGGGGTTGACCGCATGCATTGCAAGCCGGCGGGCGTCGTCGTCGCTGTCTTCGGCGCGCAGGCGGGCGCGATACTGCACGGCCCAGGCATCGAAGGCAGGACGATCAAGGATCAGGTCGCGCACGGGCTCGTCGTCAGCCACATTGCCGATGCGCAAGTCGCCCAGGCGGCGGAAGAACAGGGTGAAGTCCACCCCATTGGCCTGGAGGATGGCAAACAGCGCTTCGATCAGTTGTTCATCCTCGGGCTGCTGCGTGCGCAGCCCCAGCTTGGCGTGCAGCAACTGGGCATGGCGCGCCTGGAAGATGGCTTCATAGTCGGCCAGCGCTGCTTCGGTCTGCTCCACCGAACCGATCAGCGGCAGCATGGCCTGGCCCAGTGCGAAGCAGTTCCACTGGCCGATCCTTGGTTGCATCTGGTAGCTGTAGCGGCCCTGGCTGTCGGTGTGGTTGCAGATGTGGCGGGCGTCGAAGGCTTCCATGAAGCCGAAGGGGCCGTAATCCAGGGTCAGGCCCAGGATGGACATGTTGTCGGTATTCATCACGCCATGCATGAAGCCCACCGCCTGCCATTGCGCCATCAGGGTGGCGGTGCGGCGGGTGACTTCCTTGAGCAGGGCCTGGTACGGGTTCTCTTCAGGCAGCAGTTCCGGATAAAACTGTTCCAGCACGGTATCGGCCAGGATCTTCAAGTCGTCGAAGCGCTGGTTGTAGTACCAGTGCTCGAAGGAGCCGAAGCGGATGAAACTGGGCGCCATGCGGGTGACGACGGCGGCGGTTTCCGGGGCTTCGCGCATGACGCGCTGGTCCGAGCCGATCACGGTCAGGGCGCGCGTGGTCGGGATGCCGAGCGCGGCCATGGCTTCCGAGCAGAGGAATTCGCGGATCGAGGAGCGCAGCACGGCGCGGCCGTCGCCCATGCGCGAGTAGGGCGTCATGCCCGCGCCCTTGAGTTGCAGTTCGATGCGGCCCTGGCCGTCGGCGGCCGGCAGGTCGCCCAGGGTAATGGCGCGCCCATCGCCCAGCTGGCCGGCCCAGACCCCGAACTGGTGCCCGGAATAGACCGCCGACAGCGGCGTCGAGCCGGGTGCGATCTGGTTGCCGGCGAAGATGTCCAGGAAATCGAAGTGCTCATCGGCCGGCCGCGGCAGCCCGACCGTGGCGGCGGCTGCGTCGCTGAAGCCGACCAGGTAGGGGGCGGGCAGGGGTGTGGGCTGCAGGCGGGTATAAAAAGCCGGCGGCAATTCGGCGAAACGGTTCTCGAAGGGGGGCAGCGGATAGGATTGCGTCATGGTCAGCCTGTGGCGCGCAGCCCGGACCGGGCCGCAATCCGCTATTTTGACAGAGAAGCGCGAATCCCATAGGATCGCTCCACTTTTGCGTCCTGCCGCGCCTGGCCGGGCGCGGCAAGCCCCTCAACCCCTTCGATACGGCATCTCCCCGCAAGGCTGGCAATTTGGAATTCGCGCTGATCACCTTCCTGAACGGCCTGGGCTACGGCTTTTTGCTGTTTCTGCTGTCCTCGGGCCTCACGCTCATCTACAGCATGATGGGCGTGCCCAACTTCGCCCATGCCAGCTTCTACATGCTGGGCGCCTATGTCGCCTATGCCTTGGCCGGGCTGTTGGGATTCTGGTGGGCGCTGTTGCTGGCGCCCTTGATCGTGGGCGTGGCGGGCGCGCTGGTGGAGCATTACGGCCTGCGCATCGTGCATCGCTACGGGCACGTGCCTGAACTGTTGTTCACGTTCGGCCTGTCCTATCTGGTGGTGGAACTGGTGCAACTGGTCTGGGGGCGCTCGCCCGTGCCCTACCGCATCCCGCCCGAACTGGATGGCACGCTGTTTACGCTGTATTCCACCGCCTTCCCGGTCTATCGCGGCTTCATGCTGCTGGTGGCGGCCTTGATGCTGCTGGCCCTGTGGCTGCTGCTGCGCCATACCCGCATCGGACTGCTGATCCAGGCCGCGCTGACCCATCCGCAGATGGCCGAGGCACTGGGCCACAACGTGCCGCGCGTGTTCATGCTGGTGTTTGGCGGCGGCTGCGCGCTGGCGGCACTGGCCGGTGTCATCGGCGGCAATGCCTTCGTCACCGAGCCGGGGATGGCCGCCGCCGTGGGCAGCATCATCTTCGTGGTGGTGGTGGTAGGTGGCCTGGGCTCGCTGGCCGGGGCCTTCATCACCTCGCTGCTGATCGGCATGATGCAGACCTTTGCGGTGGCGCTGGATGTCTCGCTGGCCAGCCTGGGGCTGCAGGTTCCGTCCGGCAGCGCGCTGGCGCCCCTGGCGCGGCTGACATTGGCGCAGGTGGCACCGGTGTTGCCCTACCTGCTGCTGGTGGTGATGCTGGTCGTGCGTCCCAAGGGCCTCATGGGCCGGCGGGAGGGCTGAGCGATGCGGCGGATGGTCTTTCCCTGGCTGCTCTTTGCCCTGGTGCTGCTGGCCGCGCCGCTGGTATTTGCGCAGAGTGCGGCCTTGTCGCTGCTCTCGCAGATGGGCACGATGGTGCTGCTCTGCCTCTCCTACAACATGCTGCTGGGGGAGGGCGGCATGCTCTCTTTCGGGCATGCGGTGTATTCCGGGCTGGGGGCCTTCGGGGCCATCCATCTCATGAACCGCATGGCCGATGGCGTGCTGGCCTTTCCGATGACGCTGGTGCCGCTGGCGGGCGGCCTGACCGGAGCGCTCTGTGCGGTGGTGCTGGGCTATCTCACCACGCGCCGCGCCGGCACCACCTTTGCCATGATCACGCTGGGGCTGGTGGAACTGGTCTCGGCCTGCGTGCTGATGTTTCCCGAGGTCTTCGGCGGCGAGGGCGGCATTTCCGGCAATCGCGTCATCGGCGAGCCCGTGCTGGGGATCAGCTACGGGCCGCAGATCCAGGTGTATTACCTGATCGCCGGCTGGCTGCTGGTCTGCGCCATGGCCATCTGCGCGCTGCGCCACACGCCCCTGGGCCGCATCCTCAATGCCGTGCGCGACAACCCCGAACGCGCCGCCTTCATCGGCTACGACCCGCAACGGGTGCGCTACCTGGCGCTGATCCTGTCGGCCTTCTTTGCGGGGGTCTCGGGCGGGCTCTCGGCCATCAATTTCGAAATCGTCAGCGCCGAATACGTGGGCGCGCTGCGCTCGGGCGCCATCCTGCTCTTTACCTTCATCGGCGGCACCGCCTATTTCTACGGGCCCATCGTGGGCGGCGTGGTGGGCGTGCTGTTTTCTTCCTGGCTGTCGGCCTATACGCAAGCCTGGCAGTTCTACCTGGGCGCGTTCTTCATCCTCATCGTCATGACCACGCCGGGCGGACTGGCCAGCCTCATCGACCGCGCCTGGCATCTGCGCTATGGCGACATCGATGCCAGCCGCGCGCTGCGCCTGGGGCTGTGGCTGGCAGGGGCACTGTGTGCGCTGGCCGGGCTCATCCTGGCCACCGAAATGGCCTATCAGGCCAGCCTGGGCAGCCTGGCCGAAACAGGCGCAGGTGCCGCGCCCTTGCTGTTGTCGGGCTGGCGCATCGACGTGCATGCGCCTTTTCCGTGGGTGATCGCGGTGTTGTGCATGGTGGCGGGAACAGCGATGCTCATGGCTTGGCATCGCCACGGAAGGCCGCGATGACTGCGCCGGCTCCCTTGATCCTGCAGGGTGTGTACAAGGCCTTCGATCGCAGCGAGATCCTGCGCGGCGTCGACCTGCAATTGCAGCCCGGCGAGCGCTGTGCGCTGATCGGGCCCAATGGGGCGGGCAAGTCCAGTCTCTTTCACGTCATCTCGGGCCGCTATCGTGCCGATGCCGGCCGGGTGCTGCTGCATGGGCGCGACATCACCCACGCACCGCCGCAACAGATCCATCGCCTGGGCCTGGCGCGCAGCTTCCAGATCACCAGCCTGTTCCCGCGCCTGAGCGCCTTCGAGAACGTGCGTTGCGCGCTCCTGTGGACGCTGGGCTATCGCTATGCCTTCTGGCGCCGCATCGGCCGGTTGCGCGACGCCAGCGAGCGGGCGCTGGCGGTACTGGAGAAGGTCGGCCTGGCCGCGCGAGCGCAAGTGGTCGCGGGTGAACTGAGCTATGCCGAGCAGCGCGCCCTGGAGCTGGCCGTGACCATTGCGGCCGACGCCTCCGTGATCCTGCTCGATGAACCGACCGCCGGCATGAGCCGCGCCGAGAGTGCGGCCATGGTGGCGCTGATCCGCGAGGTCACCGTCGGCAAGACCCTGCTGATGGTGGAGCATGACATGCAGGTGGTCTTCGGCCTGGCCGACCGCATCGCGGTCATGGACAACGGCCGCGTGATCGCCTGCGACAGCGCCGAGCGCATCCGCGCCAATCCGCATGTGCAGGCGCTGTATCTGGACCGGAGGCGCCATGGATAAATCCCCTGCGCTGCTCAGGGTCCATGACTTGCAGGCCTGGTATGGCCAGAGCCATGTGCTGCATGGCGTGTCGCTGGAGGTGGGGCGCGGCGAGATCGTCAGTGTCCTGGGCCGCAACGGCGCGGGACGATCAACCCTGCTCAAGGCCCTGATGGGCCAGGTGCGCAGTACCGGCGACATCGATTTTGAGGGCCGTCCCCTGGCCGGGCTGCCGACCTACACCATCGCCCAGCGAGGTATCGGCTATGTGCCGGAAAGCCGCGATGTCTTTCCCGCACTCACCGTGCAGCAAAACCTGCTGCTGGGCCGCAAGCGCGGGCCGGCGGTGGCCGAAGGCTGGCGTGAAGACGAAGTGCTCGCACTCTTCCCGGCCCTGGAACGGCGCTACAAGGTGGCCGCCGGCGCCTTGTCGGGCGGCGAACAGCAGATGCTGGCGCTGGGACGCTCGCTGATGGGCAATCCGGTCCTGCTGCTCATCGACGAACCGACCGAAGGGCTCTCGCCGCAGATGGTCGAGCAGGTGGCGCATTGCCTGGAACTGCTGCGCCAGCGCCAGGTGGCGGTGCTGCTGATCGAGCAGAAGCAGGCGCTGGCGCTGGAGATGTCGCAGCGGGTCTATGTGATGGGACGCGGCGAGATGGTCTTCGAAGGGACGCCCGTCCAACTGGCGAAGGACCCGGCCTTGCAGCAGGAGTGGCTGGCGCTCTGAAGACAGGGCGGATGAAAGGCGGCATTTCTCGCGCAGCCGCGATGGCTGTGCCTGCCGCGTGCGCGCACAATCGCCGCTCTAGCCGAACGCTGACCGGGAGATGTGCATGCTGCTCTGGACCCTGCTGATTTGCCTCGCCATTCTCGCCCTCTACGCCGCCGATCGCGCCTGGCTGCGCCATGTGCAGCGCGAGGACTTGCCCTTGTCCGATCCGCAGGGCTATCTGGAGATGACCGCCCGCATGACCGAACTCTGCCACGGCGACCGGGCGCGGGTAGAGCAGCTCATTGCCCGCCAGCGCCAGCGTTTTCCGCAGGCGGCGCATGCCGAACTGGTGCGGCTGGCCATGCGCCAGTTGCTGGAACCGCAATCGGCCAGACAGCCGTGACCTTGTTCGCAGATCGCAGATACAAAAACGGCGGCCCGTTTGCAGCGAGCCGCCGTTTGCGTATCAGCACGAGGATTACTTGTTGACCAGCTTGGCCGGCAAGCTCAGGGTCAGCAGGCCGCCGATCACCAGCGAGGCCGCCAGCACGTACATGCCGGCATTGGTGCTCTGGGTGGTGTCCTTGAGCCAGCCGACCAGGAAGGGGCTGACGAAACCGGCCAGGTTGCCCAGCGAATTGATCAGCGCGATGCCGGCCGCAGCGGCGGTGCCCGACAGGAAGGCGGTCGGCAGGCTCCAGAACAGCGGCAGGGTGGTCAGGATGCCGATGCTGGCCAGGGTCAGCGAGGCCATCGCCAGCGCCGTGTTGTGGCCGTACAGGGTCGACAGCAGCAGGCCGATGCAGCCGATGAAGGCGGGAATGGCCACGTGCCAGCGGCGTTCGCGGCGGGCGTCGGCGCTGCGGCCGATCAACACCATGGCGGCTGCGGCGAAGGCGTAGGGAATGGCGGTCAGCAGGCCCACGTTGAGCGGATCAGAGACGCCGGTGGCCTTGATGATGGTCGGCAGCCAGAAGCTCACGCCATACAGGCCCATGACGAAGCAGAAGTAGATCAGAGCACCCAGCCAGACACGGCCGTTGGTGAACATGGCACCCAGGGATAGGTGCTCCTTCTGGCTTTCTTCGTGGCTGATGTTGGTTTCCAGCAGGCGCTTTTCGTCTTCGGTGAGCCACTCGGCGTCACGGATGCGATCCTTCATGTAGAGGATCACCAGGGCGCCCAGGATCAGCGAAGGAATGGCTTCCAGGATGAACATCCACTGCCAGCCGGTATGACCCCACACGCCCGGCATGGCGTGCATGATCCAGCCCGACAGCGGTCCGCCGATCACGCCCGAGAGCGCGATGCCGGTCATGAACAGCGCAGTGATCTTGCCGCGGCGCGCGGCCGGATACCAGTAGGTCAGATACAGGATCACGCCCGGGAAGAAGCCGGCTTCGGCCACCCCCAGCAGGAAGCGCATGATGTAGAACATTTCCGGGGTGGTGACATAGGCCATCGCGCCCGAGATGATGCCCCAGGTGATCATGATGCGGGCGATCCAGAGCCGCGCACCGACCTTGTGCAGGATCATGTTGCTGGGCACTTCGAAGACGAAGTAACCCAGGAAGAAGATGCCCGCGCCCAGGCCATAGACGGTATCGCTGAACTTCAGGTCCTGCAGCATCTGCAGCTTGGCAAAGCCGACGTTGACCCGGTCCAGGTAGGAAGCCACATAACACAGGAACAGCAGCGGCAGCAGCCGCCAGGTGACCTTGCTGTAGGTCGCGTCTTCAAAGGATGCGCGTGCGCCGCTGGCGGCTGCGCCTGCTTGGTAGGTCATGTCTCGCTCCAGATATTGTTTGACGTGTCGTTGTTGTACGCCGACGGTTCTTTGTGACCGCTTGACGGTGCCACGCATTGTAGGCGCGGTGAGGACATTGTCAAATCAATATCCTCACCGATCGCATGAAGATTTTTGCAATGCGGTCTTACACGCAGCGCCCGCCATCGACCTCGATGCACACACCGGTGACGAATTGCGCTTCATCCGAGCCCAGGTACAGGCAGGCATTGGCAATGTCTTCCGGGGTGGAGAAGCGGCCCATGGGGATGGTAGCGACGAACTTCTTGCGGTTTTCCGGGGTGTCGGGCACGCCCATGAACTCCGACAGCAGGCCGGTGGCCGAGATGACCGGATTGACGCAGTTCACGCGGATCTTGTCCGGGCCCAGTTCGGCCGCCATCGATTTGCTGGTGGTGATGACGGCGCCCTTGCTGCCGTTGTACCAGGTCAGGCCCGGACGCGGGCGGACGCCGGCGGTGGAGGCAATGTTGACGAAAGCGCCGCCGCCGACCTGGCGGAAGTAGGGCACGAAGGTCTTGGCCGAGAGGAAGATGCTTTTGACGTTGACCGCATAGACGCGGTCAAATTCGTCTTCTTCCACTTCCAGCATGGGACGGTTGCGGTGCGTGGTCCCGGCATTGTTGACGACGATGTCGAGCTTGCCGAAGTGTTCCAGGGCGGTCGCCAGCAGTTGGTCCATGTCGGCGCGCTTGGAGACGTCGGCCTTGGCGAAGACTGCACGGCCGCCCGCCGCCTTGATCTCTTCGACCACCCGCAGGCCGCCGGTTTCGCCGATATCGGCCACCACGACGGAAGCGCCTTCACGGGCATAGGCCTTGGCGATGCCTTCACCGAAACCCGAACCGCCACCGGTGACGATGGCTACCTTGTCTTGCAAACGCATGATGTGTCTCCTTGGAAATTGCGTGTGTTGAGTGAGGGGGAGGTCAGCCGTGGCGGATGGCGATGGTTTTCAGGACCGTGAAGCCATACAGGGCCTCGAATCCCTTTTCGCGCCCGTGGCCGCTGGCCTTGACGCCACCGAAGGGCAATTCCACGCCACCGCCGGCGCCATAGTTGTTGATGAAGACCTGGCCGCTGCGAATGGCGCGCGCCAGCCGCAACTGGCGGCCGCCGTCGCGGGTCCAGACGCTGGCCACCAGGCCGTAGTCGGTGCCGTTGGCCAGGGCGATGGCCTCGGCTTCATCCTCGAAGGACATGGCTGCCAGCACCGGACCGAAAACTTCTTCCTGCGCCAGCCGGTGCTGCGGCGGTACGTCGCGCAGCAGGGCCGGGGCCTGGTAGAAACCGCCGGCCGGGGCGCCGGGCGCGATCTCGCCCTGTGCCACCAGCGCGATGCCATCGCGCCGCGCATCCGAGAGGAAACCGGCCACGCGCTCCTGCTGGGTCTTGCGGATCAGCGGGCCGCAGTCCAGGTCCATCTGCGAGGACCCCACCTTGAGCTGCGAGAACAGCCCGGCAAGCCGCTCCAGCACCTGCTCGTAAGCGCCACGCTGGACCAGCAGGCGGCTACCGGCCGAGCAGGTCTGGCCGGCGTTCTGCACGATGGCATTGACCACCACCGGCAGCAGGGCGTCCATGTCGGCATCCTCGAACACCACCTGCGGCGACTTGCCGCCCAGTTCGAGGGTAACCGGCGTGTGATGTTCCGCGGCCGCGCGCACCACCAGCTTGCCCACGTTGGGCGAGCCGGTGAAGGACACGTGGTCCACGTCAGGATGCTTGACCAGCAGGTCGCCGGCCTCGTGCCCATACCCGGTGACGATGTTGAGCGCACCCTCGGGGAAACCCGCCTCAGCCGCCAGTTCGGCCACCCGGAGGATGGACAGGCAGGCATCCTCGGCCGGCTTGACCACGCAGGTATTGCCGGCAGCCAGGGCACCGCCCACGCAGCGCCCGAAGATCTGCATCGGGTAGTTCCAGGGCACGATGTGGCCGGTCACGCCGTGCGGCTCGCGCAGGGTCAGCACCGTATAGCCGGCCTGGTAGGGAATGGTGTCGCCGTGCAGCTTGTCGGCGGCCCCGGCATAGAACTCGAAGTAGCGCACGATGGCCGCCGCGTCGGCACGTGCCTGCTTCATGGGTTTGCCGCAGTCGCGTCCTTCCAGCTGGGCCAGTTCTTCCTGGTGATCCTGGAGTTTGTGGGCCAGCTTCATCAACAGGCGGCTGCGTTCGGCGGCGGAAAGCTTGCCCCAGGCGCCTTCATAGGCACGGCGCGCCGCTTTCACGGCCTGCTCGATGTCGGCGGCGTTGCCACGGGCGATGGCCTCGAAGGCCTGGCCATCGGAGGGATCGATGACGGGAATGCTTTCGCCGGAGGCGGGGACGACCCAGCGGTTGTCGATGAAGTGCTGTTTCATGGCGATGCGGTCCTTGGAGGCGAATCAGGGAGAGGAGCAGTACAGGGAAACAGCAGGAAAGCACGCCATGCATGCGCGGGCCGGCGTCGGACGGGCAGTCCGAACGGGGGGCCGGGAAGGGCTTGTCTCCTGGTGTCTTGTCATGTGCTGCTGTTTTTGTTGTGCCTGAATCTAAGCCTGTGCATGCAAGATGTCAAATGAATTTACTACTTTGTTGACTGCTTGCGCCTGATGGCTGGCGGTGAGGCCGACAAATCCGCTACCATGCGGCCCATGCTGTTCTTTTCAGTTGCTGCCCAAGTGGAGTTTGGATGCCTTCATCGAGCAAGTCCCCGCGCCCCGGCGCTTCCGGCGACATCCTGAGCCTGGCTGCTGCCGGGCTGGGCCCGGTGCGGCCGGAACGCTTCGCTGAACGCGTCTATGAAACCTTGTTCCATGCCATCGTCGAAGGGCGCATTGCGGTGGGCAGCAAGCTGCCTTCGGAAAACGACCTGGCCACGCTGTTCGAGGTGTCGCGCCCGGTGGTGCGTCAGGCGCTGGACCGCTTGCGGGAGGATCAACTGGTGGAATCCCTGCGCGGCTCCGGGACCTATGTGAAGGAAAAGGCGGGACTGGCGCCGGCCCGGCCCGATGGCGAACCCGAGACCCGCATCGGCCACATCATGAACGGCCTGGAACTGCGCCTGGTGCTGGAGCCTGAATGCGCCTACATGGCCGCCCTGCGGCGCAACAAGCAGGACCTGGAACAGATGGACGCCTTGCTGCTGGGTTTCGAGGAAGCCAACCGGGTGGGCGCCATCGCCCATCATTACGACTTCGGCTTCCATGAAGCCATCGCCCAGGCCACCGGCAACCAGCGTTTCGTGCAGGTGATGAAGACGCTGGAATACGATGTCAGCCACGCCGTGAACATGCTGCGCCACCTGATGCACATCCCGCCCTGGAAGCGCTCCCAGGATGCCATGGATGAACACCGCCAGATCTTCGAGCTGATCCGGCTGCAGGATGCGGAAGGCGCCCGGCGCGCCATGCGCGGCCATATCGAGAATGCGCGCACGCGCATGTTCAACAGCCGGCCAGGCTTGTAAGCAGCTTGTCATTGAGGCTGTCAATTTATTTAACTACTTATCGTCAAGCAGGAAGCCCACCGCATGGAATTACGCCAACTGCGCTACTTCGTGGCCATCGTCGATCACGGTTCGCTGTCGCGGGCGGCGCGTGTGCTGCACATCGCCCAGCCGGCGCTGACCCAGCAGATCCGCCAGCTGGAAGACGAGATGGCGGCGCAATTGCTGCATCGTTCGGCCCAGGGGGTCATCGCTACCGATGCCGGCAAGGTTTTCTATGAGCACGCCCTGGCGATCTTGAAGCAGGTGCAGGACGCCAAGCAGGCCGTAGCGCAATCCACCGACAAACCCTCGGGGACGGTGGCGCTGGGCATTCCGCAGAGCGTCTCCAATGCGCTGGCCTTGCCGCTGTTGAACGCGGTGCGCTCGATTTACCCCGAGATCACCCTGCAGCTGACCGAGGAATTGACGGGCAACCTCATCACCCAGTTGAAGTCCGGCCGCATCAACCTGGCCGTGCTGTTTGACGACGGCCAGCTGTCTTCCTTCGCGGCCACGCCCATGATCGAGGAAGAGATGATGTACATCACCCGCGCCAAGTCGCGCTATGGGGTGAAAGGCCGCAAGGGCGTGCCGCTGGCAAAGGCCATAGAGGCTCCGCTGATCCTGCCCGGCCTGGCCCATGGGGTGCGCCCGCGTATCGAGAACCTGGTACGAGCCCAAGGCATGAGCCTGGACAACGTCATCGAGATCAACTCGGTGGCCATCCTCAAATCCGCCATCCTGGCCGATATCGGCGCCACTATCCTGCCGGTGGCTCCGCTGCTGGCCGACATCGAGCGCGGCGAGATGGTCGCCCACCCCATCGCCGGAGAGCAGATCTCGCGCACCCTTGTGCTGTGCGCCTCGCGCAATATTCCGCTGACTACCGCCGCCGCCGCCGTCGAAAGGCTGGTGCTGGATGTGACGGACGAACTGTGCCGTTCAGGGCAGTGGGGGCATACGCGGGCCTTGGAACGTGAATAATTCTGAATGAGTGCCCGGTTTTCCAGCATGGAAATTCAGATTTTTTGATGAATTGCTGAAAATCACTGCTGAGCTTGCGCCATCGGTTACACTTCCGCCGATCCCGGCCGTCCTTTAGCCCCCAGCCATTGAGGACGCTGCCAATGTGCTTGTGAGCGCATCTTCCGCATCGCCCGCCGCGGTGCCTTCTACACCCGTCCGCGAGGACAAGCGAACCCGCATGAATCCTTTCACCGCCAGCATTGCGCTGGCCATCGTACAGTTTTGCAGTGGCGTCATCATGACCGGGCTGTTCATCAGCACGCCGTCAGAGCGCTTCACGCGGCTGTGGGCGCTGTCGGGGGTGTTCTCGGCGCTGGGGATCTGCATCACCGTGGCGGTCTACAGTGGTCTGGAGGGCAACCTGCGTTTGCTGGGCTTGTTGCTGGGCAATACGCTGGTGTTTTCTTCCGGCATCGTGGCCTGGTGCGGCCTGCGCAGCTTCTACCAGCGCCAGTCGCGGGACTGGCCGTGCATGATCATCATCGGCTATGCCGTCAGCTTTACGGGCCTGTTGGTCGGCGGGGCCGATTTCACTCAACGCGCCTTCCTGGCCGTGGGTGGGCTGCAACTGGTGTTTTGCCTGGTGCTGCTTGAGTTCTTCAAGGGCATGTCCGGACCACTGGCCAAGCGCTACCCGCGCTGGACCTTTGGCCGCTGTACCGGCATCGGTGCCTTGCTGATCCTCAGTGCCACCCTGGTGAGCCGGTTCGTGATCTCGCTGTCGCATCCCGAACTGTTCATGCCGCCGGAGATGAGCAACCTGGGCGTGGCACTGATCTATCTCATTCCCATCAGCGGCTCCTTGCTGCTGTCGGTATCGCTGATGATGATCTACTTCGAACGCCTGCTGGCCGACAAGCAGCGCCTGGCGACCGAAGATGAACTGACGGGTACCCTCAACCGCCGCGAGCTGGTGCGCTGTGGCGAAGAAGTGCTGGCCCGGGCGGTGCAGGGCGGGCGGGTATTGACGCTGGCCTTCATCGATGTGGACCATTTCAAGCACATCAACGACACCCACGGCCACCTGGTGGGCGACCGCGTGCTGGCCGACATCGGTGCCTTGCTGCGCGAGCAGTGCTGCCAGGGCGGCATGGTGGGCCGCTACGGCGGGGAGGAATTCTGCGCAGTTTTCCCGGACTGGTCCGAAGCCCAGGCACGCCAGATCGCCCAGCATCTGCTGGAGACCGTGCGCAATCACGATTTCGGGCATGGGCAGAGGGTCACCATCAGCGTCGGGCTGGCGGTATTGCAGCCGGGCCAGTCCATGAGCTGGGATGCGCTGGTTCACGAGGCCGATCTGGCCCTGTATCGTGCCAAGAGTGAAGGGCGCAATGCCTTCAGGATGGCATTGGCGGCCTGATCCGGACGCTGCTTTACAAGGTACTTTCAGAAGAAATCCCGGCTGCGCGGCTGCAGCTCGCCCAGCAGATGGGTCCAGTCTTCCAGGCGTCCCGCCACCAGGTGGCGCACTTCACCATGGCACTGCCAACTGCCATACACCCCCAGCAAGCGCGCATTCAAGACCTCGCTGCGCTGCCTCTCCAGTACCGAAGGCCAGACGATCACATTGGCCGAACCAGTCTCATCCTCCAGCGTCATGAAGATCACCCCCTTGGCCGTGCCCGGCCGCTGGCGCACCGTGACGATGCCGCAGCAACAGGCGAACTGGCGGTTCTGCAAGGTGTTCAGGTCGGCCACGCTCATGAAGCGCCGCCGCTGCAAGGTCGGGCGCAGGAGCGCCAGCGGATGGCGGCGCAGCGTCAGATTCATGGCGCGATAGTCGTCGACGATCTGGTCGCCTTCGCCGGGTGCCTCCAGTTCTACGGTGTCATCGCCGCGCGGTGCCGTGCGTAGCAGGTCGCGGTCGGGCACTGCGCCCACCGCATGCCAGAGCGCAGCGCGCCGATGCCCGGCCAGCTCGCGCAAGGCATCGCCCGCTGCCAGCGCCTGCAGGGCGTGGCGGTCCAGCCCGGCGCGCCGGGCCAGGTCATCGACATCGGCAAAGGGACGTTCGGCACCGGCCTGCTCAATACGCTGCGCCGCCTGTTCGGGCATGCCGCGCAACAGGCTCATGCCCAGCCGCACGGCCGGACGCGCCTGGCCGCTCGGGTCAAGCTCCAGGATGGATTCCCAGCGGCTGCGCAAGACGTTCACCGGCAGGACCTTGACGCCATGCCGGCGCGCATCCTGGATCAATTGCGAGGGCGAATAAAAGCCCATGGGCTGGCTGTTGAGCAGCCCGCACAGGAAAGCTTCCGGCTCGTGGCACTTGAGCCAGCTGCTGAAATAGGTCAGCAGGGCAAAGCTGGCGGCATGGCTTTCGGGGAAACCGTATTCGCCGAAACCTTCGATCTGGTTGAAGATGCTTTCGGCGAATTCACGCGAATAACCATTGTCGGTCATGCCCAGCACCAGCCGTTCATGGTGCGGCCCCATGCCGCCCTTGCGCTTCCAGGCGGCCATGGAGCGGCGCAGGTCATCGGCTTCGCTGGGGGAATAACCGGCGGCCTCGATGGCCACATCCATCACCTGTTCCTGGAAGATCGGGATGCCCAAGGTGCGCTCCAGCACCTTCCTGATCTTGCCGCTCTTGCTGGTGTTGTCCGGATACTCGAAGCTGCCGCCGCTGCGCACCAATTCCCGCCGCCGCAGGTAGGGATGCACCATGCCGCCCTGGATCGGGCCCGGCCGCACGATGGCCACCTGCACCACCAGGTCGTACTGGGTGCGCGGCTGCATGCGCGGCAGCATGCTCATCTGGGCGCGGCTCTCGATCTGGAATACGCCGATGGTATCGGCCTTGCAGATCATCTCGAAAGTGGCCGGATCTTCACGCGGGATGTCGTACATCTGCATGACCTGCGGCAGGCCGCGCCGCAGGCTCACCAGTTCCAGCGAGCGGCGCAGGGCGGTCAGCATGCCCAGCGCCAGCACGTCGACCTTGAGCAGCTTCAGCGACTCCAGGTCGTCCTTGTCCCATTCGATGACGGAGCGCTCTTCCATGGCCGCATTCTGGATCGGCACCAGCCGCGACAACTGTCCGCGCGCGATCACGAAGCCCCCGGTGTGCTGCGACAGATGGCGCGGAAAGCGCAGCAGCTTGCCGGTGATGCTGGCCCATAGTCCGATCTGCGGCAGTTCCGGGTCCAGCCCGGCCTCAGCAAAGCGGGCCAGCAATTCTTCCCGGCTGTCGAACCAGTGCTGCGACTTGGCCACCGTATCGACGATGGCCGCATCCACGCCCAGCGCCTTGCCGACTTCGCGCAGGGCGCCACGCGGCCGGTAGCTGTGCACGGCGGCCGCCAGCGCGGCGCGGCGGCGGCCGTACTTGCGGTAGATGTGCTGGATCACTTCTTCGCGGCGCTGGTGCTCGAAGTCCACGTCGATGTCGGGCGGCTCTTCGCGCTTTTCGCTGATGAAGCGGGCAAACAGCAGCCGGGTCGAAGTGGGATCGACTTCGGTCACCCCCAGGCAGTAGCACACCGCCGAGTTGGCGGCCGAGCCGCGTCCCTGGCAGAGGATGCCGCGCGAACGGGCAAACTTGACCAGGTCGTAGACCGTCAGGAAATAAGCTTCATATTCCTTTTGGGCGATCAGGGACAATTCCATCTCGATCTGGGCGCGCACCTCGCCCGGCAGTCCTTGCGGATAGCGTTTGGCGGCCCCGGCCAGGGTCTCCTGGCGCAGGTAGTCGGCCGGACTCATGCCCAGCGGCACCAGTTCGTCAGGATATTCATAGCGCAATTCCGCCAGGCTGAACTGGCAACCGGCCGCCACCGCCAGGGTCTGGGCCAAGGTGGACGGGCTGTGCACCAGCGACAGCCGCATGCGTGGCCGCAGGTGCTGTTCGGCATTGGGGGCCAGGGCCAGTCCGCATTCCTGCACCGGCTTGCCGACGCGGATGGCCGTGACCACATCCTGCAGGTATTTGCGTGAACGCTGGTGCATCTGCACATCACCCACCGCCACCAGCGGCAAGCCGTGCAGCCGTGCGGCAGCATCGATGGCAGCGCGGTGCAGGTCGTCCAGCGGACGGTACAGGCGCGTCATGCCCACCCACGAACGGCCGGGGGCCAGCGGGACGAACCAGCGCAATTGTGCATCCAGCGTTTCTTCATCGGCCGGGTAGTCCGGCACCAGGATCAGCTGACAATCGGGCAGGGTGCGCAGGTGCGACAGGGCGGGCGGCGGCTGGCTCAGGTCTTCTGGCGACAGCAGGTAGCTGCCTTTCTCGGCGCGGGTGCGCGCCAGCGTGATGAGTTCGCAGAGGTTGCCATAGCCTTCGCGGTTCCGGGCCAGCGCCACCAGGGTCATCCTGGCCAGGGGATGGGCCGGATCGTCCTTGAAGGACGTAAAACGGAAGCAACTGCCGATGAGCAGCTTGAAATCCTTGGCCTTGCCGCGATTGATCTGTTCCATCCAGGCGGCATGGGCGCGCACCACCCCGGCCATGGTGCATTCGTCGGTGATGGCCAGGGCGCGATAGCCCAGTTCGATGGCGCGCTCCACCAGTTCCTGCGCATGCGATGCCCCTTGCAGGAAACTGAAGTTGGTCCGGCAATAAAGTTCGGCATAGTCGGGCAGGCCGGTCTGGGGTACGCCCAAGGGCAGGGAAGCTTGCATGCTGCGCTCCTAGCCGAACAGGCCGTGCAGGAACCACTGCGGCTCTTCGTCGGACCACTCGCCGCCGCGCCACTGGCGGAAAATCCAGTAATAGGCATGGCTGGCATCGCGCGCCGTGAAGTAGTCGCGCGTCAATGGCCGGCCTTCCCACCAGCCGGCTTCGATACGTTCTGGCGGCGAGGTGAATTCCAGCACGCTGCGATAGAAGGGCTTGTGCTGCTGCATCCGCAAGGGCAAGGGTTCAGCCAGCAGCCACAGCGGACGCGGCGGCAATCGCGCCGCATCGGTAGTCAGGGCGGCCGGCAGACTGGCGGGGCTCTGCATCACGCTGCACCAGCGGTTGGCGATCTCGGGCCGGTGATCGGCGCGCGGGGCGGCCTGCTGCACCTTGTCCGCGCCCAGGCGCGCCACCAGCAGTTCCAGCAGGCGGTGGTGATCCTCTGCACTGCCGCCGGGTTCGGGGAAGAGCATCTCGCTGGCCGCCTGCTGGCTTTCCAGTTCATCGGCGGCCAGCCCCAGGGCGATGGCCGGGGCGGGCAGGGAAGAACGGGCCAGCTTTTCCTTCACCAGGGTGTGCAGATGATCTTCCTGCCAGGCCGGGACCGACAGCGCCACCTGCAGTTCGGTGGGCGCTACGGCCTGTCGTCCGCGTTCATGTTCCAGCCACAGGCGCAGCTTCTTGATGGCCAGCTGGCGTGCGGTCAGCCAGCCGGCCAGCTGGGCCAGCAAGCCCTGGGCATAGGTGGCCAGGATATCGGTGTGGTCGATGCGGTCCGGCAGCTCCACCCGGGCCTGGAAGGTCGGCGGCGCCACGATCCATTCATGTACTTCGGGCGCGGCACCATAGGCACGGTCCAGCATGGCCAGCATCTCCTTGCCGCAGCGGCGCTGCAAGCCGGGGCGGGGCAAGCGCTGCACCTGGCCCAGCTGGCGGCAGCCCAGCCCGTGCAGCCATTCCAGATGGGCTCGCGCGGCAGTCAGCAGAACGACTGGCAAGCGGTCCAGGCGGCGCTGCAGGGAACGGTGGCTCAAGGTACGCACGTAGCCGTAGCGTGCCAGCAGCCAAGATCCGGTCGCCGTGACGGCAGAGGACAGGGTGGCCGACAGACCCATGCGGGCGATGGTGCCCCGGATCTTGCGGCACAAGGCCCGGATCCCGCCGAACAGGCGCAGGCTGGCACCCACTTCCAGCAGGATGCAGGCCTCTTCGGCCAGCGTGACCTGGGGCGTGTATTGCAGCAGGGCCAGGGCGGCCTGCTGCAAGGTGGCTTGTTCCCGCAGGATGTCCCGCTCGTTCAGATGCGCTTGCGGGGCCAGCAATTGCACTCCCCCGCGCCGCATGCCTTCGTGCACGCCGAGCGTGCGCGCGGGTGCCGTCAGGGCGGCCACGCGGTCGCGCTCGAAGACCACGGCCGGGGCCTCATCCAGCCAGTTCGGACGGAAGACTTCCAGCGGCAGCAGTGGCAGGTGTACGGCGATCCACAGGGGTGACATGGCGTTGCAAATTCGGTGAAGGCAGCAAAGGGAGAAACAGGCTTTGTTCGCGCAGCGGTCCGCGGCGCTTGAGAAAACCGATCTCCAGCCCGTCCCTCGCTGACTTGAGGGTCAGCCGCAGAGGTGCGGGTGAAGGCTCGCGGGCGCAGGACAGCGGCCGCAGCATGAAGAACAGGGTCTGCCCGGCCTGCGCCGCCACATGCAGGCGTCGCAGCAGGTCATGGTCGCCCTTGCGCAAGCGCGGCTGCCACATCAGCAGGGCCTGGCAGCTATCGGCCCGCAAGACCTGCTCGGCAGCCCAGCAGGCGTCGGCCGCATGATCGGCCCGCAACTGCAGCAGCCGTGACGCATCCACCCCCATGTGCGCCCAGCCAGGGGCATTGACCTGGTGCGGGGCCTGCAGCAGCGCGATGCGGTCAGCCCGCGCGGGGCGCCGGGCATTCGCGGGCGCACGTGCCAGTACCGGGCGCAACAGGCGCAGCTCGCCGATGCCGTCCTGGGGCAGCAGCAGCTCGATGAGCACCCCGGGCGGCCAGCCGCGTTCGGGCAGCTCGGCATCGAGTACCTCGAATCCGCTGGAGACACCACGCGCACCGCCGCGCGCCAGCTGGGAGGCCAGCCAGAGCGAGGGGTGGATGATTTCCGGACGACGGACCGGAGAGCCGGGTGTCAACATGGGAAGTGAATCGAGGGTGCGAGGCAAAAGAAAATGCAGATAAAAGCAAAGACTGTATAAATATACAGTAATTGTTTTGGGGTGTGAAAAAAACTGACTGCCCGCCTGAAAGTGGGTGAAGTTTCCTTCTTGCAATGCCTGGTTGAGGTGAAATCGAGGGAATCCATACCGAAAAGCAAAGCTCATCTTCATGTCTTCCTACATGTCCGTCAGTCATTGCTGACCTTGGCTGGGGAGCTCTTCCGATAGTGAGGATCAGTGAGGCTTTTTACACTGCAAGCGTGGACAAAGGTTGGCTTGCCATCCGCGTGCTCGCGCAGGGCAGTAGGGCTGCGGGCTGGCAAATGTCTGCTCCATTCGATCATCCAAGACAAGGAGTCACACATGGCAAATTCACAGAATCCGGGGAACAGCAATCGCGGCTTTGCCGCCATGGACAGGGAGAAGCAGCGTCAGATCGCCAGCATGGGAGGCAAGGCCGCCCACGCCAAGGGTGCCGCCCATGAGTTCACCTCTGCCGAAGCCCGGGAAGCCGGACGCAAAGGTGGTCTGAACAGCCATGGCCGCAAGAATGCAGCAGCGGCTGCCGCGGCACAGAACGGCAATGGTGGCAACGGCGCCACCGCATCGGCCCAGCCGCAAATGAACCAGAGCACGCCACAAGAGGGCAATGGCGCCCAGCAGCCGCAGCAGTCGGACAGCAATCCCCAGCAGCAAGGCTGAGCGAAAGTTTCATCAGCGGCCACCTCAGGCCGGTTCAGCCGCCGTACCATGGCCCCTGATGGCATCAGGCCGCAGTTCCAACGAAGGACCCTGCGCTCCACTGGCTTCAGGAACCGGGCGGTGCACCACACTGATAAAAATAAAACGAAAGGCGCGTTGAGCGCCTTTTTTGTTGCCTGCTGTCCGACTCCCCCGGGGGAGACTTCAATTGCGTGCCAGATCATCCATCATCGGCACCAGCGCCAGCAGGAACAGGGCGGCCGCCAGCGGCATGGTCGCCAGGAAGCCCAGCGCCTTGAAGCCGAATGCACCGGCCACGCCGCCCAGGAAGAACATCAGCAACAGCGAGGACAGCAGCATGAACTTGCGCCGCGCGCCCGGCACGGGATCTTCCCCCGCCGCCTCACCGGGCTGGCGCGGTGCCAGCGTCCAGTAGCACATCTTGCCGATCTCGATGCCGATGTCGGTAACCAAGCCCGTGACGTGGGTGGTACGGATCTCGGAACGTGAAATCTTGCTGATCATGGCGTTTTGCAGACCCATCACGAAGCACAGCAAGGCCGCCGTCACCGGCACGAACAGTAGCCGGTGATTCTCCAGGTTGCTGCCGAGGATGCCAAAACACAGCAACAGCATCGCCTCCAGCATCAGCGGCATGGCGTATTCACTGTGCAGGCCGCGCCGCCTGGCCCAGTTGATCATCACCGCCGAACAGGCCGCGCCCAGCAAAAACGACAGCAAGGCACTGGCGCCGGCTACCAGCAGCAGGGTTTCCCCCAGGACCAAGTTGTCGGCCAGCGAAGAGACGATGCCCGACATGTGCGAGGTGTACTGGCCCACGGCCAGGAAGCCCCCGGCATTGACGGCCCCCGCAATGAAGGCCAGCGAACGCCCCAGGTGGCGGTTGGAAAGGTCGGTGCGCGCCGGACTGGTGAGACGGCGCAGGTAATCGATGGGCATGACGGGTCCAGACATAGGGGCTACAACACCAGGCGGCAGCATCCCCGGCCCCCGCGTCCCCGTTGGCTGCAACCGGAACAGGCTCATCTTCGCCCCTTCCTACGCAGATCGGCGGTGGCTTCTTGCTGCCTTTGCCTTCAGTGTTTCTTATGCTGACAAGAATACTTCTTCCTGGCCCGGTGCGGGGAAGGATGCAGCAATGCCTGACATGCGTCAGGGTGCGGGTCGCACCGGCTTGCCTGAACCGGGCCTTCCACCTTCAACAGAGGAGCACACCATGAGCATCCCCATCGATATTCCAGGCGGCGAAAAGCTGGGCGAACTGAACGGTCCCCCGGGTGGACCGGAAGGCGGCCCCCTCATGCAGCCCGGCGTGCAACAGTCCGAGGAGGGCGGTTTCCGGGGCATCGTGCTCATTGGCGCCTCGTCCCAGGCGCCCCATGAAGCGGTCTCCACGCATGTCTGCAGCATGTTGCGTGCCACCAGTGAGCTGGCCTATGCGGATGCACTGGCTTATATTGCGGTGCGCGGCAGCTGAAAATGAGGATAAAACGAGGATGAGACGAGGATAAAAAAAAGGCCGCCTGGGGGAGGCGGCCTGAGGGGGAGGGATATAAGACGCCGAGATCGGGGGAATCGTCGGAGAATTTCTGCTTATGAAAACGACTCGTGGGGATAAACCGATGGGGGATGGACCTTATTCATGACACGACGGAGGGGGACGTTCGTATCGGAATGTGGGGTCCTCGGTTTCGAGTTCGTTGAGATGCATAGTAGCGATGCAGCGCAAAAAAGAAGATCGGACATTCTCCAATAAACGCGTAGGAAAACACCTACACCAATGCTTGCTGCATGCCCCGCAAAGCCGCGCCGGCCTTAGCTTCGGCCGATATTGACCTCGTGCATGTCACTGTTGCGCACCTCCGGCAGTTCATAGTCGCCAGAAGGCGACACCCCTTCCTTGCGACGTACCGGTGCCGCCGGCAGCGATATCTCGGCCAGCGCACCGCCGATACCGCTGTTCTGCGTCTTGGCGGCGAGGTCGCCCAGGCTCACCATGCCGACCAGGTTTTTCTCGCGGTCCATCACGGGCAGGCGGCGGATCTGGCGCTGCACCATATCATCGAGCACATCATCAACCGGCTCATCTTCATAGCACCACAGCACATCGTGGCTCATCACTTCGGTCAAGGGAAGGCTGTCGGAGAGGCGATTGCGGGCCACGGCGCGCAAGACGATGTCGCGGTCGGTGACCAGGCCGACCAGGTTGTGCCCGGCGTCGCAGACGGGCAGGGCTCCCACGTCCAATGACTCCATGGCTTGGGCGGCACGGATGACGGAATCGTCAGGGCTCAAGGTATGGGCGCCGCGGGTCATGACGTCGGCAATGGTTCGGGTAGCGTGCATGTTGATCTCCTGGTGGGTGGGTGAATTGTTTCAATTCCAGTTCCAGACTAGGGAAGTGGACCGGATGCCGCAATGCCGCATGAGCGCTTTGTCGGGTCGGCCGATTCCCGCATGGCCGTGCGAATGCTCCCACCCTGGTCTCAATCGGGCCGGCGAGACTTCCTACAACGCCTCGCGGCAGCGGCCGACTGTGGGCGCCGCCGCGTTGGTCCACCATCGGCTCTCCACTAGCTTCCAGGCCCCAGCGGCTCCTGTTGACCATCATGTCTGATCAGATCACCGACCTCATTGGCTGGGGCGCGACCCTCATCCTCTTGCTGACCATCTCCTCCCAGGTCTATGAACAATGGCGCAGCCGCTCCACGCAGGGCGTCTCGCACTGGCTCTTTGCCGGGCAGCTTGCCGCGTCGGCGGGCTTCGTGACCTACAGCGTGCTGCAGGGGGACTGGGTGTTTGTGGTGTCCAACGTGTTCCTGCTTTTCACTGCCCTCTTGGGCCAGGTGCTGTACCTGCGCAACCGGCGCCGCCAGCAGTAGAGCTGGAAAGCTACGGCGCTGGGCCGCGCTCATCGATTCTTACATCGGTCATTGGCACTGTCTGATGTTGGCGGGCTGCCTTCCTGACTACAGTGAAAACATTCCGGCCATACGCAAATCGGCCGCAGCTCATCATCCACAAGCCAAAGGAGTTACCCATGCAAATCAAACCGACCACCCAAGCTCGCCTGCAATCCACTACCGGCCGCCGCCTGATCGGCGCTGGCGTAATGATGCTGGCGGGTGCCGCCTTGTCTTTCAATGCGGCCGCCGAATCCGTGAACAGCAAGGACAAGAGCTTCATGACCAACGCCGCCGAAGCCGGCCATGCTGAAATCGAAGCCAGCCAGATCGCGCTGGAAAAAAGCAGCAACCAGGCCGTCAAGGATTACGCCCAGAAGATGATCGACCAGCACACCAAGGTCGACGAACAACTCAAGCAACTGGCCTCCAGCAAGGATGTCACCCTGCCGACCGAACCCAGCATGGCCCAGCGCGCCAAGATCGCCATCCTGGAAAAGCTCAAGGGCAACACCTTCGACAAGCGCTATGCCAGCATGATCGGCGTGTCCGCCCATGAAGATGCGGTCAAGCTGTTCCAGAAGTCTTCCAAGGAAGCGCAGGATCCGGATGTGAAGACCTTTGCCAGCAAGACCCTGCCAGGCCTGCAGGAACACCTGCAAATGGGTCGTGACCTGAAGAAAACCGTGGATGCCGCCAAGAAATAATCGTCATCCCTTCAGCCGATCAGCACTGCAAATGAAATAAAACTTCCCTTGCAGCGTTGATCGACTAAGCTGTAGTCAGCTTTACTCCCACCCCTGTCATGCCGTCCGCCTCACGCCCGTGTGGCCTGGAGACTTGCCATGAAACACTTCGCCCGCTCCGTTGAACTGCAGCAAGCCAGTCACTTCATGCCCCGCGTCACCAAACTGGACAAGCACAAATACGTGGCCTACATCGATACCCGTATCGATGAACTCTGGCATATGGATTTGCACGACCTCGGTGCACAACCTGTGCGCATCTGCAAGAAGCGCAAGGCGGCCGAGAAGGCTGCCCTGGCGTTGCTGGCCGAAGCCATGCACAAGCATCAGGGGGAGCCCCGGGGGTAGGCCGCCGATGAAGGCCGGGCCATCGGCCTGGCATCCCCGGTTGTGCCAATGCCGTCCGGCGTGATCCGGACGGCATTCTTGTTTTCAGGGCTGAGGGGCTGAGGGTTTTTGGTCAATTCCTTCATGCTGCCTTCGCGCGCTTGCAAGTCCATGCTTGACCGGCCCATAAAAAATCGAGGGACAAGCCCTCGATCTTTTTCCTTCATATCGGCCTGATGACGCCTTTAGCCGTCGCTTTGCGCCGATTCGCCATGGGCGACTGCAAAGGCTTCGCTTTCATGGTTGGGGGGCGCGGCCGGGGCGCTGCCTTTGGCCGACAGTTGCGGCTTGGAGGCGCCGTCAGCAGAGGCGGGGACATCGCCTGCAGCGTCAGCCGGTTGCCTGGTCTGTTCACGGCGCTGCTGTTCATCCAGCAGCTTCATGAATTCATTGTTGAAGGCAGGGATATCGGTGGGTTTGCGCGAGGAGACGAAGTTTTCATCACGCACCACTTCCTGGTCCACCCACTGGCTGCCCGCATTCTTGAAGTCATCCTGAAGGCTGGGCCAGCTGGTGACGGTACGGCCCTTGGCGATGCCGGCCGAGATCAGCAGCCAGCCGCCGTGGCAGATGGAAGCGATGGGCTTTTCGGCATCATTGGCGGCGCGCACGAAATTGCGGGCCTCCGGCAGCAGGCGCATGGCGTCGCCATTGACCACGCCACCCGGCAGCAGCACGGCCGAATAATCGGCCGGATTGGCACTATCCAGGCTGCCATCGACGCTGACCACTTCACCCTTGTCGACGTGCTTGAAACCCTGCACGCTGTCGCTCTTGTCGGAGAGGATGTGGACGGTGGCACCAGCAGCTTCCAGCGCCTTTTTCGGTTCCAGCAGTTCGGCCTGCTCGAAGCCGTCGGTCACCAGCACGGCGACCTTCAATTGGTTGTAGCGATTGCTCATCATGTTTCTCCCTTCATAAAAGAAAGGCGGCCGGCATGCACCGGCCGCCCAGGAATCGGGCGCAACGGGATCAGTTGGCCTTGGGGGTGTTTTCCTTGACCCGGTGGCTGTTCTGGTGGTCGTCCTTGGCCTTGTCCATCTCGGGCGCCTTTTCGATGCGCGTGATGTTGGAGGTGGACACCGGATCGCTGCCCGGGAAGCTCATCTCATTGGCTTCATCCAGGGCCACTTCGGACGGGGTGTCGTATTGGTTGGGACGATGGTCCTTGCCGGATTTGCTTGCGCTCATGCTGTTCTCCTTCTGGTCTGATGGAATGGGCTGGCAGCGGTGCAGCCTGTGAAATGAAGCTTACTGCGCCTGCTGCTGCAGCCCTATAAGCGGGAGGCGCAACCGCGCGTAAGAATGCGCGAGGAAGCATCTCCCTCGCACCGGCTTCAAGGCCAGGGCGCTGGCGTCACGTCCTCGAACTGCGCCTGCTGCGCGCCGCCGGCAGGTATGCCGTCGGGTTTGCGTCCAGGATGCAGCATGGTGCCGGTCAGCAGTTCCAGTTCCCGTTCGGCCGCAATGAAGGCGCTGTCCTCCAGCGGCTGTTCGGCCACTGGCCAGTGCTGGATGGCCCAGCGCTTGTACTCTTCAAAACGCGCGCGCAGTTGTTTGGCGTAGTCTTCTCGTTGCTGTTCGATGGTGTCCATGTTTCATCCTCCTTGCATGGCAATCAGGCTTTCCTTGACCTTGGCCAGGCCGAACTTCCAGATCTGCTCCATCTTGATGTGCGGCATGACAGGCAGCTCGGCCGGATCGATGAAGACATCCAGCACCGCCGGGCCAGGGGCGGCCAGGAGTTGCTGCAGGCTTTCCTGCAACTGGTCCGGTGTACGCGCCGTGAAGCCCTGGCCGCCACAGGCACGGGCGAAGGCGGCGAAGTCGGCATTGGGGAATTCCGAGCCTTCGAAGGCGGGCATGCCGGCTTCTTCCATTTCCAGATGCACCAGCCCCCATTCACGGTTGTTGAAGACAATCACCTTGACCGGCAGCTTGTGCTCCACGCTGGTCATGAATTCACCCAGCAACATGGTGAAGCCGCCGTCACCCACACCCACGATCACTTGGCGGTTGCGGTCCAGTGCCTGGATGCCATTGGCCTGGCCCAGCGAGGTGCCCACCGCCGCATTGTTGAACGAGGCCAGCAGGCGCTGCTGGCCTCGCTGGCGGATCCAGTTGCCACACCAGAGCGTGACTACACCGGTATCGATGACGAAGCGGGCATCGTCGTCAGCGAGGTCGCTCAAGGCACGGGCCACGCTTTGCGGCTTGATCTTCTTGTGATGACGCTTGATCTCGGCGGCGTTGTCCAGCTTGCTGTTCCAGCGTTCACGATCGGCATTGGCTTTTTGCAGGAAACTGCCGTCGGTCTTGCCCTCGACTTTTTCCAGCAGCGCTTGCACGGACGGTCCCACCGAGCCGGTAATGCCCAGCGTGACCGGGGCGCGGCGACCGAGCACGAAACCGCGTTCGTCAACCTGGATGATCTTGGACTTGGTCGGCAGGAATTCCGAATAGGGATAATCCGAGCCCAGCATCAGCATCACCTCTGCGCCATGCAATGCATCGGTACCCGGCGCGCCGCCAATGAGCCCGACCCCGCCGATCCAGTGCGGATGGTCATAAGCCACCAGATCCTTGCCACGGAAAGTGTGCATGACCGGGGCCTGCAACTTGCTGGCCAGCGCCAGCACCTGGTCAATGGAACCCCGGCAGCCATTACCGGCGAAGATGGCGACCGAACTGGCCGCGTTGATCAGTTCAGCGGCAGCGGCGATATCGGCGGCCGGTGGCGCCAGTTCACTTCGCTCACGCAGCGTATGAATGCTCGGGACGCTGCCGCTGACCTTGGCACCGATGATGTCCGCAGGAATGTTCAGGTGCGCTACGCCGCGCTGGGCATAGGCCTGGGCGATGGCCTGGTGGAACACGGCCGGTGCCTGTTCCGGGCTGGTGATGACCTGGCTGTAGGCGGCCACATCGCGAAAGAGCATGTCGGGTGAATTTTCCTGCAAGTAGTCGGTGCCGCGCTTGGCAGCCGGCACGCCACCCGAGATGGCCAACACGGGGGCGTGATCCTTGCGGGCTTCGTAGAGTCCGGCCACCAGGTGGTTGGCGCCGGGGCCGGTGGTGCCGCAGCATACGGCCAGGCGGCCGGTCAGCTTGGCCTGGCCGGCGGCGGCCAGGGCAGCACCTTCTTCGTGGCGCACGCCGATCCATTCGATGCGCTTGTCGCGTCGAATGGCGTCGGTCAGCGGGTTCAAGGCATCACCGACCACGCCGAAGATCTGGCGTACGCCGATTTCGTAGAGCGTGTCGATGAGGATGTCTGCAACGGTAGCGGGCATGGCGGCTCCTGGGAGGGGGAGGGAATCGCTCAAGAGTAAGTCCGGCGGTGGCGGGGCTGTATCGGCATGTGCGGTAAATCCATGTAGGAGAAGATCGGGCGGGAGACCGCAAAACCCGCAATGGCCTGCGGCCCCGGCACATTCCTACGCGGGCTTCATCACCAGTCCGACTGCGCCGCCGGCCGGGGAATTTGATAATCGGCCCATCAGCGAACTTGCGGAGAAAGCGATGCGACGCGCACTGTGGAAGGGAGCGATCAGCTTCGGGCTGATCAATATCCCGGTCGAACTCTATACCGCCGAAAAACACGATGAGCTGGACTTCACCCTGCTGGACAAGCGCGACCTGTCCCCGGTGGGCTACAAGCGCTACAACAAGAAATCCGGGCGCGAAGTCCCTTGGGAAAACATCATCAAGGGCTACCAATACGAGGAGGGCCAGTTCGTCCTCATGTCCGATGAAGACCTGCGCCAGGCCAATGTGGAGGCCACCCAGAGCATCGACATCCAGAGCTTCGTGGAGCGCGAGCAGGTCCCTATCCTCTACTACGAGCAGCCGTATTTCCTGGCCCCCGCCAAGGGCGGCGACAAGGCCTACGCCTTGTTGCGCGAGACCCTGCTGGCCAGCGACAAGATGGCCATTGCCCAGATCGTCATTCGCACCCGCCAGCACCTGGCCGCCTTGATCCCCCAAGGCGACATGCTGCAACTGATCACCTTGCGCTATCCCAGCGAATTGCGCGCGCCGGATGACTTGCCGGTACCGTCGCGCAAGTCGAAGAAGTCGGCGGTGACCAAGCAGGAGGTCGAGATGGCACGGGCTTTGGTGGATCACATGTCTTCAGACTGGGAGCCCGAACAGTTCCATGACACCTATCGCGACGATGTGCTGACCCTGATCCAGAAGAAGATCAAGAGCCGTCAGACCCACGCAGTGGCCGAGCCCGACGAGGCGGCCGCCCCGGCCAGCAGCGGGGCCAAGGTAGTGGACCTGATGGCTTTGCTCAAGAGCAGCCTGGAAGGCCGGGGTAAATCCAGGGCCCCAGCCAAGGAAAAGGCAGGAGAGGGAGGCGCCAAGGTCCACAAGATGGCCGATCGCAAGCCGGCCGCCAAACGCGCCACCACCAGCAAGGGTGAAGCTGGCACGGCTACCAAAACCAAGACCAAGACCACAGTCCGCCGCAAGGCCGCCACCAGCAAGGGTTCAGCGCGCAGCACCACCGCACGCAGCAGCGCCAGGAGGGCCCAGGCATGAGCCGCACGCCTTCAGCGCTGGAGCGCTATCACGCCAAGCGCGATTTCAGCATCACGCCGGAACCTTCAGGCCATGAAACGAAGCAGGGACGCAAAGGCGGAGAAAAGGCGACCGAGCCGCTGCAATTCTTCATACAGCGCCACCACGCGCGCCGCCTGCACTACGATTTCCGGCTGGAGCTGGACGGCGTCCTCAAGAGCTGGGCCGTACCGAAAGGCCCCAGCCTCGATCCCCATGACAAGCGCCTGGCGGTGCGGGTAGAAGATCATCCCTTCGATTACGGCACCTTTGAAGGCGATATCCCGGCGCATCAATACGGTGCCGGCCATGTGGTGTTGTGGGAGCGCGGGCAATGGATGCCGCATGGCGACCCGCATGCCGGCCTCAAGAAAGGACATCTCAGCTTTGCGCTTTCAGGCGAAAAGCTGCAAGGCCGCTGGGCGCTGGTGCGCATGGGCAAACCGGCCGAGGATGGCAAGGAAAACTGGCTGCTCATCAAGGAAGACGATGACGCCGCACAAACCGGCCGTGCTGCCGCCATTACCGAGCTCCGTCCGGAAAGCGTCAAGGACCTGGGCGATGCTGCGCCAGCAGGCAAGCTCAACAGTGAGTCGTCCCGCGATGACGATGCAGCCAGCACGGAAATCGCCATGCCCGACAAGGTCGAGGTACAGCTGGCCACACTGGCCGACAGCGCACCGCAAGGCGAAGAATGGCTCAGCGAACTGAAATTCGACGGCTATCGCGGCCTGTGCCGCATCGATGCTGGTCGAGCGGCCATCTACACCCGCGAGGGGCTGGACTGGAGCCATCGATGGCCTGTCCTGGTCGAGGCGTTGGCAAAGCTGCCGGTTGACCAGGCCTGGATCGATGGGGAGGTGGTGGCCCTGGATGCCGAGGGCCGTATCAGCTTCGAAGCGCTGCAAAACCTGGCCCGTGGCGACCGCCAGCAGGCCAACGGGATCCGGCTGGCGCTGTATGCCTTCGATCTGCTGTACCTCAATGGCCATGATGTGCGCCAATTGCCGCTGCGTCAGCGCAAGGAATTGCTGCGCGAAGTGATTCCGGGCAGTGACGAGCAGGGCTTGCTGCTCTACAGCGAACATATCGCCGGGCACGCAGATGAAGTATTTCGCCACGCCTGCCAGCACGGCATGGAGGGCATCGTGGTCAAGCGTGCCGACGCTCCCTATAGCGGACGGCGCGATCGCAACTGGCTCAAGGTCAAATGCGAACAACGGCAGGAGTTCGTCATTGCCGGCTATACGGAACCAGCCGGGCAGCGCAGCGGCTTTGGTGCCATCCTCGTCGGCGTTCATGACGCACAGGGGCGCTTGCAATACGCCGGGCGCGTGGGCACAGGCTTTGATGAGCGTTTGCTGGCCAGCATGCTCAAACAGTTTCGCCAGCGGGAGCAGGATGAGCCCGCCTTCTTCAATCCGCCTACTGGCCAGCAGCGGCGCGGCGTGCATTGGCTCAAGCCTGAACTGGTGGCTGAGGTGAAATTCGCGCAGTGGACCCAGTCCGGCATCCTGCGCCATGGCAGTTTCGTCGCCTTGCGAGAGGACAAGAAGCCGGAAGAGATCATGCGCGAAACACCCGCCGTAGCGGGCGACAAGCCTCCGCAAGAAGCCACCGCTGCAGCCACTTCGCACCGTCGCAAGCGCAGCGAACCCGTGCAGGACCTCTCCAAACCGGTCATGGTCGCGGGCGTCAAGCTGACCCATCCCGGCAAGATTCTCTTCCCCGATACCGGCCTGACCAAGCTGGAGCTGGCGCGCTACTACCAGAGCATCGCTCCCTGGATCCTGCCCGAGCTCAAGCAGCGCCCCTTGTCGCTGGTGCGCTGCCCGGACGGTCATGCGGGCAAGTGCTTCTTCCAGAAACACACCGGCCAAGGCATGCCTGAGGCCATCGAGACCATCGAGGTCCCGGAAGGCGAGGGCAAGGCGCAGTACATGATGGTCAACGACATCGCCGGCCTGGTGGCGACAGTGCAGATGGGCGTGCTGGAGCTGCACGCCTGGGGTGCCACCGGACGGGCGCTGGACAAGCCGGACCGGGTGGTTTTCGACCTCGATCCGGCGCCGGATGTGGCCTGGTCCACGGTGGTGGAGGGGGCGCAGCTGGTACGCGGGCTGCTGCAGGAACTTGGCCTGGATTGTTTCCTGAAGACTTCCGGTGGCAAGGGCCTGCATGTGATGGTGCCGATCCGCCCGGAGCATGACTGGGACGTCGTCAAGGACTGGGCGCATCGGCTTGCCGCGCACCTGGCGCGACTGTTGCCGGACCGCTTCATCGCCCGGATGAGCAAGGCTGCGCGCGCCGGCAAGATCTTCATCGATTATCTGCGCAATGCGCCCGGGGCGACGACGGTGGTGGCCTATTCGGTGCGGGCACGGGATGGGGCACCGGTCTCCGTCCCGATCACATGGGAAGAACTGGAGCAGGGCGTTACTGCGGACCATTTTCGTGTGGCGACCATGCCCGGCAGGCTGGAAAGCCTCACCCAGGGCGACCCCTGGGCCGATTTTGGCAAGGCGCCCCAGCGCCTGACCCGGGCCATGCTGGACGCTTTCGATCCGGCTTGAGCCGTTGCGCAAGCTCTGCAAGGCGGCAATGTCCTACACGATCTTCATCTTCCTGCCGACTGTGGCGCAAGAGGGCCAACTTCATAATCCACTTTAACTTGATGGTCCTGTCTTTGCGGGCCGTCTGCAACCTGACAGAGCACGCCTCGCCGTGACATGAACAACAAGAAGGATTTGGCCAGCGCCATGAATACCATCAGCCACCGCACTTCGCTGACCCAGCTGTTTACCCGCCCCCTGCAAGCCGTGATGCCCGCCCTGATGCCCCAGGCACCGGCAGCGCTGCACACGGCCCAGCCGCGCAAGTTGCCCGCCGCGCTGGTGGACCGCTTGCTGGAGCAGGAAGGTCAACGCGGCATGCGCCATGCCCAATTGCGCCGCGCCACCTTCAATGCGCCACAGCCCGCAGCGCATCGCGCCGCCACCTTCAGCTATCCGTTGCACATTGACCGCGCCAGCATCGAAGCCTTGCCGGCCGCCTGCGGCGTCTACATTCTGCGCGGAGTGAACGATCAGGCCCTTTACGTGGGCCGCAGCGTGAACCTGCGCAGCCGTGTGCTGGCCCATTTGCACAATCATGAAGAACAATTCCTGATCGGCCAGACGCGCCGTATCGAATGCCGCCGTACTGCCGGTGAACTGGGCGCGGTGTTGCTGGAGAACTGCCTGCTGCGCGACTTGCGCCCTTCGCACAACAAGAAGCAGCGCACCAAGCGCGGCCTGTTCACCCTGCGCCTGAACGCAGCTGGCCAGCCGCAAGTGGCGCAGGTCGAGGAACGTGAATTCAGCCGTGCCGAGAATCTGTTCGGTATCTACACCAGCGAGCGTGCCGCGCAGGAAGCGCTGCAAAAGATGGTGGAGCGTCACGGCCTGTGCTCCATCGCCACCGGCATGGAGCAGGCCGAGGGCTTTGGCATGGCCTGTTTCGGCCGCCAGATCCGCCGCTGCCGTGGTGCCTGCACCGGCGAGGAATCGCAAGAGCAGCACCAGCAGCGGCTGATGCAGGCCCTGGAAGACCTGCGCATCCTGCCCTGGCCTTACGCTGGCCCGATGGCGCTGGTGGAGCAGGGCGATGGCTGGCAACAGGTCCATGTGATCGATCATTGGCGCTATCTCGGTTCGCTGGACCGGGACAACCGCCAACTGGCCAGCCGCCCGGCAGCCAGCCTCAAGGGTTTCGACCTGGAAAGCTACAAGCTGCTGATCCAGCCCTATCTGCTGGGGCAACTGGAATTGCGTCCCTTGCCGGGCCTGCCGCTGGCGCAGGTCTGAACGCTGCTCTGCGGGCCGGCTTTGCCGGCCTTTGCGCTTTGGGCCTGGCCGCGAGGTCCGACTTCCTCTCCGTATCCTGCTTTTCTCCCCTTCGAACTGATGCAACGACGATTCCCTTTCCCTGTCGCCGCCATCCTGCTGGCCGCTCCCTTGACCCTGACCTTGGCCCACGCGGCCGATAGCGGCGGATTCTGCGCCAGCGACCACACCCTGGACAAGGATCAACTGGCCGCCACTCTGATCCGTACCTACCCCGTGAGCACGGCTTATCTGTCGGTAGGCAAGGAGCCTGCCCCGCTGAACTCGCCGCGTGCATTGGTGACCTGGCTGCTGCAAAAGCGTGCTGCGGAGAAGGCAGCCGGGCAGGCTTGCACAGGAGACAGCTGCAACGTCGACCACATGGCCGCCGATGTGCAATCGCTGCTGGACGGCAAGGATGGCCGCTTCCAGCCCAGTGGCCACAGCGATGCGGTGGCCTTTTTCCGTGACAACAGCCGCGTGGCGCTGCGCTGTACCGCCTCAGGGGCGGCCTCGACCTTGGCCCATGCTGACGCCGCCTTGCGCATGGGCGTGGCACCGACCGCGCCCGCTACGCCAGTGGCGGGTCCGGCCACGCCCCCCGCTGCAGCGGCGGCGCAGTCACAGCAGGCCAGCTGGATGGATCCGCTGCGCATTCGCGGCAATCCCGACCAGCTTTCCATCGACCATCGCGACAAGGCGGCATTCGCCTCGGTGGATCGTGCGCGCGTAGCGCTGGCCAATGACGATGTGGCGCAGTCGCGCACCAATGACGTGGTGGTCTTTGCCGGCTATTCGCTGGACAAGCGGGCCATGGGCGAGCCGGGCAGTACTTATGAGGCGGTCCCTTATGTCGGTTTCAAGCAGAACCGGGTCACCAACTACGACAGCGGCAATCCGGAGATCACCACCACGCGCACCAGCCAGGTCGGCATGCTGTCGGCCTTCCATTTCGCCCATGCGGACACGGCCAATACCGAAGACCTGACGGCGCGTCCCGATTACCTGATCAACAATACCGATGGCAGCCGGCTGCTGACGGTCAACTTCACGCTCACGCCGGTGCGGCCGGGTGTGCTCAACGATTTCCTGCGCTGGAACAACGGGCTGGCGTTCAAGCCTATCCTGATCGGCCAGAGCCGCAACGGTATCTACATCAACCGGGGCGATCCGGATGTGGTGGACCAGCATCGCGACTTCATCCGTCTGGGCGCGCAGGCGGGTTTCACGCTGTCGTCCACCAATCCGGCCTTGCCGTTTGATTTCACCACGACCTATACGGGATTGAAGGCCTTGCAGGGCAATCGCAGCATTCATTACTGGAAGTCGGTGCTGACCTACAACTTCAACCAGAACGTCGGCTTGAGCCTGGATTATTCGAATGGCTTGCTGCCCGATAGCGGGGATGCGGAGCGCAAGTGGGGGTTGGGAGTGTCCAGCAAGTTCTGACATCGTCCGATGGTTGGCCGCGCAGGATGTGCTGCGTCACTTGCAACGGCAAAAAATAAAGCTTCATGCCGCAATATGACGATATGACGATATGACGATATGACGGCATGAAGCTTCAACCATATTTGCCGCTTACTGGAAGGTGCTGGCCATCTTTGCCGGCAGCGGCACATTGAGCCATTTCTGCACGATGGCATTGAGTTCGCCGCTCTTCTTGGCGGCGCTCAGCACCTCGTTGACCTTGCCCAGCAAGGCGGTCTCGCCCTTGTTGAGGCCTACATTGCAGGCCGATTCCTGGATGATGTACTTGAGCACCGGCTTGTTGTTGGGCGCCTTTTCTGCCAGGGCATAGGCCACGAAGTCGCCCGTCCCTACCAGCTGAACCTGGCCCGAGACATAGGCCGAGATCATGGCATTGTTGTCCTCATAGCGCTTGATGGTGGCGCTCTTGGGGGCCGTGTCGGTCAGCTGCAGGTCCTGGAAGGTACCGCGCGCCACGCCCACGGTCTTGCCGGCCAGATCGGCTGGCCCGCTCACTGCCACGCTCGCCACACCAAACACGCTGTTGTTGTAGGGCGCATAGGGCTGGGAAAAATCGATCACCTTTTCGCGCTCGGCATTCTTGCCCAGGGTGGAGATGACCAGGTCGGCCTTGTGTGTCTGCAGGTAAGCGATGCGGTTGGCGCTGGCCACCGGCACCAGTTGCACCTTGAGGCCCATTTTCTGGGCGATCAGCTTGGCCACATCGATATCCAGTCCCTGCAATTGCAGGTCCGTATTGACTGAGCCGAAAGGCGCAAAGTCCTGCGGTACGCCGATGCGGACCACGCCGGCCTTCTGGATGTCGGCCAGCGCATCGGCTTGTGCCGGCGCATGGGCGAGAATGCCCAGGCCGAGTGCAATCGAAAGGGCCAGCAGGCGGTGTTTGCATGTCATTGTCTTTGTCTCCTCGTATGATTATCAGCGCGCCGATGATACCCCGTATTGCGTGGCGGTTCAGCCGGGCAGCGGCAAGACACAATCCTCGGCAGCCAGATAGATGCGCTGTCCCGGCAAGGCATCGACACGATAGCCGCCCGTGAACGCGCCAAATGCCGGCAGCATCGCCCAGCGTCCATCCACCACGAAGCAGGGCAGCCGCAAGCTGTCGCCCGCCGAGGACAGGCGATACACCGGATGCACATGGCCCACAATGGCAAAGGCCCCGTCCACCGTCTGCGGATGATGGCAGAACGCCAGCGGGCCGACCCGCCAGGGTTCATCGACCAGCTCCATGCCCAGTGCTTCTGGCGGATCACCCGCATGATGGTCGTGATTGCCGCGCACCAGCGTGAGCGTCAGTCCAGCGTTGCGGCTACGCCATTGCGCCAGTGCCGCGAGCGTTCCTGCAGCACGCCCGGCGCGGGCATGCAGGAAATCCCCGAGGAACACGATATGACGCACTGCATGTTGCTGTACCAGCGCATCAATGGCCTCCAGGTTGGCGCGTGTCGTACCGTGCGGCACCGGAATGCCGCCGGCCCGAAAGGCGGCCGCCTTGCCGAAATGCACATCGGCCAGGATCAGCATGCCGCGCTCGCGCCACAGCAGGGCGCGTTCGGGCAGCATGGTCAGGATGGCGCCATCGGCATCGAAGCTGGGGTATTGCATCATGCGGCAGTCTTGGGCTTGGCCTTGCGCCGGGTGGCGGGCTTGGCTTGTTCACGAGCGGGGGTCTTGTCGGCGGCACCTTCCAGATCGCGCAGCATGCGTGCGACGCGGTCCGCCAGCTTTTCGGTCGAGAGTTTCTCACGGAAGCGTTCCACCATCAGTGGCAGGGCAAACGGGGTAGGGCGCTCCAGTTGCACCAGCGTCATGGTGCGCGCACGCAGCTCGGCCAGGGTACTGCGCAGGCGTTCCAGCTCCAGCTCCTGTTCCAGCACTTCACGCTGGGCCTGCGTGAGGAGCAGGTTGCTGGCGTCATGCTTGCGGAAGACTTCAAAGAACAGCGCCGAGGAGGCCTGCAACTGGCGCGCGCTCTTGTGCTGCCCCGGGTAGCCCTGGCTCACCAGTCCGGCAATCCTGGCGATCTCGCGGAAGCGCCGCTGCGACAGTTCAGTGGCGTTCAGGCTGGCGAGGACATCTTCCAGCAACTGGTCTTCGCTGAAGAGCGCCTGGGCCTGTTGCGGTGCCAGTCGATGCATCTCCACTTCCTCCGCCCCCAGCAATTCGAAACCATAGTCGTTGACGGCAATCGAGAAGGTCGCCGCGCGCGTGCTGGCCAGGCGCCAGGCCAGCAGCGAGGCCAGCCCCATGTGCACCAGCCGGCCGGCGAAGGGATAGAAGAACAGGTGATGGCCTTCGCGGCTCTTGAGGGCTTCCACCACCAGGCGCTCCCCGGTCGGCAGCGCCGACCAGGCGTCCTGCAGGGCCAGCAGGGGCTGCACGGCCTGCATTTCGGGACCGTCGAAATGCTGCTGTTCGGCTTGCTGCAGCCGGTCCAGTACGGCGTGCGCCAGGGTCGAGGACAAGGGCATGCGGCCGCCCTGCCAGCGCGGGACGGCCCCGCTGCCAGCCGTGCTGCGGCGTACCCAGGCGGTCATCTCATGCACCCGGACGAACTCCAGCACGCGGCCCCCGAAGAGGAAACGGTCACCCGGACGCAGCCGCGCGATGAAGCCTTCTTCAATGGTGCCGATGCGTCCGCCCTTCATGTACTGCACGTGCAGGCTGGCGTCGGCCACGATGGTGCCGATGTTCATCCGGTGCCGCCGCGCAATGGCCGGGACTTCCACGCGGTAGACGCCGTCTTCGCCCCGGGTGACGCGGTGATATTCGGGATAGGCGGTCAGGCTCTGGCCGCCGCGCACCACGAAGTCCAGCGCCCATTGCCACTGTTCCAGGCGCAGGTCCCGGTAGGACCAGGCCTGCCTGACCTCCGCGAACAAGGCATCGGCCTGGAAGCCGCCGCCCAGTGCGATGGTCACCAGATGCTGGACCAGCACATCCAGCGGCGTTTCCGGTACCGGCCGCTGCTCCACGCGGCCGGCCGCTACCGCATCCTGCGCCGCCACGGCTTCGACCAGTTCCAGGCTGTTGGTTGGCACCAGCGTGGCGCGCGAACTGCGGCCGGGCGAGTGGCCCGAGCGTCCGGCGCGTTGCAGCAGGCGGGCTACGCCGCGGGGGCTGCCGATCTGCAGCACGCGTTCCACCGGTGTGAAGTCCACGCCCAGGTCCAGGCTGGAGGTGCAGACTACGGCCTTCAGGCGTCCATCCCGGAGGCCCTGCTCGACCCAGTCGCGCACTTCACGGTCCAGCGATCCATGATGCAGGGCGATGATGCCGGCCCAGTCCGGCCGGGCGTCCAGCAGATTCTGGTACCAAAGTTCAGCCTGTGAGCGCGTGTTGGTGAAGACCAGGGTACTGCCGCTGGCCTCGATCTCCGCGACCACCGCCGGCAGCATCTGCATGCCCAGGTGGCCGGCCCAGGCGAAGCGTGCCGGTTGCGGCGGCAATAGGGTATCGATGACGATGCGCTTGCGCTGCTCGCCGCGCACCAGCACGCCCTGTTCGGCCGCGGTTGGGCCCAGCAAGGCCTGCAGCGATTGCTCCAGGTTGCCCAGCGTCGCCGACAGCCCCCAGACCACCATCCCCGGCCGCCAGCGCCGCAGCCGTGCCAGCGCCAGTTGCACCTGAACGCCGCGCTTGTTGCCCATCAGTTCGTGCCATTCATCGACGATCACGGCATCGAGCCTGGCAAAACGCTGTTGGGCATCGGCTTGCGATAGCAGCAAGGAAAGGCTTTCCGGGGTGGTCACCAAGGCCTGGGGCAAGGATTTCATCTGGCGCGCACGTTCACCGGAAGCCGTATCGCCGGTGCGCATGCCGGCCTGCCACTGCGGCAGCAGCTCGGCCAGCGGGGCTTGCAGGGCGCGCAAGGTATCGGCCGCCAGGGCGCGCATCGGGGTGATCCAGAGCACCCGCAGGCCGCTGGTGTTGGCTGGCAGCTCAGGCTGGCCCTGCCGGGGCTCGGCATGGAGCAGGGCACCGAACCAGACCGCATAGGTTTTGCCCGAGCCGGTGCCGGAATGCAGCAAGCCGCTCTTGCCCTGTACGGCCGCCTGCCAGACCGCGCGCTGGAAATCGAAGACCTCCCAGCCGCGCCGGGCGAACCAGCCCTCTGCCTGGGCCAGGGCAATCTCTTGGGTGGATCGGGATTTAGTCGTCTTGCGTGGCACGGTGCAGTTCTTTCTGATGAGGGTCGGCCGGCTGGCTGGCCGAAGGCCCCAGCAGGGCACGCAGGCTGGCCAGGGTATCGGCCTCTTCGACGGTCTTGTCCAGGCGCTGGCGCAGGATGCGCGGGAAACGCACCGCGATGCCCGCCTTGTGACGCGAGGACAGCGCGATGCCCTCGAAACCGATCTCGAAGACCATGCTCGGCTTGACGCTGCGCACCGGCCCGAATTTCTCGATGGTGGTCTTGCGGATGGCCTGGTCGACTACGGCAATCTCGGCATCGGTGAGGCCCGAATAGGCTTTGGCGAAAGGCACCAGCGAGCGCTGGCCGGTCTCGTCGGGGGCATTCCACACCGCGAAGGTGTAATCGGTGTAGAGCGAAGCGCGCCGGCCGTGCCCCGCCTGGGCGTAGATCAGCACGGCGTCGATGGAGTAGGGGTCGACCTTCCACTTCCACCAGGTGCCCACATTGCGGGTGCGGCCGATGCCGTAGTGCGCCTCCCTTTGCTTCAACATCATGCCTTCCACGCCGCGCTCGCGTGAGGTGGCGCGCAATTGCGCCAAGGCATCCCAGTTGGCCGCGGCAATCTGCGGTGCCAGCATCAGGGCCGGTGCCGCATGGGCCTGCACCAGGGCTTCCAGCCGGGCGCGTCGTTCGTGCTGGGGCAGGCTGCGCAGGTCTTGGCCATCCTGTTCCAGCAGGTCATAGGCGATCAGGCCGGCCGGGAGATCGGCCAGCAGCCGTGCCGCGAGCGTCTTGCGGCCGATGCGTTTCTGCAGGTCGGCGAAGGGGGCTACGCGGTCGGCCTGGGGGCCGGAATCGGGCAGCCGGATCACGATCTCGCCATCGATGACAGTGCCGTCCGGCAGGGCCAGTGTGGCCAGTTCGGGGAAGCGGTCCGTGATCAATTCTTCGCCGCGCGACCACAGCCAGTTGCTGCCGTGGCGGCGTACCAGCTGGGCGCGGATGCCGTCGTATTTCCATTCCACCTGCCAGTCCGTGAGCGGGCCCAGTGTCTCGGGCGACTCCAGCAGGGGATGCGCGAGGAAGAAGGGATAGGGCTGGCCACCCTGCAATTGCGCATCCTGGCCCTCGGCCGGGGCAACCAGTTGCGCATAGCGCTCGGCATCGGGCCGGGCACGGCCGTCGGTCCAGCCTACCATGCGCTGCGCCACCAGCTTCGGATCCAGCTGCGCCACGGCGGCCAGGGCGCGCGTGACCAGCAGGCGCGACACGCCCACCCGGAAACCGCCGCCGATGAGCTTGGAGAGCAGGAAGCGCCCCTGCCAGTCCAACTCATCCCAGGCCGCAAACAGCGCGGCGCGGATGACCGCAGGATCGGCGCCGCGCAAGGGCGCGATGCGCTCTTCCATCCAGCGCGAAAGGCCCAAGTCGCTACTGCCCTTGGGCGGCGGCAGCACGTGCGCGATGGTCTCGGCCAGGTCGCCCACGCTGTGATAGCACTCCTCGAAAAGCCATTCGTCGATCTGCGCATAGTCCATTGCGCATTGCTTGAGCAAGCCCGTGGGGACCGCCTGGCGCGGCTTGCCACCGGCCAGGAAATAGACCGCCCAGGCCGCGTCGGCGGCGTCGGCGCGGCCGAAGTAGTCCTGCAGTGCGGCCAGCTTGCGGGTGGTCGAGGTGGTGGCGTCGAGCTCGGTGTAGAGGCGGGAAAATTCACGCATGGCCGGGTTCCTGCTCCTTCCCGGCCGCGCCCGGGCTGGGGCTGTCGTCTTTTTCTTCATCTCCGTATTCGGTGGCGAAGGCCCCGGCATCCAAGCCGTTCTGCCGCAGCCAGCGCACCATGGTGGCCACCTGTCCGTGGGTAACGATGACACGCTCGGCCCCGGTGGCGCCGATGGCCTCATGCAATGCCGGCCAGTCCGCATGGTCGGAGAGGATGAAGCCACGATCCACGCCGCGCCGACGGCGCGTGCCGCGCAGGCGCATCCAGCCGCTGGCGAAGGCATCGCTGTAGTCCCCGAAACGGCGGATCCAGGTCGAGCCGGCAGCAGAGGGTGGCGCGATCACCAAACTGCCCGCGTAGGCCGCCGCCTTGCCGCGTTTGCCGGCCTCGGCTTCGCCGACGGTGAGGGTGTCGGGCAAGCGGATGCCGGCTTCACGGTACAGCCGATTGAGCGGTTCCACCGCGCCGTGGCAGACGATGGGCCCGATGCTGGCATCGATGCCGTGCAGGATGCGCTGCGCCTTGCCGAAGGAATAGCAGAACAGCACGCTGGCCCTTCCTTCTGCGGCGTTGTCGCGCCACCACTGGTTGATCTCTTCGAAGATGTCCCGTTGCGGCTGCCAGCGGTAGATCGGCATGCCGAAGGTGGATTCCGTGATGAAGGCGTGGCAGCGCACCGGCTCGAAAGGGGCGCAGGTGCCGTCCGGCTCCAGCTTGTAATCGCCCGAGGCGACCCAGATGCGGCCTTCATGTTCCATGCGCAATTGCGCCGAACCCAGTACGTGGCCGGCCGGATGCAGGGACAGTTGCACACCGTTGTGGCTGATGCGTTCCCCATATGCCAGGGCTTGCAGGTTGATCTCGGCACCCAGGCGCGCGCGCAGGATGCCCGCGCCCGGCGTGGCCGCCAGATAGTGGCCATGGCCCACGCGGGCGTGGTCGGCGTGGGCATGCGTGATGACGGCGCGCGTCACCGGGCGCCAGGGATCAATGTAGAAATCACCAGGCACGCAATACAAACCTTCCTTGCGTACCACGACCATGTCTTCCATGCGGGTGGGGTCCTTGCTCTGCGTTGAAAAAACCATGCGGCACCGTTGTGCCGTGTCCGGCCGGCTTTGTCCATGCTTGGCACATTCTTGTCGCGGCTTTGCAGCGGGTTATATGAAGCCATCTGCAAAGGGGCCGGCCTTTGCGACCTGCGGTCAGCTTAATGGCAAGCGCATGCGCCGGCTGTCGGACCATGTCTTGCCTTTCTGTCAGCCAGCCAGCCGGACTGCCCCGCAAAACTTGATTTCCGTTTGCATTGCCGCAACGCACAACCCCCATTATTTGGGTATGCTAGTCGTCAACTTAAAGCGGCATCTCGCCAAGCATCAACTCCAAAAGAATCACACGAATCCTCATGTCTCATTACGTCGATCCCAAGGTTTTCCGTGAATTGCAGGACTCCGAAGTCCTGCCTGCTCCATCAGGCGTGCGCCTGAAAATCATGCAGATGTGCCAGCAGGAAGACATTGCGCTGCCGGAGCTGGTGGCGCAGGTGCAGGGCGACCCCATCCTGGCGGGCCGACTGATCCAGATCGCCAACATCCCCAACATCAACAAGGGCCGCATGGTGGCGGCCGTCAATGTCGAACTGCTGCTGATGGTGGGCTTGCATGCGGTACGCCAGATGGCGCTGGCAATCTCGCTGACCGAATCTGCGCGGCGGGGAGACTGCACGGAATTCGACTACGACCTCTTCTGGAGCCGTTCGACCGCCATGGCCTGCGCCGGCCAGGCGCTGGGGGACCTGTTGCAGGTGGCCCCGCCGGCAGAAATGTTCACCATCGGCCTGCTGGCCGATATCGGCCGCCTGGGCCTGGCCTCGGCGCGTCCCAAGCGTTATGGCGAGCTGCTGCGCACGGGCGCGCAAGGCGCGCCACTGCGGCAGGAAGAAAAGGACATCTTCGGCTTCAATCATCTGGAGCTGGCTGCGGCCATGATGCAGGATTGGCACTTCCCCAAGCTCTTCTGTGAAACCGTGCTTTATCACCACGATGCCGACAATACCGGCATGGATGAGGAAGACCGCCAGCAGCGCCTGATCCGCCTGCTGGAACTGGCGGCCTGCGTGGCCGACGTCTGTGTGGCAACCGATGCCGAACGGGCCGCCTTGCTGCCGCGCCTCCTGGCACTGGGTGAGCGCTTCGAACTGCCGCTCTCCAGCCTGGAATACCTGTGCGGCCGCGTTTCCTGGGATTGGAGTGACTGGGGCGCCTTGCTCAAGGTACCTACCCGCGTGTTGCGCGAGATCGGTGCGGAACTGGCTGAGGCCGCCGAGAAGCCGGAGTGAATGGCTTGCAAGAATCGTCAGATTTAGTCAGCAAAAATCGAAGTTTTTTGTTGCTGTTTTGTCAGGCGCCGATGTTACTATCCCCCTCGCTCTGGAAGTGAAGCACCTCTGTTGACCGTCAGGACCGCTGCAGGCCCCTCTGCGGCCATCGTTGCCCCGTCATCATCAGACCCTGCCCGGACTTCGCTTCCAGCGGCGAGCAAGGCTCGATGAACCCAGCCAGATTGATGTTCCTTCCGTAAAAGCCACGGCATTTACCGCAGCCACCAACGTGGACATATTCATCAAATGGGCCTTGCCTGCACCTCTGCTGTGCGCAATGCAAGGCGCGCACGTTTGCTAATGTGTTCCGGCATGGCAGCGGCGCGATTTCCCTTCGGTTCGCTCTGACCACATCGCTGTATTCGTCGCCTGCGACGTGCCCTGTCACGCCCGTGGCAGGTGGGGGTGTGTCATCGTGGCGGCCGGGCAAATGCCGTACCGATCAAAAAAACACGAGAAAGTGGGGTCATTCCATGAATAACAAAATCATCAAGCTGTCCTGCCTGGGTGCACTGTTGCTGGCGGCCAGCCATTCTGCCTTTGCGGCCCACCCGCTGGTGACCGATGATGCGGGCGTGCAGGGAGCCGGCGGTATCCAGCTCGAAATGAATACCGACTGGAGCAAGCAGAACGGCAATGCCGGCCATGTGGGCGCGTTGACGTTCACCTACGGCGTGACCGACAAGCTGGACCTGTTCTTCAACTTGCCGCAGACCTTCCAGTCGCCGACCGGCACCGGCGTGGGAGACGTCTCGGTGGGCGCCAAGTGGCGCTTCTACGAGGCCGAGGGCCTGGCGCTGGCGCTGAAGCCAGAATTCTTCATGCCCAGCGGCGACGAGGAGAAGGGCCTGGGAACGGGCAAGAACGGCATGGGCCTGACCGGCATCGCCTCCTATGAAACCGGTCCGTGGACCTTGCACGGCAACCTGGGCCTGCGTTACAGCCGTTTCAAGCTGGAGAAAGACCAGCAAGGCCAGCGCAAGACCCTGTGGCGGGCCTCGGCGGCGGTCTGGTATGGGATCAATGAACAATGGCGCCTGGTGGCCGATACCGGCGTGGCGCAGAATCCGGATGCCAGCAGCAAGAAGCTGCCGTCGTATGCCCTGGTGGGCGCCATCTGGTCGCCCAACAAGACGGTGGACATCGATGCCGGTGCCAAATTCGGCCTGAACAAGGCTGAGGTGACACGCCAGTTCGGTGTCGGCGTGACCTTGCACTTCTGATGAGGCAGCAAGCAGCGCACAAAGCTTCATCTCTGTGCGCTGCAACATGCAATGCGCTGGAAAGCCGCGCCAAATCTGCTATCGTTGACCTTGGCGCTAGGCCACGACTAAGGAGACGACATATGGATCTGGTGGAAAAATTCGATGCCAAGGGCAAGACCGGCGCACCTTACCACGTAGAGGTGTACCAGACGCAGCAGGACGAGGCCGATGAAGCGGCCCAGGCCTTCAGCCGCAGCTACAAGCTGGCCGACGGTCGCGCGCTGGATCCCCTGACCAACGAGAAATTCAGGATCGTCCAGACCGGGGAGAAAATCTACCGCGTCTGAGTCCACCCTGGACCCGCAAGCCGATCAAGCCGGCACCGCAAGGTGGCCGGCTTTTTTCATGTCTGCGGGAGCCCGGTACAGCGTCGGCTCAGAACGCATCCCCCGGCACGCGCACCCAGCCTTCCATCAATACGCGCGCACTGCGGCTCATGATGGCCTTGGTGACGACCCACTGGCCGTCTTCCAGCTTGGCCTCTGCACCCACACGCAAGGTGCCGGACGGATGGCCGAAGCGCACACTGTTGCGTTGGCCGCCACCGGCAGCCAGGTTGACCAGCGTGCCCGGAATGGCGGCTGCCGTACCGATGGCCACGGCAGCCGTGCCCATCATGGCGTGGTGCAGCTTGCCCATGGACATGGCACGCACCAGGACATCGGTATCCTGCACGGTGACGGTCTTGCCGCTGGAAGACACATATTGCTTGGGCGGTGCGACGAAGGCCACCTTGGGGGTGTGCTGCCGGGTCGCGGCTTCTTCCACCTTGCTGATGAGCCCCATGCGGATCGCCCCATGGGCGCGGATGGTCTCGAAGCGGGCCAGTGCGGCGGGATCGCCGTTGATGGCCTCCTGCAGTTCAGTGCCGGTATAGCCGATCTCGTCGGCATTGAGGAAGATGGTCGGGATCCCGGCATTGATCATGGTGGCCTTGAAGCTGCCCACGCCAGGCACTTCCAGGGTATCGACCACATTGCCGGTGGGGAACATGGCGCCACCCGCGCCTTCTTCCTCAGCGGCCGGATCCATGAATTCCAGTTGGACTTCGGCAGCGGGGAAGGTGACGCCATCGAGTTCGAAGTCACCGGTTTCCTGTACTTGTCCGCCGCGCATGGGGACGTGGGCCACGATGGTCTTGCCGATGTTGGCCTGCCAGATGGTGATGACGGCCACGCCATCCTGCGGCAGCCCGGACGGGTCCACCAGACCGGCCGAAATCGCGAAAGGTCCGACAGCTGCAGACAGGTTGCCGCAATTGCCGCTCCAGTCGACGAAATCCTTGTCGATGGAGACCTGGCCGAACAGGTAGTCGACATCATGGCCGGGCCGCTCGCTGCGCGAGATGATGACCGTCTTGCTGGTGCTGGACGTTGCGCCGCCCATGCCATCGATCTGCTTGCCGTAAGGATCGGGACTGCCGATCACCCGCTGCAGCAGCTTGTCGCGCGCACGGCCCGGGACGCGGGCGGTTTCGGGCAGGTCGTCGAGCTTGAAGAAAACGCCCTTGCTGGTGCCGCCACGCAGGTAGGTGGCGGGGATGCGGATCTGGGGGACTTGGCTCATGCTTGTTCCTTGGCGTTCTGGCCGGCGTTGGCCGAGGCTTCCAGGAAATCCTGGGCAAAGCGCTGCAGCACGCCGCCGGCCTCGTAGATCGAGACTTCTTCGGCGGTATCGAGGCGGCAGGTCACCGGCACTTCCACGCGTTCGCCATTCTTGCGGTGGATCACCAGCGTCAGGTCGGCGCGCGGACGGCGCTGGCCGATGACATCATAGGTTTCGGTACCGTCGATGCCGTAGGTATTGCGGTTTTCACCGGCCTTGAATTCCAGCGGCAGCACGCCCATGCCGATCAGGTTGGTCCGGTGGATGCGCTCGAAGCCTTCTGCCACGATCGCTTCCACACCGGCCAGGCGCACGCCCTTGGCCGCCCAGTCGCGCGAAGAACCCTGGCCGTAGTCGGCACCGGCGATGATGATCAGCGGCTGCTTGCGCTCCATGTAGGTTTCGATGGTTTCCCACATGCGCATGACACGGCCTTCCGGCTCCAGGCGCGCCAGTGAGCCTTGCTGCACGCTGCCGTCGGCCTTCCTGACCATTTCGTTGAACAGCTTGGGATTGGCGAAGGTAGCGCGCTGGGCGGTCAGGTGGTCGCCGCGGTGGGTCGCGTAGGAATTGAAGTCTTCTTCCGGCAGGCCCATCTTGGCCAGGTATTCGCCGGCCGCGCTGTCGAGCAGGATGGCGTTGGAGGGCGAGAGGTGGTCGGTGGTGATGTTGTCGCCCAGCACGGCCAGGGGACGCATGCCCGAGAGCGTACGCTCACCGGCCAGCGCGCCCTCCCAATAGGGCGGGCGGCGGATGTAGGTGCTCTGGGGACGCCAGTCATAGAGCGGGCTGACCGACTGGCTGCGATCCACACGGGCGGCGAACATCGGGGTGTAGACATTGCGGAACTGCTGCGGCTTGACTGCGCTGGCGACCACGGCATCGATTTCCTCATCGCTGGGCCAGATGTCTTTCAGGCGGATTTCGCGGCCCTCGGCGGTGACGCCCAGCACGTCCTGTTCGATATCGAAGCGGATGGTGCCGGCAATGGCATAGGCCACCACCAGCGGCGGCGAAGCCAGGAAGGCCTGCTTGGCGTAAGGGTGGATGCGGCCGTCGAAGTTGCGGTTGCCGGACAGCACGGCAGTGCTGTAGAGGTCACGGTCGATGATTTCCTGCTGGATCTTCGGGTCAAGCGCGCCGGACATGCCGTTGCACGTGGTGCAGGCAAAGGCGACGATGCCAAAGCCCAGCTTTTCCAGGTCGGCGGTCAGGCCCGCTTCTTCCAGGTAGAGTTCGACCGCCTTGGAGCCAGGCGCCAGCGAACTCTTCACCCAGGGCTTGCGGGCCAGGCCGAGGCGATTGGCATTGCGCGCCAGCAGGGCCGCCGCGATCACGTTGCGGGGGTTGCTGGTATTGGTGCAGCTGGTGATGGCGGCGATGATGACGGCGCCATCGGGCATCTTGCCGGGTTCGTTCTCGACCTTGCCGGCGATGCCTTGGGCGGCCAGTTCGGACACCGGCAGGCGCTTGTGCGGATTGCTCGGGCCAGCCAGGGTACGGACCACGGTGGAGAGGTCGAAGCGCAGCACGCGCTCGTACTCGGCCTTGCTGAGGCTATCGGACCAGAGGCCGGCCTCCTTGGCATAGGTTTCCACCAGCTTGACCTGTTCATCTTCGCGGCCGGTCAGCTTCAGGTAGTCGATGGTCTGCTGGTCGATCGAGAACATGGCCGCCGTCGCACCATATTCCGGGGCCATGTTGGAGATGGTGGCGCGGTCCCCCAGCGTCAGGCTGGCTGCGCCCTCGCCATAGAATTCCAGGTAGGCACCCACCACCTTCTGCTTGCGCAGGAATTCGGTCAGCGACAGCACGATATCGGTGGCGGTGATGCCGGGCTGACGGCGGCCGGTCAGTTCCACGCCGATGATGTCGGGCAGGCGCATCCAGGAGGCGCGGCCCAGCATGACGTTTTCCGCTTCCAGGCCGCCCACGCCGATGGCGATTACGCCCAGCGCGTCCACGTGCGGGGTGTGGCTGTCGGTGCCCACCAGGGTGTCCGGGAAGGCCACGCCATCCTTGGCATGGATCACCGGCGACATCTTCTCCAGGTTGATCTGGTGCATGATGCCGTTGCCGGGCGGGATCACGTCCACGTTTTCGAAGGCCAGCTTGGTCCAGTCGATGAAGTGGAAGCGGTCTTCATTGCGGCGGTCTTCGATGGCGCGATTCTTTTCGAAGGCCTGCGGGTCATCGCCGCCACATTCCACCGCCAGCGAGTGGTCCACGATCAGTTGCACCGGGACCACCGGATTGACCTTGGCCGGGTCGCCGCCCATGTCGGCAATCGCGTCGCGCAAGCCGGCCAGGTCCACCAGCGCGGTCTGGCCCAGGATGTCGTGGCACACCACGCGCGCCGGGAACCACGGGAAGTCGAGTTCGCGCTTGCGTTCGATGAGCTGGCGCAACGAATCGGTGAGGGTCGCCGGATCACAGCGGCGCACCAGGTTTTCTGCCAGCACGCGGGAAGTGTAGGGCAGGGTGTCCCACGCACCAGGACGGATCGCTTCCACGGCGGCGCGGGCATCGAAATAATCCAGTCGGGTGCCGGGCAGTTGCTTGCGGTATTGGGTATTCATGGCGGTTGGCTCGTGTCTCGTTGATGGAATGGTTGTTGTGCAGGGGATTACGTTGAGGCTTGCTCGCGCTGGCGGCCGGCGCTGCCGGGTCCGGCCTGGGCGATCTGGTGTTCGATGTTGCGGCGGGAGGCGCCGATGTGGCGCCGCATGAGCAGGTCGGCCAACTCACCGTCGCCATCGGCCAGGGCATCGAGGATGCGGTGATGTTCGGCAAAGGCCTGTCGTGGCCGGTTGGGCGCGGCGGAATACTGGATGCGGTACATGCGGGCCAACTGGTACAGCTCGCCGCAGAGGATGCGGGTGAGGATCTGGTTGCCGCTGGCCTGGATGATCTTGTAATGGAAGTCGTAGTCGCCTTCCTGCTGGTAATAGCCGCGTCCGGCCTGGAAGGCCTCGTCCTTCTCGTGCGTCTCCAGCACCCGGCGCAGTTCGTCGAGTTCGGCGCGGCTCATGCGCTGGGCGGCCAGGCGGCAGGCCATGCCTTCCAGCGATTCGCGGATCTGGAACAGTTCCACCAGGCCTTCGAGGGTCAGCGACACCACCCGCGCGCCCACGTGGGGCACGCGCACCAGCAGGTTCTGGCCTTCCAGGCGGTGAATGGCTTCACGCAGGGGGCCACGGCTGATGCCATAGGTGCGGGCCAGTTCGGGTTCGGAAATCTTGCTGCCGGGCGCGATCTCGCCCTGCACGATGGCGCTCTGGATCTTGCGAAAAACGTGTTCGGAGAGTGTTTCTCCGTCGCGTTCGGCACCAGGCAGTGCAATCAGCTCGCTCATGGGTTTTTTACCGTGTCGACAATCCAATGGATTTGATGCGTTTCATCATAGCACTTTGCCCAAAAAAGGGAAGAAGTGTCGACACTAGAATATTTTCGGCACTACCCAGTAAAAAAATAGCATGAGGCAATTTTCGTTACAGGTGAGAAAATTCAGCCGCCCGCTGGGAATATATGAAAAAGCGACTCAAAATTTTTCTATTTATTTCCCCATATACGGGAATCGTTCGCCCAAAGTGAGAATTTAACCTTATATTGCCGTCATGGACTCACCACAAACCTCTACCATCGTTGACCGCGTTCTCCACGTACTCGCCGGCGTGGCTCGTGCCGGCAAGCCCGTCAGTGCCAAGCAGATTGCTGCGATGGTGCAACAACCGGTCAGTACTGTTTATCGCCACCTGGCATCCCTGAAGAAGTGGGGATTGTTGCAGGAGCACATGAATTCCGGCACCTTCGAGCCGGGTCCGACCGGTGTGCAGCTGGCGTGGGGGTTCGACCAGAATTCCAACCTGATCAGCCAGAGCCGCGAGGAAATCATTTCACTGGTCCAGCGCAGCGGCGAGAGCGTGGGCCTGCTGGTGCCGATCAATGGGCAGATGGTTTGCATCGCCATGGAAGAAAGCGACCAGCCGCTGCGCTGCTCTTTCACCAAGGGCCGGGCACATCCCTTGCTTAAGGGAGCATCGGCCAAGAGCCTGCTGGCCTTCATGCCACGCAAGCTCCAGCAAAAACTGCTGGCCGACCAGCTGGGCGACAAGCCCGAGGAAGCCGCCGCATTGGAAGCGCAGCTCGATGAGATTCGCCGTCGCGGCTATTCCATCAGCGAGAGCGAAGTGGACCTGGGCGTGTGGGGCGTCTCGGTACCCATCATGACCTCCAACGGCCGCCTCGAAGGCACCATCACCCTGATGGCACCGGCCCTGCGCGTGGGCAACCGCGAACAGGAACTGGTCCGCATGACGGTGGAATCGGCCCAGCGCATTTGTAATCGTTTTTAAGCCAGTCAGGCTGCGCCGTCCGCAGAAGACGGTGCTGGCTGGACGCGGAGGGCAGGGGCCGCTTCGGCCCCGGTCCCAGGGAGTTGCTGTCCGTCGCGCCGGTTGCCCGGCGTCCAGACCATATCGTCGTTTCTACTGAGGAACCCATGATGAAGCTTTCCAAGCTGCTTTGCGCCGTCACGGCCAGCCTGGCCCTGCTGGTGGCCGCTGCACCCGCCGCGCGCGCCGATGGCAACGTGATCCGCGTCGGTACCGATGCCACCTTCCCGCCGATGGAGTTCGTCAAGGATGGCAAGCGCACCGGCTTCGATATCGAACTGATGGAAGCCCTGGCCAAGACCATGGGCAAGAAGATCCAGTGGATCGATATCGATTTCAAGGGCCTGATCCCCGGCCTCATCTCCAACCGCTTCGACATCGCCGCTTCGGCCATCTACATGACCGACGAGCGCCGCAAGGTCGTCAATTTCAGCGATCCTTATTACCGTGGCGGCCTGGCCGTACTGGTGCGTCGTGACGACACCAGCATCAAGGTGCCGGAAGACCTCAATCGCGGCAAGCGCGTCTCGGTGCAGGTCGGTACCAAGTCGGTGAGCTACCTGCGCGACAACTTCCCTGGCGTTGAACGCGTGGAGGTTGAGAAGAACCAGGCCATGTTCGACCTGCTGGCCACCGGACGCGTCAATGCCGTGGTGACCGGCCGTCCGGCCGCTGTGGAGTATGCCCGCACCCAGCCCCTGGTGCGCGTGCTGGACAAGGGCCTGACCACCGAACTGTATGGCTTCGCGCTGCGCAAGAACGATACCGCGCTGGCCGAGCAGCTCAACAAGGCCCTGCAGACCCTGCGCATGAACGGGACCTACGACGCCCTTACCGACAAGTGGTTCACCCGCAAAGACTGAGGTCCTGAGCGCCTGGCCTGGCAGCTCCGCCGGGCGCTCTCATTTCCCCGTCCATGGTTGACTCGGTCCGCCCGGCGCTGACCGGGCATGCGACTCCTTTTGCCGGAGCACTTCATGAAACTGGATTTTTCGGGCGTCTGGGACAGTTGGCCCTCGCTCCTCCACGGCACCCTGGTGACCGTGGAAATCACCGCCGCCTCGCTGGTCCTGGGATGCGTGCTGGGCCTGCTGGTCGGCCTGGGGCGCTTGAATCCGCAACGCCGTACGCTCTACGCCGCCTGTACTTTCTATCTCACCCTGGTGCGCGGCACCCCCTTGCTGGTGCAACTGTTCCTGTGGTTCTTCGGATTGCCGCATGTGGGCGTGATCCTGCCGGCCTATGTCTGCGGCATCCTCGGCCTGGGCATCTACAGTGCGGCCTACGTGTCGGAAATCGTGCGCGGCGCGATCCAGTCCATCGAGCGCGGCCAGATGGAAGCGGCGCGCTCGCTGGGCTTGCCCTATCGCATGGCCATGCGCCGCGTGATCCTGCCGCAGGCCTTCGTGCGCATGATCCCGCCGCTGGGCAATGAATTCATCGCGCTGATCAAGAATTCCGCACTGGTGTCGCTGCTGACCATCGCCGACCTGATGCATGAAGGCGAGAAGATCATCAGCATCACCTATCGCTCGCTGGAAACCTATCTGGTCATCGCATTCATCTACCTGGTGCTCACCAGCGTGACCACGCTGGTACTGCGGCGCATCGAGAAAGTCCTGCGTTCTGAAGGGAGGGTGTGATGCAACAGGCCATCGTCGACGTCAAGGGATTGAACAAGTCCTTCGGCAGCCACCTCGTCCTCAAGGACATCGACCTCACCGTGGCCCCCAGCCAGGTGGTGGTCATCATCGGTCCCAGCGGCAGCGGCAAGAGCACCTTGCTGCGCTGCTTGAACGGGCTGGAAACTGCCGAGGGCGGTACCGCAGTGGTCTGTGGCCATCCGGTGGTGGAGGGCGGGCGCATGATGCCCGAGCCCCTGCTCGACGCCCTGCGCGCCGAGGTGGGCATGGTGTTCCAGTCCTTCAACCTGTTCCCGCACCTGAACGTACTGGACAACATCACCCTGGCGCCCACCTGCCTGCGCGGCGTGCCACGCAAGACGGCGCAGGAGCAAGGCCTGCGGCTGCTCAGGAAGGTCGGGCTGGAGCACAAGGCGCGGGATTATCCCGGCACCTTGTCCGGCGGGCAGAAGCAGCGCGTGGCCATCGCCCGCGCATTGGCCATGGAGCCCAAGGTGATGCTCTTCGATGAGCCCACCTCGGCGCTGGACCCGGAGCTGGTCGGTGAAGTGCTGCAGGTGATGAAAGACCTGGCCGCCGAAGGCATGACCATGCTGATCGTCACCCATGAAATGGGCTTTGCGCGCGAGGTCGCCGATGTGGTGGTGGTGATGGATCATGGCAGCATCGTTGAATCCGGGCCGCCTTCCGGGATATTTACTTCACCCAGGGAAGCCCGTACCCGCAGTTTCTTGCAAACCATGCTGGCCCGGGAGGTGGTGCATGGCGCCTGAGGTCCATTCCGCGCCGGCCGCCGGCATGGTGGCGCGCGCCAGTGCGATCGCCTTCGTTGGCGAGCTGGGGCGCATTGCCGCCGTCCCTTGGAAAAACGAGGGCGGCCAGACCCGTGAACTCTGCGTGGAACCGCCGGAGGCCGATTTCGGCAGTTTCGTGTGGCGCGCCAGCGTGGCCGATGTGGGCGCCGATGGGGCGTTTTCCTGCTTTGCCGGTATCGATCGCACCATCGTCCTGCTCGAAGGCGGCGGCTTCACCATGCATAGCGAGGGGCGGCAGGTGCACGACCTGGCGCGGGCCTTCGTTCCGTATCCCTTCCCGGGTGAACAGGCCATCACGGTACAGCTGCACGGTGCCCCCACGCTGGATTTCAACCTGATGGTACGGCGTGAATACGCCGAGGGCAGGGTGGTGGTGCTGGCCCAGCAGCATGCGCGCAGCCTGCCCAGGCACAGTGTGCTGGTGTACGTGGCGCAAGGTGCGGCCAGCCTGTCGGATGAGTACGGCCTGCAGCAGCCCCTGCGCCGGGGCGAGTTCGCCCGCCTGCGCGAAGACCCTGCAGTGCCCTTGCCCGATCTGGTGTGTACACCGGGCTCGGTGGTACTGGTAGTCTGCATTCTTCGGACCACTGACAAGGATCCCTCATGTAAGCGTTGAAGGCGCCGACGCCACGCTGATTCCACCCGCCCACGGCGGCAGCGCGATGTCCGGCATACACCAGGAATGCATTCGCATCACGCCAACCCGTGCATGGTTTGCCTTCCACAGAACCGCCAAAGAAAAAAGGTGAGCACATGGTTTCGCTGGGCGAACATACGCCGCAACACCTGCACCAACATCCCGCCACCGAAGCGCCGGGAGATGCGCTGTTCTGCCCCCTGGCCCTGCTGCCGGAAGGCTGGCGCAGCGACGTATTGCTGCGCTGGGATGCGGCCGGCACACTGGTCGAAGTCAAGCCGGCAAGCGCTCCCGGACAGGCCGCAAAGGCTTCCGGTCCGGTCATCGCCGGCATGCCCAACCTGCATTCGCATGCCTTCCAGCGCGCCATGGCCGGGCTGACCGAGGTCATGGGCAGTCCTGCCGATTCATTCTGGAGCTGGCGCAAGCTGATGTACCGCTTTGCCCAGCGACTGCAGCCCGAACACCAGGAAGCCATTGCGCGTCATCTCTATATCGAGATGCTCAAGGCCGGCTATACCTCGGTCTGCGAATTCCATTACCTGCATCACGCCCCCGGTGGTGCGCCCTATGCGGATCGTGCCGAACTGGCCCTGCGCCTGATGCAGGCTGCCGGGGACGCGGGCATCGGCATGACCTTGCTGCCGGTGTTGTACCAATATGCCGGCTTCGGCAGCCAGCCGGCCTCCCCGGAGCAGGCGCGCTTCATCGGTACGCCCAAAAGCCTGCTGACCCTGCGCGAGCACCTGCTGCGCGCCTTGCCGGAAAGCCCCATGCGGCGCTACGGCCTGGCACCGCATTCGCTGCGCGCGGTCGCCCCCGAGGGACTGGCGGAGATGGTCAGCGGCCTGCGGCAGCAGCAGGGCGGGCAGGATGCACCGATCCACATCCACATCGCCGAGCAATGGCGCGAGATCCAGGATTGCCTGGCCTGGTGCGGCCAGCGCCCGGTGCAATTGCTGCTCTCGCTGCAGGAAGTGGATGCCCGCTGGTGCCTCATCCACGCCACCCACATGGACCTGGGGGAATACCAGGCCGTGGCGGCCAGCGGCGCGGTGGTGGGCTTGTGCCCGACCACCGAAGCCAATCTCGGCGACGGCATCATCGATGCCGCACAATTGCTGCAATCGGCGACCCCGTGGGGCATCGGTTCGGACAGCAACATCGCCATCAACCTGCGTTCGGAGCTGCGCCTGCTGGAATATGGCCAGCGCCTGCATCATCGCCGCCGCAACGTGCTGGCCTCGGAAGCGGCTCCGGCCACGGCCGACCGCCTGTTCGCGCAAGCCCTCGCGGGGGGAGCCGCTGCCAGCGGGCGCGCCGTTGCCGGACTGGCGGTGGGCCAGCGCGCCGACTTCGTGGTACTCGACGGCCAGGACGTCAACCTGGCGGACCGCAGCCCGGCGCAGTTGCTCTCGGCGCTGGTATTTTGCGAGCACGATGGCCAGCCCATCCAGGATGTCTACGTCGGCGGCCGCCAGGTCGTCAGCGCCGGACGGCATCGGCTGGAGGACAGCGCCCGCCAGGCCTATCGCCATGCCATTGCCGACTTGTTGAAGGATTGAGGAATTGAAGAGCTGAGGACTGAATGATGCACGCCACCCCGCAAGAGATCTACGAACTTCGCCAGGGCAGTTCGCCCCTGCTCATTTCCATGCCGCACGTCGGCACGCGCCTGCCCGACGACCTGATGGGCGCCTTCAGCGAGGTCGGCCTGCAGGTGGACGACACCGACTGGCACATTGCCGAACTGTATGATTTTGCGGCCGACCTGGGCGCTTCGGTGATCCGTCCTTTTCATTCACGTTACGTGATCGATCTCAACCGGCCAGCCGACGGAAAGAGCCTGTATCCGGGGCAGAACACCACCGGGCTCTGTCCGCTGACGACATTCGACAACCTGCCGCTCTACCGCAGCGGCAGTGAACCCGATGCCGAAGAGATCGCGCGCCGCCTGCAGGTTTACTGGCACCCTTATCACGCTGCCCTGCAGGCTGAACTGGCCAGGCTGAAGGCCTTGCACGGCTTTGCACTGCTGTGGGACGCGCACTCCATCCGTTCGGTCATTCCCCACTTGTTCGAGGGCGAACTGCCGGTCTTCAATTTCGGCACGGCCGACGGTGCGGCCTGCGCGCCGGGCCTGGGCGAGGACTTGCTGGCGCTGGCCCGGCATCTGGCGCCGCACTATCCGGCTGTATTGAACGGCCGTTTCAAAGGCGGCTACATTACCCGCCATTACGGGCAGCCTGGCCAGCAGGTCCATGCGATCCAGCTCGAACTGGCCCAGCGCAGCTACATGCAGGAGCAGGCGCCCTACGCCCTGCAGGCGTCGCTGGCGCAACAGCTCAAGCCGGTGCTGGCGCAACTGGTGGCGCGATTCTCCGCCTTTCGCCCCTGAACCGGGCTTCCGGACCGTTCCATTTGATCCAGCGCAAATGCGCGCCAGCTCTGGCGCTGCAGCCGGTGCGGCTTGATGCATGTCAAGTCTGTTCAGGTGAGCGGGGCTTAGTATGCAGTCATACCAAGTCAACGCAATCAAGTCACCTGCTGAGGTCATCATGTTCAAGAACATCCTGTTGGCAACCGATGGTTCCCGTCTGTGCAACGAATCCGTGAAGGCCGCCATCGCGCTGGCCAAGAGCTGCGGCAGCACGCTGGTCGGCTTGTCGGTGGCGGGTAACCTGCGCGCCTTGTCCATCCCCGAGGTGAGTGTCGGTGTCGATGTGGCGCGGACCGAGGAAGCCGGCCGCGAACGTGCACTGGCCAGCGTTGAAATGATCACCGCGATGGCCCGCGAAGAAGGTGTGCCGTGCACGGTGCAGGTGGCCCAGGGCGGCCGTCCTTACGAAGAAATCATGCGCGTGGCCGAGCGCGAGCACTGCGATGCCATCATCATGGCCTCCAAGGCGCGTTCCACGCTGGGTCGCCTCTTGCTGGGCAGCCAGACGCAGAAGCTGCTCGCGCACAGCAAGGTCCCTGTGCTGGTCTATCGCTGATTGAAGAACAAATGAAGCAATGCGCCCGACAAGCGGGTGCATCGGGCGGTTGAAAGAGCCGTCATGAAGGTTTGTGGTGTGGAGGGTCGGGCCGTTCCTGTGGAGAGGGACGGCCCTTTTTTTTGCCCGCGTCCCGGGTGCGCCCGGCCGAAAGATTGGTGAAAAGCCACGGCCTTTGTTACAGTCTGCCCTTGTTTTGACGACCACACCAAGGAGCCGGCATTGACCACATCCCCTCACCAGGCCCAGGGCGGCAACGCTTTTACCCGATTCTTCGCGCATGAAGCCGCTGGCGGCATCGTGCTGGCCATCGCTGCGGTGCTGGCGCTGATCATCAGCAACAGCAGCTGGAAAGAAGCTTACGAAGCCTTCACCCGCACTCCGGGCAAGGTCGACATCGGTGGCCTGGTGGTCCTGGCCAAGCCATTGCTGCTGTGGGTCAACGACCTGTGGATGGCAGTGTTTTTCTTCCTGGTCGGGCTGGAAATCAAACGCGAATTCGTCGAAGGCGAACTGGCTTCCCGCAAGCAGGCCATCCTGCCGGCGGCTGCGGCCCTGGGTGGCATGCTGGTGCCGGCGGGCATCTATGCCCTCATCAACCTGGGAGATCCGGTGGCCCTGCGTGGCTGGGCCATTCCGGCAGCCACCGATATTGCCTTTGCCATCGGTATCGTCATGCTGCTGGGTTCGCGCGTGCCCACCTCGCTGAAGGTCTTCCTCACCGCGGTAGCCATCATCGATGACCTGGGCGCCATCGTGGTCATCGCCTTGTTCTATACCGACAATCTTTCGCTGGGCATGCTGGCCGCTGCTGCAATTGGCACGCTGCTGCTGCTGGTGCTCAATCGCAGCGGCGTGCGCCGCGCCGATGTCTACATTGTGGTGGGCCTGGTGATCTGGGTGTGCGTGCTCAAGTCGGGCATCCACGCCACGCTGGCCGGTGTGGTCACGGCCCTGGCCATCCCCATGCGCGATGCGCGGGGTGAGCCGCTGGCCGCTGCCCTGGAGCATGGCTTGCATCCCTGGGTGGCTTTCCTGGTGCTGCCCATGTTTGCCTTCGCCAATGCCGGCGTCTCGCTGCAAGGCATGTCGCTGGGCAGCCTGTTTGAACCGATTCCGCTGGGCATCGCCGCCGGACTGGTGCTGGGCAAGACCATAGGCGTGTTCGGCGCCGCCTGGCTGATGATCCGCAGCGGCCTGGCAGCCGCGCCAGCCGGAGCCACCACCAGGCAATTCGTGGGTGTGTGCATGCTGTGCGGCATCGGCTTCACCATGAGCCTGTTCATCGGCGGACTGGCTTTCCAGGGGCTCGCCCCGGACTTCGAAGCCAAGCTCAAGCTGGGCGTGCTGGGCGGCTCCATCCTCGCGGGCCTGCTCGGGACGCTGGTGTTGTGGCGTAAAGAGATATAAGCAGCGTGAACATCACGGCCACATATCTTTCCGCGAATTAGAAACGACGTATTGATTAACAAAAACATCACAAATTCGCTTGCAAGACGCGCCAAGTCGTCATTTGGCGACGTTTAACCAACTTTCGGTTTTGCATTGCAAAAAATTATATAAAAAATAAGTTATTGCACACCATTAGTGCGATTCCGAGGGGAAACGGGGGTGAAGAGGGCCTTCCGTTTCCACATCGCGAAGTGAATCCATGCGACAACGAAATGCCGGCAACGAGCTCGGCCATGAATTGCTGCTGCGCAGAACAAGCCATTCTTTACATCACCTTTTGGCAGTAGCAAGATACTTGCACGGGCCTGTAGCGGCGCGGCGTGGAAGGGCGCCGATGCTGACACTACTGACAACAGCGCCCGCAGCAAGCAGGGGATATTGTCGTTTCGATATTTTCACCCCTTGGGACGATAAGCCTGGCGAATAACAGCCCGGCCATCAAAAGCAGAGGAGACAAGCATGAAACTGATGGAATTGCTCATGAGCTACGGTAGCCAGGCACTCGTGTGGTACGCGATGTACGTCATCGTGGGGAGCTGTGCCTTCGGTGCCTACGTCTGGCGCCGCACGCATTTCGGTCACTGATCCTCTCACATTCACCTCGACGCAGCCCGGACTGAAGTTCGACGCTGCGTGCATGACGCAAGGCGAGGGCACAGGACCAGTGCTGGCCTGAAGCATGCCGTTTCCCATCCCGCGCAAGGGCGAGGACATGGGAGCGGTGCCGTGCTGGTAACCCGCGCGCGTCGTCATTGCATGACCCCATCGACCTGCCAGAACGGCGGGAAGCGCTTGACCGGCGCTTCCCGCCGTTTGTCGTTTCGGCTTGCCTGAGCGCGTGCCCGGCACTTCCTTTTGCACACTCCCCGGATCAAAAAAAGCTGCACCGCAGCTTTATTTTCTGTTTTTGCGGTGCTATTCTCCAATCCGCGCAAACGTTTGCGCACCGATAACGGCGTCTATCTAGGGCCTGTTCACACTTAATCTGCGAGATGCGTTGCCCCCAGAAGGCGTGGTGGCAAGGCGCGCGTCAGGGCTGGTGGTGGTGCCACCAGCCCTGACGTGCAACGCGGCCAGCGCGCCTTCTGGGGGCAACCCTCCGGGAGAGGCCGCCAAGCGTCGCCTGCCGTTGTTGCAGCTCCTTGCCGTGGCACCACCACGGCGCGTCGCTGCGCCTAGGCAGTCAACGCTTGGCGACCTCTCGCACTCGCAGATTAAGTGTGAACAGGCCCTGGGAAACGCCGGCAACATCAATACTGGAGACCCAGATGAACAAATTCACCCGCCGCCATTTCGCCATCGCCGCCCTGGCATGTGCAGTCCTTCCCGGTGCCGCCATGGCACAGACTCCGGCCAAGCCCAAGGTGGCCCTGGTCATGAAGTCGCTGGCCAACGAGTTCTTCCTGAACATGGAAAACGGTGCCCGCGAATACCAGAAGGCCAACGCCAGCAAGTTCGACCTGATCGCCAACGGCATCAAGGACGAGCAGGACACCGCCAACCAGATCAAGATCGTCGAGCAGATGATCGTTTCCAAGGTCAATGCCCTGGTGATCGCCCCGGCTGACTCCAAGGCCCTGGTGCCGGTGGTCAAGAAGGCCATCGATGCCGGCATCATCGTGGTCAACATCGACAACAAGCTCGACGACGCCGCCCTGAAGGAAAAGGGCATCACCGTGCCGTTCGTGGGCCCGGACAATCGCAAGGGCGCCAAGCTGGCCGGCGACTACCTGGGCAAGCAGCTGCAAAAGGGTGACAAGGTCGCCATCATCGAAGGCGTGTCCACCACCTTCAACGCACAGCAGCGCACCCTGGGCTTCCAGGATGCGATGAAGGATGTCGGTGCGAATGTCGTGACCGTGCAGTCGGGCCAGTGGGAAATCGACCAGGGCAACAAGGTCGCCGCCTCGATCCTGAACGCCCATCCTGACATCAAGGCCATCCTGGCCGGCAACGACAACATGGCGCTGGGCGCCGTGGCAGCCATCCGCGCCGCTGGCAAGACCGGCAAGGTGCAACTGGTCGGTTACGACAACATCAACGCCATCAAGCCGATGTTGAAGGATGGCCGCGTGCTGGCCACCGTCGACCAGTTCGCCCAGCAGCAAGCCGTCTTCGGCATCGAGACCGCCCTCAAGGCCGTGACCGAGAAGAAGCCGCAAAGCGCCCTGGGTGGCGTGGTCGAGACCAAGGTCTCGCTGGTCACCAAGTAATACCGGCGCCCCTGGCGTCTTCTCCGCAAGGTGCCTGCGCCCGTGACCGGGCGCGGGACTTTGCCTCTCCCTCCTTGTGCGCTACAGAACCATGCAGCCCAACGACTCTCCCTCCCAAGCTTCGCCCTTGCTTACCTTGTCCGGCATCGGCAAGAGCTATGCCGCACCGGTGCTCGATGGCATCGACCTGGACCTGCGTCCGGGCCAGGTGCTGGCCCTGACCGGCGAAAACGGCGCCGGCAAGAGCACGCTCTCCAAGATCATCTGCGGCCTGGTCGATGCCAGCGCCGGCGGCATGACGCTGGATGGCCAACCCTATGCACCGGCATCGCGCACCCAGGCGGAAGGCCTGGGCATCCGCATGGTGATGCAGGAACTGAACCTGATCCCCACGCTGTCGATTGCCGAAAACCTGTTCCTGGAAAAACTGCCGCGCCGCTTCGGCTGGATCGACCGCAAGAAGCTGGCCGAGGCCGCCCGTACCCAGATGGAAGTGGTCGGTCTCGGTGAGCTGGACCCGTGGACCCCGGTCGGCGACCTGGGCCTGGGCCACCAGCAGATGGTCGAGATCGCCCGCAACCTGATCGGCAGCTGCCGCTGCCTGATCCTGGACGAGCCCACGGCCATGCTGACCAACCGCGAGGTGGAACTGCTGTTCTCGCGCATCGAGCGCCTGCGCGCTGAAGGCGTGGCCATCATCTACATCTCGCACCGGCTGGAAGAACTGAAGCGCATCGCCGACCGCATCGTGGTCCTGCGCGATGGCAAGCTGGTCTGCAATGACGACATCGGCCGCTATTCGACCGAGCAACTGGTGCAATTGATGGCCGGTGAATTGACCAAGGTCGACCTGGATGCCGAACATCGCCGCATCGGCGCGCCGGTGCTGCGCATCCGTGGCCTGGGACGCGCCCCCGTCGTCCAGCCGGCCAGCCTGGCGCTGCATGCAGGTGAAGTGCTGGGCATTGCCGGCCTGATCGGTTCCGGTCGCACGGAACTGCTGCGCTTGATCTTTGGCGCCGATCGCGCCGAACAAGGTGAGATCTTCATTGGCGACAGCCAGCAGCCCGCACGCATCCGCAGTCCCAAGGATGCCGTCAAGGCCGGCATCGCCATGGTCACCGAAGACCGCAAAGGACAGGGCCTGCTGCTACCGCAAGCCATCAGCGTCAATACTTCGCTGGCCAACCTGGGCAGCGTGAGCCGCGCCGGCATGCTCGATCACGCGGCCGAGAGCAGCGTGGCGCAAGAGTATGTGAAGAAACTGCGCATACGCAGCGGCAGCGTGGCACAAGCCGCCGGCGAACTGTCGGGCGGCAACCAGCAGAAAGTGGTGATTGCCCGCTGGCTGTACCGCGATTGCCCCATCATGTTGTTCGATGAGCCCACACGCGGCATCGACATCGGCGCCAAGTCCGATATCTATCGCCTCTTCGCGGAACTGGCGGCGCAGGGCAAGGGCTTGCTGGTGGTCTCCAGCGACCTGCGCGAGCTGATGCAGATCTGTGACCGCATCGCCGTCATGAGCGCGGGCCGCATTGCTGACACCTTCAGCCGCGATGACTGGTCGCAGGAACGCATCCTGGCGGCCGCCTTCAGCGGTTACGTGGGACGCCAGGAAGCCGTTGCGGCGGCGCATGTGGCGGGCAATACCGCCTGAGCGGCCGGACCCTGCGGCCCCGACTATCAACTGCCAAGATTGAACGAGACAGATGCAAACTTCTTCCTCTACCCCCGCCGCCAGCCGGCAAGCGGCCTACCTGGCCGGTTTCAAGAACTACCTGGGCCTGATGGCCGCCTTGCTGGCGATGTGCGTGATGTTCGCCTTCCTGAGCGAGAACTTCCTCAGCGCCGCCACCTTCATCACCCTCACCAATGACATCCCGCCACTGGTGGTGATGTCGGTGGGCATGACCTTCATCCTCATCATCGGCGGCATCGACCTTTCGGTCGGTTCGGTGATGGCGCTGGCGGCCTCGATGCTGTCCATGGCCATGGTGCGCTGGGGCTGGCCGCTGTACGCTGCAGCCCCCCTGGGCGTGGTGGTGGCGGCACTGTGCGGTACGCTGACCGGCCTGGTCTCGGTGCACTGGCGCATTCCTTCCTTCATCGTCTCGCTGGGCGTGCTGGAAATCGCGCGCGGCCTGGCTTACCAGGTCACCAACTCGCGCACCGAATACATCGGCAGCGCCGTGGACGTGATCAGCTCGCCCGTGCTCTTCGGCATGTCGCCAGCCTTCCTGTCGGCCATCGCCATCGTCATCATTGCCCAGCTGGTACTGACCCGCACCGTGCTGGGCCGCTACTGGATCGGCATCGGCACCAATGAAGAAGCGGTACGCCTGTCCGGTGTGAACCCCAATCCCAGCAAGATCCTGGCCTTCGCCCTGATGGGCGCGCTGGCCGGTATCGCGGCGCTGTTCCAGGTCTCGCGCCTGGAAGCGGCCGATCCCAACGGCGGCGTGGGCATGGAACTGCAGGTCATCGCGGCGGTGGTCATCGGCGGCACCAGCCTGATGGGCGGCCGGGGCTCCATCGTGAGCACCTTCATCGGTGTGCTGATCATTTCGGTACTGGAAGCAGGCCTGGCCCAGGTCGGCGTGAGCGAGCCGATGAAGCGCATCATCACCGGCGCCGTCATCGTGGTGGCCGTGATCCTGGATACCTATCGCCGCCGCGGCCAACGCCACGCGCGCTGAACGAAGACGCCATGGCCACCATCAAGGATGTCGCCAGGCTGGCCGGGGTGTCCTACACCACGGTCTCGCATGTGCTCAACCAGACGCGTCCGGTCAGCAGCGACGCCCGCGAGCGCGTGCTGGCCGCGGTCAAGGAACTCGACTACGTGCCCAGTGCCCTGGCGCGTTCGCTGCGCAGCAACGTCACGGGCAGTATCGGCCTCATCATTCCCAACAACACCAACCCGTATTTCTCGGAGCTGGCGCGCGGGATCGAAGACCACTGCTATGGCGCCGGGTACAGCGTCATCCTCTGCAATTCGGACGATGATCCGGACAAGCAGCGCGACTACCTGCAGGTCCTGCAGACCAAGCGCTGCGATGGCCTCATCATCGCGACCCTGAACCAGGCCGATCTCAACCCGGCGGGCAGGCTCGATATTCCGACCGTTCTCTTGGACCGAGCGCCCAAGGAGCTGGACATCGACCTGGTCAGCACCGACAACGCACTCGGTGGCAGCCTGGCGGCGCGCCACTTGCTGGAGCTGCAGCGCCGCCATGTGGCCTGCATCGCCGGGCCGGATGGACTGGAACTGTCGGACGAACGCGTGCAGGGATTCCGCCAGACATTGCAGGCGGGTGGCCTGGCGCTGGCCGAGGGCGACCTGCTGCATGCGGATTTCAGCGGCATCGGCGGCTATCAGGCCGCCATGCAATTGCTGCAGGGGAGAGGCGAAGGAGAACGTCCGGACGCCATCTTCTGCTGCAACGACATGATGGCCATCGGTGTGCTGCGTGCCGCCGGTGAATTGCAGATCGAGGTGCCGGGCGAATTGTCGGTGGTGGGTTTCGACGATATCGAACTGGCGCAATTCGTTCATCCTCCGCTGACCACGGTGGCACAAAATACCCGCAAGCTGGGCAACCTGACGGCGCAGTTCCTGCTCGAACGCATCGCCGACCCCAGCCTGCCGGCGCGCCGCGAGACGGTGGCGCCGCAACTCCAGCGGCGCGGCTCGACCGCCCCGCGCCCCAAGCAGAACTGAACACGTCACAACGCAACTGAACAAAGAGAACAAAGAGAACACACATGATCGTCATCATCGGCAGCGTCAACATGGACCTGGTCTTGCGCGTACCGCGCATGCCCTTGCCGGGTGAAACCCTGGCCGGCGAAAAATTCATGACCATCCCCGGCGGCAAGGGCGCCAACCAGGCCGTGGCCTGCGCCCGCCTGGCCGCGCCCGGCACCAGCGTGGCGATGGTCGCCTGCGTGGGTGACGACGCCTTCGGCAGCCAGATGCGCGACTCCATCACCGCCTGCGGCATCGATGACCGCTACATCGACGAAGTAGCGGGCGAAGCGACCGGTATCGCCTCCATCATGGTCGACGCCAACGCCCAGAACAGCATCGTCATCGCCGCCGGCGCCAATGGCCGGCTGGATGTGGAGCGCATCGAACGCGCCCGTCCGCTCATCGAGCAGGCCTCCATCGTGCTGCTGCAACTGGAAGTGCCGATGCCTACCGTCATCCACAGCATCGAACTGGCTCACGCCCTGGGCAAAACCGTGGTGCTCAATCCTGCACCGGCACAAGCCTTGCCCCGTGAACTGCTGCAGAAGATCGATTACCTGATCTTGAATGAAATCGAAGCGGCCATGCTGGCCGAGGAGCAGTCGGAAGATATCCCGCTGCTCGCGCGCAAGCTTCACGCATTGGGCGCTCGCAACGTGGTGGTAACGCTGGGCGAGAAGGGCGTCTATGGATCCTTCGCCGATGGCCAGCAGCGCCACCTTCCGGCACGCAAGGTGCAGGCGGTCGATACCACCGCAGCGGGCGACACTTTCATTGGCGGCTTCATTGGAGCCATTGCCCAAGGCCACGACCAGTTCGACGCCATTGCCTATGCCCAGGCCGCGGCTGCCCTGAGCGTCACGCGTGTCGGTGCCCAAACCTCCATTCCCACGCGCGACGAAGTCGTGCTCTGATTTCTTCTTCCTTCATTGCCATGAAAAAGACTGCCTTGCTCAACGCCGCCATTTCCCAGCTCATTGCCACCATGGGCCATGGCGATACCCTGGTCATCGGTGATGTAGGCTTGCCGGTGCCGGCCGGTGTTCCGGTGATCGATCTTGCCGTCACGCGGGGCGTGCCCGATTTCATGACCGTGCTCAACACGGTGCTCAGCGAATTGCAGGTTGAATTCCACATCGTCGCCGATGAAATGCGGAGCGTCAGTCCGGCATTGGCCGCGCAGGTTGCGGCGCTGGACTTGCCGCAAGGCCGCAGCATGTCGCATGAGGATTTCAAGCGCGCCACCGCAGCGGCCAAAGCCTGTATCCGCACTGGGGAATGCACGCCTTATGCCAACATCATCCTCGGCTCAGGCGTGGTGTTTTAAGCAAAAAGGTGTACAAAAAATACATTTACACCTCTAGTTGTGTGATGACTTTGCGACACTTCCACAAATAGTCGCTTGCCCTTGTTGTTTGGCATGCGCGGATGTCGCATCATGTTGCCTACGGAAAAGTTCGAGGGAACTGCGTTCGCGCTGTTCAATAAAAAGAAGCTGGATCTTCGAGGAAGCGGAAGAGACAGAACAATAAATGAACAGCATAGGGAACAGCATGTTTGCATATTTCGGAAACCTCAAGGTCGCAGTGCGCCTGGCGGCCGTGTTCGCCGTCGTCGTGGCCTTGCTGGCGGTGGTCAGCGTCACGGCCTTCGTCAAGATCAACAACATCAATCGCGGCATCGACCAGATCGTCAATGACCGCTACCTGAAGGTCCGCTGGGCCTTCGACCTGCGCGATGGCGTCAATGAGCAGATCAAGTACCTGCGCGGCATTGCCATCGACATCGACAATGTGCAAGCCAACGAAAAGCGGTTCGGGCAGCTCGATGTGGCGGTCAAACAGACCAAGGAAGCCCTGGACAAGATCGCCGCGCGTCAGGTCACGGAGGTCGGCAAGAAGAAGATCAAGGTGCTCGATGAAGCGCGCCAGGCCTTCGATGCCAGTGAGCGTGAGTTCCTGGCGCTCATCCGCGCCGGCAAGAGTGAGGCCGCTGACGAATACGTCCTGCGCAAGATCACCGATACCCAGAACAACTACCTGGCCTTGGCGCGTGCCTTCGCCGATTCCCAGGATAGCCAGCTCCAGGCAGAAGGTGCCAAGGCAGTGGCTGATGGCGCCCTGGCCATCCAGGTCACGCTGGCGTGCTCGGTCATGGCCGTGCTGGCGTCCATCATCCTTGGCTACCTGATGGCGCGCTCCATCGTCAAGCCGCTCAACGAGGCGGTCCGCGTGGCCGAGAACGTCGCCGCAGGCGACCTCACCACCCGCATCGAACCCCATTCCAAGGACGAAACCGGCCAGCTCATGGTGGCCTTGCGCAAGATGAACGACAACCTGGTCGACATCGTCTCCGGCGTGCGGCGCAGTACCGACTCCATCGCCACTGCCTCGGGCGAAATTGCCAGCGGTAACCTGGACCTGTCTTCCCGTACCGAGCAGCAGGCCGGTTCGCTCGAAGAGACCGCATCGGCCATGGAAGAAATGACCTCCACCGTGCGCCAGAACGCCGACAACGCACGCCAGGCCAACCAGCTGGCCGCCACCGCCTCCGAGGTGGCCAAGCAGGGCGGCGAGATCGTCGGCCGCGTGGTGACCACGATGGAAGAGATCAACCAGTCCTCGCGCAAGATCGTCGACATCATCGGTGTCATCGATGGCATTGCCTTCCAGACCAACATCCTCGCCTTGAACGCCGCCGTGGAAGCGGCACGGGCGGGCGAGCAGGGACGGGGCTTTGCGGTGGTGGCCTCGGAAGTGCGCTCGCTGGCCCAGCGCTCGGCCGCTGCGGCCAAGGAAATCAAGGGCCTCATCAGCGATTCCGTAGCCAAGGTCGAGGGGGGCAGTGCCCTCGTGGCCGAAGCCGGCAACACCATGCAACAGGTGGTCAGCAGCGTGCGCAGCGTGACCGACATCGTCGGCGAGATCTCGGCTGCCAGCGTCGAGCAGAGCACCGGCATCGAGGAAATCAACCGCGCCGTCGGCCAGATGGACGAAAGCACCCAGCAAAACGCCGCCCTGGTGGAACAGGCCGCAGCGGCTGCGGGCGCCTTGCAGGAGCAGGCTGCAAGGCTGGCGACGGCCATCAGCATCTTCAAGCTGGCGCAAGGTGCGAACGCAGCGCCGGCCGCGCAGGCCAAGCCGGCAGCAGCGGTGCGTCCAGCGCCGCTGGTCAAGCCTGCACCGGCTCCCAGCGTCTTGCGGGTGAGCGCGGCACCGACCACGGCGGCACCGGCCAGCAAGGCCGTGGCCCGCGCCGATGAAGACCTCTGGGAAACTTTCTGACCCGTCGCGCTTTGCCAACCACCCCGGCGTTGCCGCTCCTCTGACAAGGATGCGGCTCGCCCTCCTATAGCGCTGGTTTGCCCCGAAGCTGATACTGTTGCGTTTGCACGGTTCATATCAGTCAGCGAAAAAGGGGAGACATGCGCGTGGGCGGGCATCCGGGAACGATAATGGCCAAGGCTTCGAAGATCCTGGCCTGGGCTGCACTGACGCTGCTCGGCTTGGTGGCCGTGCTGGCGCTGGCCATCGCGCTCTTCGACTGGAACCTGGCCAAGCCCTGGATCACCCACAAGCTTTCCGCCGTGCTGGCCCGCGAGATCCGGGTGGATGGCCCCATCAGCTTGGGCTGGTCGCTGGTGCGCAATGACAAGGGCGGCGCCGAGTGGCTGCCGCAACTGCATTTCACGGCGCGCGACCTGCATATCGGCAATCCCCACTGGGCCCGCAGTACCGACCACCTGTTGCGCGCCCGTTCGCTCGACCTGCATTTTTCTCCTTTGCCGCTGCTGCGCTGGCATTGGCACATCACCGACCTGCGCGTCGACGGCCTGGACCTGGCCATGGAACGGGTCGACGACCAGCGCAAGAACTGGCGTTTCTCAGACCAGCCGCGCTCGCGCTGGAGTTTCGACATCCACCAGATCGTTTTCGAGCGCGCCCTGATCCGTTATGTGGACCAGCCGCTGGAGATGGACCTGCGTTTCGATGCGCGTCCGCTGGCCAGCGCTGCCAACCAGGCGGCGGAGGTTCGCAAGGAAGCAGGCAACGCAAGTACCGACCCCGCCAATCCCGCCGCGCTGGTCTTGCAGGCGGCGGTGTCCGGCCACTTCAAGGAGGGCCGGGTGCAGGGCAGCCTGCGCGGCGGTGCCTTGCCCGACCTGCTCAACGAGAACAGCGTCTATCCGCTGCAGGCCGAGGGCGATGTCGGGGAGGTGCATACCGTCTTCTCCGGCAAACTCATCAACCCTCACCAATTGACGCGTGCCGAGATGCAGCTCCGCCTCAGCGGCGAGAGCCTGGATCGGCTCTACGCGGCCAGTGGCGTTCCGTTGCCGGCGACGCGCCCTTTCACCACCCAAGGCCAGCTCACCATCGAGCGCGTCGATCGCGAGACCCGCGCCTGGGACTGGCGCTATGAACACTTCACCGGCAAGGTGGGCGAGAGCGACTTCGCCGGTGATGCCCGCTACTATCGCGGCCCGCCCAAGAATCGCCTGACCGTCAAGGCCCAGGCCGGATTGCTGCGCTTGTCGGATTACCTGCCTTTGTCCGGCAAGAAGCAGGCCGATGATGCGGACAAGGGCAAAACGCGCGTGCTTCCCGGGGATCCGGCCAAGCCCGAACGCTGGGCCAAGCTGGATGCGGAAATTGGCTTGCATGCAAAGCGCGTTGAGTTGCATCCGGACATCGAATTGCAGGACGCTGCAACCACCTTGCGCCTGCAAGACCAGGTGCTGACCGCAACGCCCCTGCAGTTCGCGCTGGCAGGTGGAAAGGGAGAAGGCGAGATCCGTCTCGATGGACGCCAGCCGGCTATCGGCGCGCGGCTGCAACTGCAATTGCAAGGGGTGCAGGTGCGCCAGCTGTTCCCGAAGCTGGGCCGGTTCGATGCCACCTTCGGCAAGGTTGACGGCCGGGCTACGCTGTCCGGCAGCGGCAATTCGGTGGCGGCCATGCTGGCGCACGCCAACGGCGAGATCAAGGCGGACTTGAGCGAAGGCACCATCAGCCAATTCATCCTGGAGGCGGCCGGCCTGAACCTGGCCAATGCCGTCTTCGCCAAGCTCTATCGCGACCAGCAGGTCAAGCTGCTGTGTGGCGCCGCCGATGTCAGCGTCAAGGATGGTCTGGCGCAGGTGCGCCATGGCATCCTCAACACGGAAGATGCTGCCATCGACATCCGTGGACAGGTCGACCTGGGCAAGGAAACGCTGGCCCTGGACGTGGTCCCGCGGACCAAGCAGGTGCGCATCCTGTCGCTGCGCACGCCTTTGTATGTACGCGGCACCTTCGCCCATCCGGACATCGGCGCCAGCAAGGAAGGATTGGCCGCGCGGGCCGGTGCCGCAGCGGCCCTGGCACTGGTGGCGCCGGTGGCGGCGGTGATTCCGCTCATTACCCCGGGACAGAAGATTGCCGACGATTGCGCCCCGCATTCGACTGCGGCGCCTTCATGAGCGACGCCGTTCGCGCCCCTGTTGAGCGCCAGGTGGCCGCGCCCGGCAGGAATATTTTGCGCGGGCGGGAGCGTTTTGCAGGCAGCCGGAGTCATAAGGGCCAATCAACAAGAACGAGCAGGCCAATACCTTATACGCAGCCGGCTGCCATTTGACGGGCAGCAATAGCGGGTTGTCCCAGCGGGGGATTTGTCGCGAAACTGGCCGTACGGCCGGGGAATCCATTACCATGCCGACAAGCTCTACCGTGACGACGCAAGCGTGTTGGCGGAAGACTCAATCAGAACAGCGCGACGAGGAAGGGCGTTATCTTGGATCAGCAAGCGGCAATGGAAGGCAATTCACCCTTGAGCAAGGCGTACCGGCACGCTTTGCTGGAGGCCATCGACGATGGTTTTTGCATCATCGAATTCATCGATGGTCCGCATGGGCCGCTCAGCGACTACGTGCACATCGAAGCCAATTCCGGCTACTACCGGCACACCGGTATCGAGGGCATCGTCGGCAAGCGCCTGCGCGAGATCGAGCCGGACAACGCCCAGGTCTGGCTGGATGTCTACGGGCAGGTCCTGCTGACGGGCCAGCCGCTGCGTTTCGAACAGGAATTCCAGGCCGTGGGCCGCCACATCGAAGTCTCGGCCACGCGTGTGGGGCCGGTGGAGATGCGCCAGGTGTCGGTGCTGTTTCGCGACATCACCGCGCGCCGCCGCACCGAAGCCGCGCTGCGTGAGAACGTCCAGCGCGTGCAACTGGCCCTGGAAGCGGGTGCCATCATCGGCACCTGGATCTGGGACATCCCCGCCGATCGCCTCAACGTCGATGAAGGATTTGCGCAGGCCTTCGGTGTGGCCCCGGAGCGCGACCTGTCACAGTTGTCCATTGCCGACGTGATGGAGGCCGTCCATCCGGATGACCGCGACATGCTCGCTGCCCGCATTCGCGAAACCCTGGCGCGTGGCGGCACCTACGCGCATCAATACCGCACCCGCCGGCGCGACGGCCGTTACTACTGGCTGGAAGCCAACGGCCGCGTGGAACTGACGCCTGATGGCATCCCCAGCACTTTTCCGGGCGTGCTGATCGACATCGAAGGCCGCCGCGCCGTAGAAGCCGAGCGTGATCGCGCGCTGGCCGCATTGCGCACCCTCAACGACACCCTCGAACAACGTGTGCAGGAGCGCACCAAGGCCTTGCTGGAAGCAGAAGAGGCCTTGCGCCAGGCGCAGAAGATGGAGGCGGTGGGACAGCTCACTGGCGGGCTGGCGCATGACTTCAACAACATCCTGGCGGGCATCAGCGGCAGCCTGGAACTGATGAAGGTACGCCTGGCCCAGGGGCGCATCTCCGATATCGAACGCCATCTCAATGGCGCGCAATCGGCCGTCAAGCGCGCCGCTGCCCTGACGCAGCGGCTGCTGGCCTTCTCGCGCCGGCAGACGCTGGATCCCAAGGCGGCCGACCTGAACCGCATCGTGGCCGACATGCATGACCTGATCGGCCGCAGCGTGGGTCCGGCGATCACGGTGGAGACCATCGCTGCGGGTGGATTGTGGAACACCTTCGTGGACATCGGCCAGCTGGAGAATGCCCTGCTGAACCTGTGCATCAATGCCCGTGACGCCATGCCGCACGGCGGGCGGCTGACCATCGAGACGGCCAACCGCTGGCTGGACGACATCGCCGCCATGCAGCGCGGCGTGCAACCAGGCCAGTACGTGTCGCTGTGCGTGAGTGATACCGGCACCGGCATGTCGCCCGATGTGGTGGCGCGCGCCTTCGATCCTTTCTTCACCACCAAGCCGACCGGGCAGGGCACGGGGCTGGGACTGTCCATGGTGTATGGTTTTGCCGGGCAGTCCGGCGGGGCCGTACGCATTTATTCAGAACTGGGGCAGGGGGCGACGCTCTGCATCTATCTGCCGCGTCACCTGGGTGAAGCCGGAGAAGACGATTTGCCGCAGTCCGACGAGAACATGGTCGCGACTGCGCCAGGCAGCAAGACCATCCTGGTCGTCGATGACGAGCCGCTGGTGCGCATGGTCACGGTGGAAGTATTGAGCGATCTCGGCTACCACGTGCTGGAGGCCGAAGACGGGCCTTCGGCCCTCAAGGTGCTGGCCGCCTGTCCGGAGCTGGACCTGCTGGTCACCGACGTGGGCCTGCCCAATGGCATGAACGGCCGCCAGCTGGCCGATGCCATCCGTGCGCCGCGTCCGGAATTGCCGGTGCTGTTTGTCACCGGCTATGCCGAGAATGCGGTGCTCAATCATGGGCATCTTGAACGCGGGATGCAGGTGCTGACCAAGCCGTTTGCGGCCGATGTACTGGCGCGCAGGGTCAGGGAGCTGGTGGGGGACGATAGTTCGGATCGCATCGGGTGATGGGATAGCGAGCCCGCCTTCGCAGGGCCAGGTAGGCTGGCAAAATGATTTTTTCGTCCATCAAAAAACTCGCTCAACATTTTCGATAAAGGAAGACTTGTTTCCAATCAGTGGAGACAAGCTTCCTTCGGTTGAAGAACAATCTGCGCTTTCCAGTCCTTGGAGTGCAGCATGCAAGTTCACTCGGCAGCAAGCGCGTTCACGGCCACGCCCGTCTCCGATAACTATCCCGCTCGTTCCACATCGGTTTCTCCTCTTGTCACCTCGGTGATGTTGGGCGCAGTGCCGCTCACGCATACAAACACCTCTGATCATGCAGATTGCATGGAGGAGAGGGCATGGTCCTGATCGTGTTTGGACTGCTGGCGGTGTTGAGCATCGGGTTCGCGTCCGTGTGCTACGTGGTGATCGACAATCCTGAATTGATAGCGCCTCCGCCCCACTGAGGACGGCCAATTCGCCTCCCCAGTATGTGATTGGTGATCTGGGCGGGATGCCGGTCAAGATTGATCACAGGATTGTCCAATTCATCGAGTACGACGGCGATCCTGGCTGGGGCGAGAGGCGCAAAGGGCCGCGTCCTGAACGTACCTACAGCTCGCGCCTGAGCAGCTTCGCTTTCGAGGTCCGGTACCCCGATATGAAAACGCGCGCCGACAAGGATGCGCAAGCAGATTACGAAAAATATCACCCGTTGTCTTCTTCACTCGGGGCGGAGCTCAGATGGACCAATCCTTGGATTGGTGGCGGGATTAGGTCCGGTTCTCGTTATCCGGGGCACGGAGCGATGGATCGCTTGTATCAAGCAACGACGTCGCACCCCGAAACCCGGGCAATGGGTGACCAGCTCGTACCCATAGAGTCAGAGATCCCGGGGCTTGAACTGTTTGTTGATCTGGGTGCACATCCGACCACTGGCGAGTCATGGCGGTATTCCTCGATCGGGTCCGGAGATACCTACTTTCACCGTGATTCGAGCGGGAGGCCCACCACATACATCAATTGCAATTTCCGCAGCGGTACCCGGCGTTATTCCCTATGTCAGCACGAGTGGAGCTTGGAATCGCTGGACCTGAATATCTGGGTCAGCACACTTTATCCTCCCGGACTTTTGCCCCACTGGCAGGACATCCAGATCAAGGTCAGTCAATTCATCTTGACCTTCCACCATGCCCAAACGACAGGGCCAGTTTTGCCTCCCGCCAATATCCATCGCTAAATCATTTAGTCAGACACCCCCGATCTCCCCGCCGCAATGACGATCCATTCAAACCAAATCGGGCACCGTCACTCTTGGTCTTCGCGATCAGCAGAGTGCCAGAAAATTGTTTACGCGCGGTATAACAACCGAGGTCCGCGCCGGCCACCATTAACTTCTGAGTGATTGCAGATTCGATACGCGCGTCGCATCGCTGGTGCTGTTCGCATTCGGCTATGCCGAGAATGCGTTGCTCAATCATGGGCATCTTGAGCGCGGGGTAGATATCTTGACCAAGACGTTTGCGGCGGATGTGCTGGCGTGCAGGGTCAGGGCGCTGGTGGTGGGGGCATGGTGGTTCGGATCGCATCGGATGATGCGACATCGAGGCTGTCTTCTCGGGGGAAGTCGGTCATCAAAAGGATTTGGCCGTCCACCAAAAAACTCACTAAAAAATTTCTATAACTGAAGACTTGTTTCCAATCGATGGTGACAAGCTTCCCACGCTTGAAGAACAATCTTCACTTTTCCATTCCGTGGCGTGCTGCATGCAAACCCACTCGATATCGTTGCCCGTCAGGATCGCCCATGAATAAACGGTTGTTGACGAATACGAGCAATCCAGATCGTCCCTCACGAGGCCGCTGGCTGCTGATTGTGCTTGTGATTCATCTGTTCTTGGGATTTGGCGCAGTAGCGTTGATGGCCTTCTACTCCAGATTTGGCACACTCCGAATCGATCCGGAACACAATCCGGATAACTCAGAGGCTTTGCGATACGTCGTGGGAGACCTTGGCGGCATGCCGGTGCGCATTGATCGGCGAGTGGTGCATTTTGTGGAATATGACGGCGATCCAGGGTGGGGGGAGAGAAGAGCAGGTCCTGTACCGCGACGTACTTCCTCGTCAAAGTTGAATAGCTTCGGATTCTATGCGCGCTATCCGGATCTCGGATCGCTTTCTGATCCGGAGGTCCGGGAGGATTTTGAACGGTATCAGTCGACGCAGAGAGCAACAAATCACGGTGCAAAAATAAAAACGACGTGGCTCGACGGCGCTGTTTTGGCTGGCGAGCATTATCTGGAGCATGGCTCTCTTGACCGGTTCTACAACAACACGATTGGCGACCCTGACAGGAGGGGCATCGGAAGACAGTTCATTTCCGCTGATTCGCCTGTGGACGGGCTGCAATTGTTCATCCCAAGGGGGACTGATCCGGTCACAGGGGAGCTTTGGCGCTATGTATCAGCAGGTGCGGGTGACATCTACATACATCGAAATTCCGAAGGGCGAGTCAGCACTTACATTCGGTGCGGATATAGCCACGGAACTCGTTACTACGCAGGGTGCGAACAGAACTGGGATATGGAACAGCACGATTTGAGCATCAATGTGAGCGTCAGATACACCCCCGATCTCTTGCCGCAGTGGCGTTCCATTCAAGCCAAGTTGACCGACGTCATTCTTGGTTTTCGCGATCAGCAGAGTGCCAATAAATAATTTCCGCGTCGCATAACAAACAAGGCTTACACCGGCCATCAAGAACTTCTAAAGGAGAGCAGCTATGAAATCAGTAGTGCCGATCACCGAACAGCAAATTGCCGAATATCAAAATCGCTTTCTCGAAGGAGTGACGGATCAGCAGAAAAAGGATATCGCCATTGCGGTGTATCAGGATCTCTACGACAAAGGCTACAACTATGCAGGCTGGGCACTGGGTGTTGCAAAAGGAAATTCTGTTACCGGTCTGGCTGCCTTGGAATATCTCGCAGATACAGCGCTTTTCGGATTGGGAAATGACGCGGTGTGTCGCAATTTAAGTAATGCGGATGTCGACAGGATCCGGGTACAGATGGCACTCAACACGCTGGAAAAAATGCAGCAGTTGGCGAAGAATTCCGCTGGCATTCTGCGCAGTGACTTGACGTTCAACGTGGTCCAAGAAATACATAAAAAGACATTCGAAGATAACCGCTTGTCGCTTTCGAATTGGACGCTGCAGACTCCCATGCTGCTTTATCGCAAAGCCTATGGTGACGACGCAGTTGAACGCTTATGGGTAGGTCTTCGTGAAACCGGGGGCGATGGCATCGATGGCGTAATGGCAAGCACCATCTTGGTCGGCGCCATTGGAAGACTTGCGTTTACAAGCACAGACCGCGAGATCCGCCAGCAAGCTCTGGAGTGGATGGAAAAAGTCCCCGGAACAAGCGACCCAGCCGCCCTCTGGCGCTCCACCAAACTCATCGGCAAATGGCTGGGCATCAGCATCGAAACCATCGGCGACTTCAACCTTCCCGCCATCGTAGACGCGCCACGGCAACTCATCAGCGACCAGCAACTCATCGAAGGCATCGTCCAGCGTCTGGCCACCCAGTCCATCAATCAGGATGCCATCGCTCTCGGGCTGGAGTCGCCAACGCGCAACAGCGCCGCCCTCATCGCCAAGTCCGGGCTGCATGTCGCGCAATTCAGGGAAGGCGGCACGGTGGACGATCTCTGGCTGGTCGAAAAAAACGCCGGTCGTTACCAGGGCAGCCGCATCCAGTTCCGCAGCGACTTCGTGGCCAGCAATGGCAGCGTGGACGGCAAGACCCTGCTGGTGCAGCAAGGCCAGCCCTACTTTGTCCCGGAGCGCAGCGCCGATGGCACCACCACCTATCACTACAGCAACGGTGCCGTGGTGGCCAACAACGCCGCGACGGGCGAATACCGCATGGTCGTCCCCAACACCGATGGCAGCGGCGGTCAGACCGTATATACGCGCAAGCTCGGCGCAGACGGCTACACGGTACGCCAGGTCAGCACCACTGCCGCTGGCAAGATCCTCTACGAGCAGGAAAGTGTGCAAGCCACACGTGATGCCGAACTGAGCCCGGTGAAGACCGTGAGCGTCGTCGACGGCCAGACTACCCGCCGCGATTGGTTCTCCGATGCCGGCTATCAGACCGATACCTATCGCGACGCCAGTGGCAGCCCCGTCAGCAGTGCGATCCAACTCGGCAAGACCAGCTATGACCTCTACGACCCCGGCCAGCGTGCCCATGCGGAATACCAGCTCTCTTCGCTCCATGATGATGGTCGACTGGGCCAGCGCTACTGGCTTGACTTCAGCAGCCTGACCACACGATGGTTGCTCGGCGCCGCAGGCGGCTTGGGTTTCAAGCCGGCCGGCGAGCTCGGGTTCAAACTGCCGGCAGGCTGGTCCGACCCGATCGGAGCCTTCTACGACAGTCAGAGTGCCAGCTACGACCGCAGCGCCAGTATCGCCCTGGCAACCGTACGGGCCATGTCGGCCACTGGCCAGGCGCTGTCCGCCAGCCAACTGGCAGCGCTGGACGTCAATCGTGACGGGCAGGTCAGCACCGGCGAAGCCGGGGCGCTGCGGCTGTGGGCAGACATCAACGAGGACGGGCAGTTGGGCAGCAACGAACTCATGAGCGTGACCAGGAACATCTCCCGCGACGATTACGGCTTCCTGACACGCGGCAGCGGACGGGTCGTTGCGAACGCCATGAGCATGGCGGCACCACCTGCCCACACGCGCAACGAGCCGACCTATGCGGGTGTTCCCCCGAGCAATGATCAGGAGCTGCGCAAGCGGATGCAGGTCTATCCCATGTTCCAGGGTATTTTCCTGTGGAAGGCCGGTGAGATCATGCTCGGATGGAACAGGAACCAGTATGACTACATGATCGGTACCAACGGTGACGACCGTTTCGACGTCAACTACTTTGCAGCAGCACCGGCCTATCTCAGCCGTTACACCGGCCGGGTCAGGTTCTTCATGGCCGGCGCGGGCAATGATGTCATGGGTGGTTCCGACCGCGCAGATACCTTGTGGGGCGGAACGGGCAATGACACGCTGTACGGCTATGCCGGAGCCGATCTTCTGTACGGCGAGGAAGGTGATGACACCGTCCTCGGCCACGACGGTAACGATCAGCTTGATGGGGGCGCCGGGAATGACCTGCTGCTTGGCGGTGCCGGGGAAGACCTGGTTTGGGGCGGGGAGGGGGCCGATGAGTTGCAAGGCAATGAGGGCAATGATCTGCTGCTGGGGCAGGCTGGCAATGACCGCCTTTATGGCCAGGCCGGCAACGACACGCTATGGGGTGGCGATGGTGCCGACGACCTGCAAGGCAATGAAGGCGGTGATGCGCTGTTGGGCGGGGCAGGCAATGACCGGCTCTTCGGCCAGTTGGGCAATGATCTGCTCATCGGGGGCGATGGCGACGATGTGCTCGTCGGCTTCATGGCCAGTAACGAGGCACGGCAAGCTCTGGCCGCAGGAGAGTCCGATGACGATGTCCTCCAAGGCGGTGCAGGCAACGACAATCTCTTCGGCGGACCGGGTGATGATCAGCTCAGTGGCGAGTCGGGCCGCGACCTGTTGCTGGGCGACGAAGGGCAGGACAGCCTGTGGGGCGGCAGCGACGATGACGAGTTGCAGGGTGGCGCAGGCAATGACCAGATGGACGGTGGCAGCGGACACGACAAGCTGTTCGGCCAGGCCGGCAACGACCGCCTGTGGGGTGGCGAGGGCAATGATCTGCTGATCGGCTTCACTGCCGGCAATGACCCCAGGCAGACCTTGCTGGCCGGTGAGACCGATGATGATGTCCTGTACGGTGGGGCCGGCAGCGATGTGCTCATCGGCGGAGTGGGGTCGGACCAATTGTATGGCGGCGATGATCGTGACGAGCTGCAGGGCGGCGCCGGCGATGACATGCTCATGGGCGAAGGCGGCAACGACAACCTGTTCGGGCAGGCCGGAAACGATACGCTCTATGGGGGTGAGGGCGACGACTATCTGCAAGGCTTCACGGCCAGCAATGAATCGCAGCAACGCCTGGCGGCTGGGGAAACGGACGACGATTTCCTCTACGGCGGTGCCGGCACCGACATCCTGGTGGGCGGCGTGGGCAGTGATTACCTCGATGGTGGCGCCGGGGCGGACACCATGGTCGGCGGCAAGGGTGACGATGTCTACATCGTCAACAGCGTCAACGATACGGTCTACGAACAAGAGGGCGAAGGCTATGACACCGTCATCACCAGCAGCAACTATCTGCTCAACGCCCACATCGAGGAGCTGCGGCTGCTGGAAGGCTACCGCATCCATGCCACCGGCAACGCGCTCGACAACACGCTCATTGGCAACAGCGCCGACAACATCCTGGATGGCGTGACCGGTGCCGACCTCATGCGCGGCGGTGCGGGCAACGATACCTACTATGTCGACAACGCCGGTGATGTGGTCAGTGAGCGTGTCGGGGAAGGCCGGGACATCGTGCAGTCCAGCGTCAGCTATCGCTTGGGCACGCAGGTGGAAGATCTCCTGCTGCTGGATTTTTCCAAGCCGGAGAAGGGCTCCGTGGATGGCAGGAACGTACTGGTCTACGGCTATCCCAAGCGCAATGAGCTGGATTACATGCAAGGGGACGCCGTCGACAACTACACCGGCACCTGTGCCTTGACCTCGATTGCCAACCTGCTGACCCAGGCCGGGCGGCCGACCACGGAGGCGCAGGTAGTGAGGCTGGCGATCAACAACAACTGGACCGTCAGCAATCCGGCGCTACCCGCCCACCAGCTGGGCGGGACCAATGTGGAAGACCAGCGCAAGCTGCTGGGCAGCTACGGCCTGCGCAATGACGTCGTGATCGGCTACAACGAGATGGGCATGGCCAATCTCCTGCGCAGCGGACGCGGGGTGATCCTGGCCGTCAATGCGGGCCTGTTGTGGGGTGAGGATGCCTATAAAGGAAACGGTGCGGTCAACCATGCCGTGACCTTGACCGGTGCCGTGATTGGCGAATCCGATGGCGCACTGCTGGGCTTCTATCTGGCCGACTCCGGGCGCGGCCGCGTGAGCGACATGACGCGATTCGTCGATATCGCCAGCTTGCGGCGTGCAGCCGACCAACCCAATGCCTACGCCATCCATACGCTGGAGCCGGTCAAATACTGGCAGGAAAACATCGACGCCACCGGCAATGAACTGGACAACAACATCGTCGGCAATCGCGGCAACAACGTGCTGCAAGGCATGGCGGGTGACGATGTACTCTCGGGAGCGGCAGGCGATGACACCCTGACCGGCGGCGCAGGCAATGATCGCCTCGATGGTGGCAGCGGTGACGATACCTATCGCTATGCGGCTGGAGACGGTGCCGATGTGATCCAGGATGCCGACGGCAACGATACCCTGCTGCTGGGGGAGGGGATCAGCGCCGCCTCGGCACGTACCACGGTACAGTCGGGACGGCTCACGCTGCTCCTGGCGGGAGGCAGCGTGGAAATGGAAGCCAAGGCCGGCAAACTGGTCGACCGCATACAGTTCGCCGATGGCACCGTATGGCATGCGCGGGCGGATGGATCCGGCTATGTCCAGATCCTGGGCGGGCCATTGCACATCACAGGCGATCTCAAGCAAGGACAGACCGTCTCCCTTGAAACTGCGCTGGCCAAGCAGGAAGGGCCGGGCAAGGTCTCCTATCGCTGGGAACGCTCCGCCAATGGCATCGACTGGACAGTCATTGCCGGCGCAACCGAAGCACTGTTGCTGCTGAGTGCTGACCTGGTCGGGCAGCGCTTGCGGGCCACCCTGCAGTCGCAGCTGGATGACGGCAAGCAAGAGAGCCTGGTCAGCGCCGTCAGCCAGACGGTCGGCAGCGCCGGTCACGGGCCGGTCGAGGCGGTGCGCGTCAGCGGTGAGCTGATGCCGGGGGAGCCTCTGGCCGTCAGCAATGCAGCGGTGGACGTGCAACCGCTGTGGTCTGCCGATGCCCTGGGGAGCGTGCTCACACCGGCACAGGCGCCTCTGGGCAAGCTGGGCATCCCATGGGACCACCCCGGGGCGCTGGGGCGCAGCATCGTCAGCAGCTCAGGCCATGATTATCTGGCTGGTACGGCCGGCGCGGATCGGCTCGTCGGATTGCAGGGCTACGATGAATATATCGTCAACCACGTTGGCGACGTGATCGTCGAGGGGCTCTTCGAGGGTATCGACAGGGTGTATGCCAGCGTCAGCCATACCCTGTCCGACAATGTGGAGAGCTTGACCCTGACGGGTACGATGGCCATTGATGGCAGCGGCAACGACGGCCCGAACTCGATCAATGGCAACCAGGGCGACAACCGGCTCAGCGGGGGCGGTGGCAACGATACCCTCCATGGTGGCGCCGGGTCCGACACCCTTGACGGCGGGCCAGATAACGACTGGCTGGACGGCGGCACGGGGAGCGATATCTACCTGTTCGGTCGTGGCAGCGGCGAAGATACGATCAATGAGGCCGACCGCAGTGCCGCAGCGAGGGCATCGATGGATGTGGTCATCCTGGGCCCTGGCATTGCCCAGGATGACCTGCACGTGTCCCGCAACCGCTGGGATGACCTGATCCTCAACGTGGTGGGCAGTCCCGACAAACTGATGCTTTCAGGCTGGTTTGCCGAGGCCGGGAGTGCCATTGACCAAATCAGGTTCCGCGACGGGTCGGTGTGGGATGCGGCGAAGCTGACCGAACGATCCGCAATGGCTACCCGGCATGACGATTATCTCGTCGGGACCGCCGGTCCCGACCGGCTCGAAGGGCTGGCCGGCGATGACACCTATGTCGTCAATCATGCCGGCGACGTCATCGTGGAGAAACGCGGCGAGGGCGTGGACAAGGTCATGAGCACCGTGAGTTTCACCCTGACGCCCGAGCTGGAACACCTTGAACTGACCGGTAACGGCAACATTGATGGCCGGGGCAATGCCGGGGCCAATCGCCTCCTTGGCAACTGGGGCCGGAACGTTCTTGATGGGGGAGCCGGCGACGATTACCTTGCCGGCGGCGGTGGTGGCGATACCTATCTCTTCGGGCCAGGTTCTGGTACGGATATCATCGACATCAATGATGGAGACGGTACGGATGATGATCGCATCAGGATCGGGACGGGCGTCATCGAGCAACAGATCTGGCTGCGCCGGGTGGATGAGGATCTCGAACTGAGCCTGTTCGCATCGGGGGACAAACTCAGCTTCAAGGAATGGTTTGCCGACGATTCCAAACGCTGGGACCGCATGGAGTTGAGCAACGGCAGATGGCTGGGGGCGGCTGAGGTGGATGCGCTGGTCTCTGCCATGGCCGCCTTTGCGCCGCCACTGGTCGGCCAAGCGGCCTTGACGTCCAGCTATCAGACGGCCCTGGGTGCCGTCATCGCCGCAAGCTGGCACTGAGGCTGCATTCTGCGGTACTCCATCTGCATTTCGTCGCATCCCGCTATCGACATGATTCGGGCCCCAGCACAATCGCTCCATCGATTTGCTGAAAGCCTGCCATGTCCCTCACCCCCGTCATTGCCCTGCACCTGAGCGTCGCACTTGCCGCTGTCCTTATCGGTCCCTTCGCCTTCTGGGCCCGCCTGGGCCGCACGGTACGGCCACGGTGGCACCGTGTCCTGGGCTATGGCTGGTTGACTTGCATGGTCATCACCGTCCTCTCGGCGCTCTTCATCCGTTCGTATGACCTGCCCAACATGGCGGGCTACACGCCGCTGCACCTGCTGGTGCCAGTGACGACCTTCCTGCTCTGGCGTGGCCTCTCTGCAGTGATGCGGGGCGACATCGCGCTGCACCGGCGCTTCATGCAACGGGTCTACATCGGTGCTTGCCTGGTGGCCGGTGCATTCACCTTGCTGCCTTCGCGCTATCTTGGCCAGCTGGTCTGGGGGCAATGGCTGGGTTGGCTCTGAGGCCCTACAGCGCCGCGCCGAAGAAGGAACCGATCGCCGCCGTGCAGCCCATCGCCAGCGAGCTCCAAAGACTCACGCGCAGGGCTCCCTTCCACAAATTGGCGCCGCCCGTCTTGGCAGCGACCGCGCCCAGTACCGCCAGCGAGAGCAGGGCGGCGATCACGATGGCAGGCAACAGCGTAGCCACAGGCGCCAGCACGACCACCGCCAGCGGCAAGGCCGCGCCGACCGCAAAGCTCAGGGCCGAGACCACGGCCGCCTGTACCGGCCGCGCGGCCGTGGTTTCCGAAATGCCCAGTTCATCGCGCGCATGCGCATCGAGAGCATCGTGGGCCATCAGTTGCGTGGCGACCTGGTGCGCGGTTTCCTGGTTCAGGCCGCGGCGCATGTAGATGCCCATCAGTTCGCGGTGTTCGCCTTCCGGATCCATGGCCAGTTCCTCGCGCTCCTGGCTCAGGGCAGCGTGTTCACTGTCGGCCTGTGAATGCACGGAGACGTATTCGCCGGTGGCCATCGACATGGCCCCCGCTACCAGGCCGGCCACGCCGGTCAGCAACACGTTCTCATGCGTGGCGTTGGCCGCCACCACGCCCACCAGCAGGCTGGCAGTGGAGACGATGCCGTCGTTGGCACCCAGGACGGCGGCGCGCAGCCAGGAGATGGCGTCGACCTTGTGATGTTCGAGATGGAATTTGGCCATGGCACTTCTGTTCATATGCGGGTAGCGGAATGGCGCAGATTCTAGGGCGGCGCCGGCGCAAAGGCCACGACAATTAGCGAAAATGAGGGTAATTCGCATTTGTCCGGATCGATGCGGGCGCTACCTGAGCTGGCGGCGCGAAGGTACTTCATGCATTCCCACGCGGATGACAGCGGTATGGAGGGCTTGGAGCAGGCGCCGGCCTATCCCTGCACCCGGGCCCGTTTGCTAATCTCGGCAGCAGGCCGGGCCGCCATCACCGATGTGCCCCGGCCGTGTCAAGGAGACCAGTCATGTCAGATCGCAAGCCCAAGACCGCCATCGCCATCGTTGGCGGCATCGTCGTATTGGCCCTTATCGGGGGCATGCTGCTGTTGGGCGTGTTTCAGGCCTCAGGCCATAGCTGAATCGCAGTTGCACCGTTGCGATGTTGTGATGGCGCCACCTCGTCACCTCATACGGCGTTGAGCGGAATCTTCAGATAGCGAACGCCATTGGCTTCGGCCGGCGGCATCTGGCCGGCGCGCATGTTGACCTGGACCGAGGGCAGCAGCAGGGTCGGCATGTCCAGCGTGGCATCGCGTGCGCTCCGCATGGCGACGAAGGCGTCTTCACTGATGCCTTCATGCACGTGAATGTTGTGCTGGCGCTCTTCGGCCACGGTGGTCTCGAAGCGCAGTTCACGGCCGCCCGGCTGGTAGTCGTGGCACATGTAGAGCCGGGTCTGCGGCGGCAGCGACAACACGGCATGGATGGAGCGGAACAGCCGGCGCGCGTCGCCCCCCGGAAAGTCGCAACGTGCCGTGCCGTAGTCCGGCATGAACAGGGTGTCACCGACGAAAGCGGCAACCTGGTCCGCCTCCTCCACGACATAGGTGACACAGGCCGGGGTATGTCCGGGCGTGTGCATCACGCGCGCCTGCAACTGGCCGATCTGGAAGCGTTCTCCCTCGGTGAAGAGGTGATCGAACTGGCTGCCGTCATGTTCAAACTCCGTGCCCGCGTTGAAGAGCTTGCCAAAGACCTGCTGCACCTGCCGGATATGTTCGCCGATGGCGATGCGGCCGCCCAGCTTCTGTTTCAGGTAGGGCGCGGCGGACAGGTGGTCGGCGTGGGCATGGGTTTCCAGGATCCATTGCACGGTAGCGCCCAGCGCCGCTACCCGCGCGATCAGGTGATCGGCGCTGCCGGTGGAGGTGCGCCCGGACTTGGGGTCGTAATCGAGTACGCTGTCCACCAGCGCGCAGTGCAAGGTGGCGCGGTCCAGCACGATGTAGCTGACGGTGCTGGTGGCGGGATCGAAGTGGCCTTCGATATGCAGTTTGTCCATGGGTAATCCTGGTGTTGTTTCTTCACATTCAACTGTACGGCTGACGGCGCGGGCTCGCGAGGACGGGCCACGAGCTGTCTTTTCGTTCATTTCGCCTGGAAGCGCTCGATCCAGGCGAACAGCAGCATACCAGCCAGCATTGCCATCACGAACGCCAAACCCTCCAGCGACCCCATGCCCAGCAACACCAGCGCCGGGCCCGGACAGATGCCCGCCAGGCCCCAGCCGACCCCAAACAGCACGCTGCCCAGCACCAGCCGCCGGTCGATACCGCGGGCGGTGGGCAATTGCATGGGCGCGCCCAGCAGCGAGCGGGACCTGCGCCGCGCCAGGGTGAAAGCAGGCATGCCGATGGCGATGGCGCCGGCCATGACCAAGGCCAGGGAGGGATCCCAATGACCGGCCAGATCGAGAAAGCCCAACACCTTGGCCGGATCGGCCATCCCCGAAACGATCAGGCCCAGGCCGAACAGCAGTCCAGCAGCCAGGGCGACGAGCTTGCGCAGGCGGTTCATGGAAGGGCTCCTTGCAGCCCAAGCACGTGGCGCAACAGGTAGACGCTGGCGAATCCGGCCGCCATGAAGCAGGCCGTCGCCACCGCCGAGCGCAGCGACAGGCGCGACAATCCGCACACCCCATGCCCGCTGGTGCAGCCAGCGCCATAACGCGTGCCGACGCCTACCAGCAATCCGGCCAGGACAATGAGCGGGATGCCGGTATCGATGCGAACGGCGGGCAAGGCCGCCACCAGCGCATACAGGGCAGGAGCCAGCAGCAAGCCCAGCACGAACAGCCAGCGCCAGCTGTTGTCCTCCGCGCGCAAGGAAAGCAGTCCGGCCACCATGCCGCTGATGCCGGCGATGCGGCCATTGCACAGCACCAGCACTGACGCCGCCAATCCGATCAGCAGGCCGCCGGCCAGCGATGCGCCAGGGGTAAAGGCATTCCATGCAAACTCCATGCTCACTCCTTGGGACAATAAAGTTGATACATCAGCGCCAGCATCTCCAGCAAGCGAGGATCGCTGACCCGGTAATAGACGCGCTTGCCCTCGCGCCGGGTACTGACCACCCCCTCATTGCGCAACACGCCAAGTTGTTGCGACAGCGTGGGCTGGCGGATGTCTAGCGTCTCTTCCAGCTCACTGACGCACATCTCCGCCTGCGAGAGCTGGCACATCAGCAGCAGCCGGTCTTCATTGGCGAGCACCTTGAGCGTTGCCACCGCTTGACCGGCAGCGTGGCGCATCGGATCGGCTTGCAAAAGGGCAGGGCTGCTCATCGGGAAATATTATTCATAAATATATTATATTAAAATGTATATTAATTCAGTCGCATGCTTGGTGCAAGCTGAATTGGCGATAAAAGGGGTACGGGGGAGAAAAACGGCGAGAAAGAGAGTGATAAGCGGCTGTGTTTCCGGCGCAATGGCCATACCGACCTGCCGGACAGATCAGGAAGCAGCGTGCAGCAGGTCGATCATGTGCCGGCTGGCCTGTTTGGCAGCCGCCATGGCTTCCTCGGCGAAGGAAAAAGGGGCATCCTCGCCGCAGAATTGCAGTTCGCCATTGATGTAGAGATCCCAGGTCCAGCCGCTGCCGGTATTCCCCGGGCATTTGAGCTCTATCCTGACCAGCTCGTCGCGATACCTGAACAGTGCCTTCCTCATCGTGTCCGCCGGGTTTTTTTGGTGTGCAGCAAGTCAGACAATCCTTGCCCCTGAGTTGCCAAAGTGTACGCTATTACCACGTTGGCAATATTGGCATTAGCTTGCATATAGTTGCGCAAATTGTCTATTCTACCGATGAGTAGTAAAAAATCCTGATCGGTAACCGACGAGGCTCATCAGGAAGGATGCGGGCCGCCTGCCAGCAGGCGATCGAGCAATTCATCGTAGTGATGCTGCGGGGTGGTGATGGCGTAGAAGCTTTCCACCAGCTCGCTGGTCTGCCCGGCCACCACCAGGGTGCCGTTGCGCAACTCATCCTGTACCACCACTTCCGGCAGGACGGTGAGCCAGCCGCTGTCGCGCGCGATCAGGCGCAGCATGGCCATGTCATCCACCTCGGCGCGCATGCGCGGGCGCACATCGCTGGAGATGCAAAGAGCATCGAACTGCATGCGCAGTGCATGGCGCGGACCGGGCAGGGCCATGTCGATCCCTTCCAGGTCTTGCGGAATGCGCAGGCTGCGCGCTTCCCAGCGGTGCGCCGGTCCCACCACCGAGACTGCCTGGCTACCCAGGAATCGGCAGTGCAGGGGGCGATCCGGGTCGGAAGGAACGGTTTCATTGGCCAATACCACATCGAGCTGGTGCTGCATGAGCCGCTCCAGCAAGCCTTCCAGCAAGCCCGACTCCAGTGTCAGCGAGACCGAGGGGTCGGAGAGCATGGGGCGAATCCAGTTCTCCTGGTAATTACGCGACAGCGTGGCCACGCTGCCCACCCGCAAGCGCGTCACGCCGGCCGAACGGCCTTCCAGCCGGCCCAGCATTTCCTGGCTCAGGCCGAAGATGTTGTCGGCGTAGTTGAATACCAGCTGGCCGGTGTCGGTCAAGCTCAGCCGGCGCCCCTCGCGCAGGAAGAGATCTTCATCCAGCTGCTTTTCCAGCTGACGAATCTGTGCCGATACTGCCGATTGGGAAGTATGCAACTCCTCGGCCGCCCGGGTCAGGTGGCCCAGCTTGGCGACCCGCCAGAAGTAGCGTAGATGATGAAAGTTAAGCTGTTCTAGGCGCATCGTTCGTATTTATCAATGAATTCGTTCTGATAAATGTAATTTACAGAACGATCGTTGGCAAGCATCATGACCCCATTCCAATGCATGAGGTTTCTTGTCATGACGACCATCTCTTTCCTGGCCTTCAGTGCCTGGGCCCCGCCGGCGCTCATGCTGGCCGCGGCCCTGGTGCTGGGCCTGTCGCGGCTGGCGCCGCCGCGCGTCTGGACGCTGTTCCAGTCGCTGTCCCTGCTGTCGCTGCTGATGGCCTTGCTCACGCTCGTCGCCGGACGTGATGGCGCGCCTTGGCCGGGCGTGCTGCATCTGTCCACCCTGGGCCTGGTGCTGGCGCTGCTGGTGCAAGCGCTGGGCACCGTGATCGGCAGTTTTTCCGCACGCTACCTGCAGGGCGAGCATGGCCAGCGCCAGTATGCCGCTGCACTGGCCGTCGTGCTGACGGCCGTACACCTGCTGCTGCTGGCCGACCACTGGGTGGTGCTCATCGCCGCCTGGGCCATCGTCGGCCTGGCCCTGCAGCGGCTGCTGTGCTTCTACCCCGAGCGGCCTTTTGCACGTCTGGCTTCCTACAAGAAAAGCATCGCCGACCGCCTGGCCGATGTGTTGCTGATCGCGGCTGCGGCGTTGGCCTGGCGGGAAGTGGGCAACGGTTCCTTCTCGGCGTTGTGGGCGCATGTGGCGCAGCAGGGCATGTCCACCAGCCTGCAGGTCAGCGCGCTGTGCCTGACGCTGGCGGTGATCCTGCGCACCGCGCTGCTGCCGGTGCATGGGTGGCTGATCCAGGTGATGGAGGCACCCACGCCGGTGTCGGCCCTGCTGCATGCGGGCGTGGTCAACCTGGGCGGCTTCGTGCTGGTGCGCTTTGCACCCTTGCTGGAGCAGGCTATCGCGGCGCGCGCCGTGCTGCTCATCGTCAGCGCCGGTACCGTGCTGCTGGCGGGGCTGGTGATGCTGACCCGCATCAGCATCAAGGTCAAGCTGGCCTGGTCGACCGTGGCGCAGATGGGTTTCATGCTGCTGGAATGCGCCGCGGGCCTGTACTTCTTTGCCGCCCTGCACCTGATCGGGCACTCGCTCTACAAGGCGCACGCTTTCCTGTCCGCTTCCTCGGTGGTGCGCGAGACCCGCTTGGCGGCCTTGCATAGCCCGTCCGTGCCGACGACGGCCAGCGTCATCCTGGCACCGCTGGCCAGCGTGGCGATGGTGCTGGGCCTGCACAGCCTGAGCCCGCATCCGGCCTGGCCATGGTGGTGGAGCGGCATCCTCGGCCTGGCCTGGGCACCGCTGCTGTGGCGCGCGCAGGCCGGCGGCACCGGCCGCCTGCGCAGCGGGCTGCTGGGATTGCTGGGGGCGGCCGGGCTGACGGTGGCCGCGCTGCTGGCCCACCTGCTGCCGCTGCACATTGCCGACACGCCGCGCAGCGTCTTCGGGGTCACGGCACTGCTGGCGATGCTGGCGCTGTACGTCTGCATGGGCCTGCTGCAACTGGCACCGCACGCCATGGCGGCCTGGCGCCGCCGCAGCTACGCCGGCTTCTACCTCGATGAAGCCTATACCCGCCTGGCGCTGCAGTGGTGGCCCTCGAACTGGGCGCCCAGCGCCCGGCGGGCTGCTGCAGCACAACATGTGAACAATCCCGCCAGCGATGGCCGTGGACAGGGCTGAGCCCGCCTCACCGGAGAAGAGCATGAACAATCCATTCGACCAAGACACCCAGGCGCTGGCCACCGCGCCGGCCGCCTGGAGCGCCGAGCTGGAACAGCGCTTGCAGCAAGCCTGCCAGGATGCCTGCGCTGCCATCGCCCCGGCCTGGCCACTGGACCGCGCCATCGCTGTCAATCCGCACTGGTCGCGGGTCGGCATGCCGCTGCGCCAGGTGGCGGCGCGCATGGCCTTGCTGGGCGGAATCCAGGTATTCCCGCCCAAGGAACAACTGCAACAGGCCTGGGACCAGGGCCGGGTGACCCAAGCCGACCTGGAGTACGCACTGGCCCAATCCATCGAGGCCCAGGAGCGCGGTTTCGACGTTGACCACTGCCTCGGGGTGCTGGCCGCGGCCAATACGCCGCCGCGCCTGCCGCTGCTCATCGACGTGCTGGACAACGACCCGCAGCGTCATACCCGGCTCTCCTGGCGCCAGGCCATCACGCACCAGGTCAGCCAGACCTGTGCCGCCTATTTCGACCAGCACCAGGCCGACTGGCAGCCCGAGCGTGGCCTGGGCCTGTATGCCTTCTGGCGCGAGACGCTGGAGCACGACCACGGCATCGGCCTGCTGATGGGGCTGCCGCACATCGCCGATGGCATCCGCGCGCTGCCGGCCTGCGCGCGCGAGGCCGAACGCTGGGTGATGCGGCGCATGGACTTGCCGCCGGATGTGTGGGCCGACTACCTGGAATCGGTCCTGCTGACCGTCAACGGCTGGGCCTCCTGGTGTGCCTACCTGGGCTGGGAGGCGAAACTGGCCGGCCGCAGTGATGAACACCTGCGCGAACTGCTGGCCATCCGCATGGCCTGGGGCGCCTTGCTGCTGGAGTGCAAGGACGACGAAGCCGCCAGCCACGCCTTCCATACCGTGCAGCAGGCCTGGTCCCGTTCGCAGGAGCGCCTGGAACAGGCGCGCCAGGACCTGCTGGTCGATGAACTGTGGCAGCTCGCGCTGGAGGCGGGATACCAGCGCAAGCTCGCTGCGGCCTTGCTGCAGCAGTCTGCGAAGGCGGCTACCAAGGTCGAGGTGCAGGCCGCCTTCTGCATCGATGTGCGCAGTGAACCGCTGCGGCGGGCGCTGGAGGCTGTCCATCCCGGCATCCAGACCCTGGGTTTTGCCGGCTTCTTCGGGCTCCCGGTGGCCTACACGCCGTTGGCCACCGAGGCCAGCCGTCCGCAGCTGCCGGGCCTGCTGGCGCCCGCTTACCAGGTGCAGGATGTGGTGGCGCCTGCCGCGGGGGCGGCCGATGGCGGCGTGCTGGCCAGTGCCGTGGCGCGGGCGCGGCGCAAGACGCTGGCGTTCAAGGAGCAATGGCAGGGCAATACGCGCTGGCCGGGCTCGGCGTTTTCCTTCGTCGAGGTGGCCGGTGTCACGGCGCTGGGCGGCTTGTGGCAGTGGTTGCGGCCCGGCCAGGCCGAGCGTGCGCGCGACGATCTGGCGGGATTGCCGGCGCGCTACCGCGACGTGTGCCGGCCGCAGCTGGTGGGCGTGACCCTGGCCGACAAGGTCGCCTTGGCGGCGCGGGTCCTGCACGCCATGGGGCTGGACCGGGAGGTGGCCCCGCTGGTGCTGCTGGCCGGCCATGGCAGCCAGTCCGCCAACAATGCACATGCAGCGGCACTGGATTGCGGCGCCTGCTGCGGCCAGACCGGCGAGGTCAACGCCCGGACGCTGGCACACCTGCTCAACGAAAACGAGGTGCGGCGCGGCCTGCTGGAACAGCAGATCTTCATCCCGGAAGACAGCCACTTCCTGGCCGTGCTGCACAACACGACCACCGACGAGATCGAAGCCTTCGATCTCGACCTGCTGCCAGCGGCCGCCCGTTCGCGCTGGCAAGCGCTGCAACCGGTGCTGGCCGAAGCGGGTGACCGCGTGCGGCGCGAGCGGGCGCTGCGGCTGGGCATGCAAGCAGCCCAGGCGGCCCCGGCGCTGCTCAAGCAACTGCGCCGCCGCGCCAATGATGGCGCCGAGACCCGCCCCGAATGGGGCCTGACCGGCAACGCCGCCTTCCTGATCGCGCCGCGTGCGCGCAGCCGTGGGCTGGACCTGGGCGGACGCTGCTTCCTGCACGATTACGACGCCAGCCAGGATCAGGACGGCAGCGTGCTGGAACTGCTGATGACCGCTCCCATGCTGGTGACCCACTGGATCAACTGGCAGTACCACGCCTCCACCAGCGACCCGCAGCGCCTGGGCAGCGGCAACAAGCTGCTGCACAACGTGGTGGGCGGCACCATTGGCGTGTTCGAAGGCAATGGCGGCGACCTGCGCATCGGCCTGTCGCGCCAGTCGCTGCACGACGGCCAGCAATGGGTCCATGAGCCATTGCGCCTGACGGTGGTCATCGATGCGCCGGCCGAGGCCATCGATGCCATCGTGGCGCGCCATGCCATCGTGCGCCAGTTGCTGGAACACGGCTGGCTGCATCTGTGGCGCTTTGGTGAAGCGGGGCTGGAGCAGTGGCGGCGCGAGGGCTGGAAGTCAATTACGCTGTGAAACTTCTGGTATCGTGGGCAAGATGCTGTAGCATAGCTGCCGTTTTGCAACCATGATTTACCGGAGAGAGCATGATTCCGATCATCCCAGCCTCCATTGCCAGCCCGGGAGACGCCGCCGCGAGCCGCTCCTGCGAGGGCTGCTCGGAGGAGGGCGCGCTGGATATTGAATTCGAGTATGCCTACCAGCCCATCGTGCGGCTGTCCACGCGCTCGGTGTATGCCTACGAGGCGCTGGTGCGCGGCCCGCAGGGCGAGCCCGCGTACACGGTACTGGCCCAGGTCAATGACACCAACCGCTATCGTTTTGACCAAGCCTGCCGCACCAAGGCGGTAGAGGGCGCGGCGCGCCTGGGCATGACGGAGTTCTTGTCGATCAATTTCCTGCCCAATGCGGTGTATCGGCCGGAGGTCTGCATCCAGAGTACCTTCAAGGCGGCGCGCAAGTATGACTTCCCGATTGAACGCATCATCTTCGAGGTGACCGAAGGGGAGCGCGTCGACGACCGGCCGCACCTGGTGAACATTTTCCGGGAATACAGCCGTTTCGGTTTTCGTACCGCCATCGACGATTTCGGGGCCGGCTACGCGGGCCTGAACCTGCTGGCCGAATATCAACCCGATCTGGTCAAGATCGACATGGACCTGGTCCGCAACATCGACACCGACAAGCCGCGCCAGGCCATCGTGGCCGGCATCGCCGCCATCTGCAAGGAACTGGATATCGAGATCCTGGCCGAGGGGGTCGAGACCCGTGCTGAACGCGATCATCTGACGGCGCTGGGGATCGACCTGATGCAGGGCTACTGGTTTGCCAAACCTAAGTTCCAGGCGCTGAGCGTGTTAGAGAATTCGGTCTGGGAATAGACCGGTCTTGCTCCCGCAGGCGCTGGCGGATTGCCTTCCCGGCAGTTCTCCGCCAGAGCGTCGTGCGCAATTCTAAGATCCTGACACAAGCTTGCTTATAAAACGCGACCGGGCTCCCGCAGCCCCGTAGCGTTGTTTGTGCTTCAGGTCAGCTTGTGTGGGTATGCAGCATGTTGGTGTTTCCCTGTAGAATCGTCACAAAAATTAACGACCGACAGGGCTTGCATGAATCCCACCACGCAGGAGCTCAGGGGGCTGACTCCGCTTGATTATCACCTTGCCGTTATCGACCATCTGCGCACGCACGAGCCCGAAGTCTGGGGCTGGGCGGCCGCACGTACCAGTCATGCAGAGCAGCGCGAGTCCTTGCGCACGGCGCTCTTGCGCAACACTTACCGCATCGACCAGGCGGCCCATCCAGAGATACACGCGACCCTGGCGCTGGCGCGGCAGCGCCTGGGCCTGGACGCGCAGGTGCCGGCCACGCTGTACCAGTCGGCCGGGACGGAGATGAATGCCTCGCTGGTGTACGTGCCCGGTGAAGTTCACCTGATCGTGCAGGGTGACCTGCTGGCGCGCCTGTCCGAACAGGAACTGCTGGCCGTCTTCGGCCATGAACTGGCGCATTACGTGCTCTGGTCGCAGCAGGAGGGCGCGTTCCTGCAAGCTGAACGCATTCTCTCCGATGCCTGCGCCGCACCGGGTGCCGCCGCATCCTTCAGCGAAACCTGGCGTCGCTACGCGCTGCATACCGAACTGTTCGCTGATCGCGGAGCGGCCATCGCCTGCGGCTCGCCGGACCCGGCGATTTCTTCGCTGGTCAAGCTCAATACCGGCATCCGCCAGGTGGATGCGGCCGCCTATCTCCGGCAAGCGGCCGAGGTCGATGCGCAGCAGACCGGTGCCAGCGAGGCGGCCAGTCATCCGGAAGTGTTCATGCGCGCCCGCGCCCTGCAGTTGTGGTGGGAGGGCAGCGAGGAACTCGGCCCGTGGCTGCAGCAGCGTCTGCAGGGGCCGCTGGCGCTGCGCGGCCTGGACCTGCCGGGCCAGTACCGGCTGCAAGGCATGACCCGCGGCTTCCTGGCGCATTTCTTTGCCGGGACGGAGCTCCTGAGCGAGACGGTGAAGGCCCAGATACAGCTGATGTTCCCCGACTGGCAGCAGGGCGAACCCGCCGTCGCACCGCAAGCCTTTGCCGCGGAACACGCCGATGAGCCGGTGCGGCATTACCTGACCGCCTTGATGCTCGATCTCGCCCTGGCTGACCCGGACCAGCAGGAACCGGTCCTGCTGCGTGCCGGCATGATCGCCCAAGCGCTGGCGACGTTGGATCATCTGCATCAACTGCTCAAGCGTGAGGCCGGCTTCGGCAAGCGTGAACTGGACCGATACAAGCGACAACTGGCCAAGGAGGCCGCAGCATGAGTGAACTTCCATCCTCCCCGGCCGCAGCGGCCAGCCTGCGCGAGCTGATCGATGCGCAAGCCGGCAAGCTGCTTTCCAACGATGATCTGCTGGTGCTGATGCTGCCGCTCTTTGCGCAGGTCGCCGAGCTGCATGCACAGGGCCGGGTCGCAGCGCTGGGCGAAGACAAGCTGCTGGTGGACCGGCAGGGCGGACTGTCCTTGCGGCATCCGGAGGGCCAAGCCCCGCAGATGGATATCGATGCCGTCCATGCATTGCAACCGCACCTGTCGTCGGGCCTGTCCATCGTAGGGGCGCTGCAGCTCGATCATCACGCCGAGGGGCAGCGCACCCAGCACGATCTGGCCTTGCTGGAGGACGAATCCGCGCCGATGACGCGGCCGGTCTACCTGAGCGGGCCGAAGAGCTGGGAAATGGCGCTGGGCCATCACGATGAAATCACCGATGTGTTCCAGTTGGGCATGCTGCTGGGCGGGCTGGCTTGCGGGCTGGACCTGGCCGGGCAGGACGACCTGCGGCTCTTCGTGCGGCACCGTCACAACCTGTTTGAGCTGCATGACAAGCTCTCTCCCATCATCGCCAGCGTCATCGTCGAGATGACCGAACTGAACCGCCATGACCGTGCCACCGATGTGGCTGCGCTGGCGCTGCGCCTCCGCACCTGGCGTGACCAGCCGGTGGCGCTGGATGTGGAACGGGCGCTGGCGGGCAAGGATGGCGTGGCGCCGCGCCGCATCGCCGTGCTGTCGCACCTGCGGGATCGCCTGTTCGACCTGTCCCGCCGCAACCGGCTGCTGTATTTCCGCCCGACCAGTGCCAACGTCAACCTGACGGTGGCCAGCGTGCCCCTGATGCTCAACGTCGACAGCATCAAGCCGGAACAGATCTGCACCTGGGGCGGCCCCTTCGCCGAACAGCTGGTGGCGGGCAAGCCGATTTCCCTGCAGAACTGGCTGCGCTTCGATGACCAGCTCTATCTGCCCGCCACGCTGGACAAGCTGATTTCCGAGACGCGCCATGACCGCGCCGAGTTCGGCTTCAGCAACCTGCGGCTGGTGGTGGCTTTCCTGCGCTGGCACAACCTCAAGGAAGCGCCTGATGAGCGCATCGTCTCGCCGCTGCTGTGGCTGCCGGTGGAGCTGGTCAAGCGCAAGGGCGTGCGCGACCAGTACCTGGTCCAGTGCAGCACTTCCGAAGCCGAATTCAATCCGGTGCTGCGCCACTGCCTGTCCCAGCTGTACGGCATCGCATTGCCTGAAACCATCGACCTGGCCAAGACCTCGCTGCAGCAGGTCCACGAGGATTTGCGCAACAAGATCCACCAATCCGAACCGGCGGTGGAATTGCGTCTGGTCGAGAAGGCCTCGGTGCGGCTGGTGCGGCAGAAGGCCATGCAACGCATGCAGCAGTACACGCGCCGCCGTCCGGGCGGCGGTGCGCAGCGCAGCCGGGCCACATCATGGCTGCCACCTTACAGTTATGCCCGTGATGACTATCGTCCGCTGGGCAAGGCGCTGTTCGAGCACTACGTGCGTCCCAGCGAGCTGCCGCAGCGCTTCGAGGCCGGTGCCACGCTGCGCCGCCCGCAGATGGTGGCCACCAGTGAAGCAGCCGTCAGCGAGCAGCAGGAAGAACGGGTCGGCTATGTGCTGGAGGAATCCAGCGGGCACCGTTACGCCTGGGACCTGGATCTCACCCAGGTGACGCTGGCCAATTTCAACTACAGGAAGATGTCGCTGGTGCGCGACTACGCCCAGCTGCTGGAGGATGCCAACGGCAATCCGGCCTTTGACCGCATCTTCTCGATCCAGCCGCGCGAGCTTGATACCAGCCCGCCGGCACCGCTGGCCCCCTCCGAGCAATGGAACGTGGTGTCCTCGGATGCGACCCAGAACGCCGCGGTGCAACTGGCGCGCACGCAGCGCAGTTTCATCATCCAGGGGCCGCCGGGCACGGGCAAATCGCAGACCATCACCAACCTGATTGCCGATTATGCCGGGCAGGGCAAGCGCGTGCTGTTCGTTTGCGAGAAACGGGCGGCGCTGGATGTCGTGTTCCACCGTCTCAAGCAGAGCGGGCTGGCGCAGCTGTGCTGCCTGATCCACGACTCCCAGGCCGACAAGAAGGCCTTCATCGCCGATCTGAAGCAATGCTATGAGCAGTGGATCGCCCAGCCGCATGAGGGCGAGCGCTTGCGCGCCCGGCGCGCCAGCGTGGCGGCCGGCTTGCAGGAACAGCAGCGGCGCATCGACCAGTTCGAACAAGCCATGGCGATGGTGCCGGAGAGTGTCGGCCTGAGCGTGCGCAGCCTCTTGCGCCGCCTGGCGGAGCTGCCGCCGCCACCGGACATGGGGGCAGCGGTACGTGAAGCTTTGTGTGCATGGGCGCTGTGGGACGGGCAGCGCGAGCTGACCCGGCAGTTGCAGGGCGTCATGCAGGAACGTTTTGGCACCAGCGTGCCGGCCACCCATCCCTTTGCCACGCTCTCGGCGACGGTCTTGCGCCAGCAAGGGGTGGTGGCGGAACTGGAGCGTCGCTGTGAAACGGTTGATGCCATCCTCGGGCGTCTGGCGTCTTTGCTGGAAAGCAGCCAAAGTCCGATCGTCGCCGACACCCCCCTGAAGGCCGCGCAGCAGGTCGTCACCGAAAGCCGGCGCCTGGTCGACAACGGCCTGGCGCGCCACCTGGATCTGCTGGATCCTGCTTCACCTGGCCAGGCGACCTTGGCGCAATGGCGCGAAGCGATGGCACAAGGCCAGCAAGCCGTGACGGCAGCCCAGTCGGTCACCGGCCACTGGCGCGACAAGCTGCGGGCGGACGATACCGAAACTGCGCTGCGGCTGGCCGGCCAGATGGAATCCTCGTTCTCGCGCTGGTTCAAGCCTGCCTGGTGGCGTCTGCGCGGAGAGCTCAAGCGTCGCTACGATTTCAGCCAGCACGCTTTGCACCCCGGCTATGCCACCGTCCTGACGCAATTGAAGGCCGAGCACGAGGCGCTGTCACGGCTGGCTGCGACGGAGGAAGAGGCGCGTCAACGTTATGGGGCCAGTGACATGCAGCAGTTCCTGCAGACCCTGGAAGCGCTCAGGAACCGCATGAACACGCCCGCCGGTCTGCAAGCCCTGGTCGATCACCTGCGCCGCGCCGGGGATCCGGCTGCGCTGGTGATGAGCCTGGCGGGCGCGCATGACGACGTGCAGGCACTGGCCGCAGTGGTCGATTCGACGCTCTCGGCTCCAGATCAATGGAACCTGGAACAGACAGGCGAGCTGTTCCGCGATCTGCGCGAAGCCCTGGAAGATTTGCCGGACCTCCTGCCGCTGTTGCAGGCGGTCCATGATGCTGACACCGCCTATGCCGCGACGGTACTGGGCGTGCACGCCGATCCGCTGGCGCTGGAGGCGCTGGTGGCGGATGAGGCCTGGCGTCGCCTGGGGCGCGCCCATCCGGTGCTGGAACGCTTCAGCGGCACCGACCTGGCGCTGGCGACCCGCGCGGTCGCCCAGGCCCAGCGCAGCTTGCTGGCCATCAACGCAGACGCGATCAAGGCCACCTTGCAGGGACAGTTCAGCGAGCATGTGCGCCTGTCCGGGCTCTCGGCCACGCAACTGGATACCCGGGGCAAGGCCCTGAAGAAGCAATACGCCACCGGCCGCCGCGAACTGGAACATGAGTTCGGCAAGAGCATGCGCTATCGCTCCATCCGCGACCTGGCCGATGACGAGACCGGCGCGGTCATCAATGACCTGAAACCGATCTGGCTGATGAGTCCGTTGTCGGTGTCCGATACCTTGCCCTTGAGCAGCACGCTGTTCGACGTCGTCATCTTCGACGAGGCCAGCCAGATTCCGACCGAAGAGGCGATCCCGGCACTGAGCCGCGCCCAGCAGGTGATCGTGGTGGGTGACGAAATGCAGTTGCCGCCGACCAGTTTCTTCTCGGCGGCCGGCAACGGCGAGGAAGACGAGATCCTGGTGGAAGAGGATGGCGAGCGCATCGCCATCAATCTGGATTCCGACAGCCTGCTGAACCAGGCAGCCCGCAATCTGCCCGCCACGCTGCTGGCCTGGCACTATCGCAGCCGCCACGAAACCCTGATCAGCTTCTCCAATGCGGCCTTTTATGATGGGCGTCTGGTCACCATCCCGGACCGCCTGCGCGAACGCCCGCTGGAGCAACTGCCGCGTCCGCGCTCGGACCAGGACGATGCCGGCACGCTGGCTGCCGACCTGCTCATGGGCAGCCCGGTCAGTTTCCACTGGCTGGAGGACGGGGTCTACGCCGATCGCAGCAATCAAGCCGAGGCGCGCTACATTGCCCAGGCCGTGCGGGAAATGCTCAATCGCGAGACCGGCCTGAGCCTGGGCATCGTGGCCTTCTCCGAAGCCCAGCAAAGCACCATCGAAGCGGCATTGGAGGCGCTGGCGGCTGAAGATCCGGAGTTCAGCACCCGCCTGGAGCGCGAATACGTGCGCGAGGACGATGACCAGTTCAATGGCCTCTTCATCAAGAACCTGGAAAACGTGCAGGGTGACGAGCGCGACGTCATCATCCTCAGCATCTGCTACGCACCCGGCCCCAACGGCAAGATGCTGATGAACTTCGGCCCGATCAACCAGCGCGGCGGCGAGAAGCGGCTCAATGTGATCTTCAGCCGCGCACGCCACCGCATGGCGGTGGTGAGTTCGATCCAGGCCGACGCCATCACCAACGTCCACAACGACGGTGCGGCAGCCTTGCGCAGTTTCCTGCAGTTTGCGCAGGCCAGCGCCACCGGTCGCTTCGATCACGCGCAGACCATCCTGGGTGCGCTCAACCAGGGGGCGCGCAAGGCCTTTGCCGCCGAGCTGCAGCCGGACAGCATCCGCGATGCGCTGGCACAGACCCTGCGCCAGCGCGGGCACCGGGTCCAGCTGCAGGTCGGACGTTCGCAGTTCCGCTGCGATCTTGCCATCGAGGGCGAGGACGGAACCTACGCACTGGCCATCCTGCTCGACAATCCTGCGCAGGCGGTCGCCGATACGATGGAGCGCTACGTCTTCCGTCCGGCCATCCTGCGCAGTTTCGGATGGAAGGTGTTGGATGTGCCGGGACGCGACTGGCTGCGCGATCCGGCTGCGGTGATCGAGCGCATCGAACGGGTATTGGCCGAGGGCGAGGAGGCGGTGCTGCCGGAGCAGAATGCGGCGCCGGGCGAGCCGCCCGCCGAGCCGGCGGCCATACCGAGCGTTGCCGTTACCATCGATGAGTTGTCCGAACAGACTGCTGCGAGCGCTGCCCCTGCCGCCGAGAGCCGTGCGCTTTCCTATGTGCAGGGGAGCTCCAGCAAGTTCTGGAACATCAGCCGCACGGGTGCCGAGCTGACGATCAGTTACGGCCGAACCGGGACGCAAGGTCAGCGACTGACCAAGTCGCATGAATCCCAAGAGCGTGCACAACGCGAGATGGAAAAACTGGTCGCTGAAAAGCTCCGCAAGGGTTACAGCGACGCCCCCTGATGATGCAGGGCGCCAGAGACTGCCACAGCGGCATTGCCCGCCTGGTACTGCGCGGCATTCATCTGCATGGCCAGCAGCGTGTAATAGGCATTGATGCCGGTCAGGTCGACCACGCCCTTCTTGCCGAAGCGCTTTTCGGCACGTGCAAAGGTGGGGTCGGAGACGCGTTTGTTGCGATGCAGTTCGACCGAGAAGTCATAGACGATCTGTTCATCTTCGCTGAGTCCCTCCGGGCTGCTGCCATCGGCGATGGCAGCAGCCACTTCCGGCTTGATGCCAGCCTTGATGGCGATCGGGTAATGCACGTACCACTCGTAGTCCTGGGTCCATTCGCGGGCCGTGATCAGGATCACCAGTTCGCTCAGGGTGTTGCCGATGGCCGAGTTGTAACGCAGGTAGTCGCCCATGGAGCGGGCCTGGGTCATCACTTGCGGGCTGTGCATCAAGGGTTCGAAGGGGCCGAATACCGGTACTTTGCGGGCCGCCAGGAATTCTTCGGCCGCCTTTTTCTGTTCCGGCGTGTACTGATCGGGCGGAATCACCGGCAGGCGGTCCGCAGCCTGGGCTGCGGCGGCCGTGAGCAAGGTGGAGGCAAGGGCGATGCGCAGGAATCGTTTCATGAAGGTCTCTGTCTCTGGATGTTGGTCTGGTTATGGGTGCCGGCACTGGCCCGCATGCAGCAGGTAGCAGGACGGCGGCTCAAGGATAGGGGAGCCGGGAAGGATTGTCTGCCCATCTCTTCACTTGGATGCTGCTGGATGTGAATGTCATACAACATCGGCACGTCCTTGCCGATTTCACTCCCATGCGCGCACATGGTGATTGGAGGCGAGCGCGGCTACAATCTGTGCCCAGTCCACCTGCAACGAGATCTTCCTGATGAATTTTCCTGCCGCTCTCCCGTGGCTGGCGATGACGCTGGCCCTGGCCGGTTGCGCCACCGAAGCCTATCGCGCAACAGAAAGCCAGTGCGCCCCGGCGGCCTATGCCCAATACCCCATCATCCAGCAGACCCGCATGGAAATGCGTACCCGCGCCATCCAGGTCCCCACCGGCCAGACGCGCTGCAGCTCGGTGGTCAACGGCAACCGGACCGATACGGTCTGCCAGGACATTTTCCGCACCGAATACCAGCAATATCCCGTCTACGTGACGGTCGACATCAACGAATATGGCCGCAACCAGGTCATCACCGCCTGTGCGCGCAGCCAGTGCCTGCGTACGCACGGCAATCCTGACTGCGAATGAATCATCATGGCGCCAATGCGGCCGGTTTCTCCGGCAGCAGGCGCTCCAGCATGGCGCGGTGATAGGGATCCTGGGATTCCACATAGCGCGCTGCCGAATGAATGTTCTTCCATCCCACGTATTCCATCAGGGCGCGCATCTCCCAGCCATTGGCGCTGGCCCAGCTGGCAAAGCCGCGGCGCAGCGAGTGCGAGCTGTAGAGATGGGTGTCGGCGATGCCGGCCGATTGCAGGATGCGCCGCAATAGCGGAATGATGCTGGCGGCATTGACCGCCTCCTCGCTGATGCTTCCCCAGCGATCGATGCCCCTGATCACCGGGCCGCTGCTCAGGCCGCTCACCGCCAGCCAATCCAGGTAAGCCGCCACCGGGCACAGCCGCGACAGCGCGGGCGTCTTGTAGGTGCTGCCCTTGAGGCTGCGGTCGGTCTTGGTGCGTGGCAGGTGGATGCGCATGCCTTCACCGGACACTGCCTCGATCCGCCCGATCTCCAGCCGCGCCAGTTCATCGCTGCGAAAGCCTCGCCAAAATCCGATCAGCAGCAAGGCCTTGTCCCGTGTATGGCGCAGCAGGTCGCCAAAACGCGCCTGCTGGCGGGCCAGTTCGCGCTGCTGGTCCAGGTGGGCGACGGTTTGCTCCAGGGCTTCCAGTTGCAGCGGTTTGGCGCGCTTTTCCACGGCGGGATGCAATTCCTGGATGCCACGCAGCATCTTGCGCACCACGGGTGCCTTGGTCGGATCGGGGAAGCCCTGGTCCACATGCCATTGGCCCAAGGCCGAAATGCGCTGCTTGAGTGTGTTGTGTGCCAGCTTGCCCGCGTGATGGGCGAGATAGCGCACCAGGCTGTCGGCCGTGGCCGGCAGGAAGCCACCCCATTCCACTTCGAAATGCCGAACCGCCGATCGATAGCTGCGGCGCGTGTTGTCACGCGTGGCGGCGTGCAGGTAGTCGTCGATTTCAAGGCGGGGCTGGTCGGGAGGCATGGGGCTATTACAGGTAGGGGAGCGGAGATTTGGGGGTGTTTGACCGATCAGATTGGATAATCATCCAATATCCTATCTTAAAATATCGCAATCATCTCAAAAATAAATCTGTATAATTATTACGTAATTACGTATTATGTAATACATCATCAAATATCAGGTTGGAGCCATGGCCCGCACCGGACTTTACAAATCGGAAGTGAAAAAAGCGCGTGATTCCCTGCTGGCCATGGGCCGCCATCCTTCGGTGGACGCTGTTCGCGTGGAATTGGGCAATACCGGCTCCAAGACCACGATCCACAAATACCTGAAGGAACTGGAAGAAGAGGAGGGTGCTGCAGGCCAGCCGCGCAGCATCAGCGATGCCTTGCAGGACCTGGTTGCCCGTCTTGCTGCCCAGTTGCAGGAAGAGGCCGGCGCCCGGGTCAGTGCCGTACGCGCTGACGCCGAGGCCGCGATCAGCCGCATGACCCAGGAGCTGGAGAACCTGAAAACCGTCCACGGCGAACAGGGCCTGCGCCTGGATCACACGCAAAAAGCCCTGATCGCAGAGCGTGCCGCGCATGAGCGGACCCGGGACGAGCGCCAGGAACAAAGCGCCATCTCACGCACGTTGGAAGTGAAGCTCAATTCCCTGCAGGAACGTCTCGACGAAAACGAACGACACCGCCAGTCCCTGGAAGAAAAACACCAGCACGCCCGCGACGCGCTGGAACACTATCGCAGTGCCGCCAAGGACCAGCGCGACCAGGACCAGCGGCGCCACGAACAGCAGCTCCAAGGGCTGCAGGCCGAGCTGCGCCAGTTGCGGCAGGAGGCGGTGATTCGCCAGGAGGACATCACCCGCCTGAACCAGGAAGGCGTACGCCTGATCGCCGAGTTGTCGCATGCGCGCCAGGCGCTGGCCGAGCATCAAACGCTGGCAGCCCGTCGCGAACAGCAGATGGAAGCCTTGCAGCAGGTGGCGTCAGCCAAGCTTGTGCTGGAAGCCCAGCTGGCCGCAAGAGATGAGGCATTGGCCGCGTTGCAGTGCCAGCTTGGCAAGGCCGAAGAAGACGCCGCCACCGCGCGCCAGCAATGGCAGCAGGGTGAACGGGAACTGGCAGCGGTGCGCGCCAGGCTGGAAACGCATGAGGCGCTGCTGCAGGAGTGGCGCAGCCGGAACGAAGAGAAGCAAGAAAAAACGAACGGCCAAGGCGAAGGCGAGCCGGAAGCACCGGACGCTGGCCAATCCTGAGACAGGGCAGGGGAAACGCTCACCTGCCCATGACTGCGGGCTCATGCAGCCCGCCATGCCAGCGATGAAGCTTCATGCAAAAAGCTGATATCCAAGCATGTTTTACTTTGTAGCCCTAACTGATCGTGTCGCCCACAATCGTGGCTCGCGGCGGCATTGACACAGGCTCCTGCTGCCCATTCGGACCACTTCACGATCAGACCATGCGCACAAAAAACTTCACGCACCTCCCCGGATTCCGGCAGTTCCACGCTGCCGCCATGCGCACCGCAAACGAGCCTGGCGCCTGTAGCCGCACAAGCACGCAGTGAAGCTTTGTGATGCTGGCGGGGCAGTTCCTTGAACCTCCAGCCCGGCTACCCGCGTCCAGCGGTGCTCGCGCCCTGGGGCGCCGCTTGCTGCCGCAACGCGTAATGAACATTCCTTCCCAATTTCACCCGTTTCCGGAGTCCTGCATGCAGCCTTCCCGTCTTTTCCGTCATTTGCTGTTTGTCCTGACCGTACTTTCTGCCCATGCCGGCGTAGCCCATGCCGCCGACAAGCTGCGCATCGGCGTGGTGCCGGGCGCCTATGGCGACTCCATCGCGGTGGCCGCCAAGGAAGCCAAAAGCCAGGGTATTGACGTTCAAGTCGTCGAATTCACCGACTGGACCACCCCCAACGTGGCCGTGGATGCTGGCGACCTCGACCTGAACTACTTCCAGCACCAGCCCTTCCTCGACAACGCCATCCAGAAAAACGGCTACAAGCTGGCCAGTGCCGGTACCGGCATCCTGGCCAATGTCGGCCTGTATTCGCTCAAGCACAAGTCCTTTGCCCAGGTGCCGCAGGGCGGCAAGGTCGGCATCGCCAATGACCCGGTCAACCAGGGGCGCGGCCTGCTGTTGCTGCAAAGCGTGGGGCTGATCAAGCTCAAGCCCAATGTCGGCTACCTGGGCAGCCTCAATGACATCGTCGAGAACCCCAAGAAGCTGAGCTTCGTGGAAGTGGAAGGGCCGCAGCTGGTGCGCATCACGCCGGATGTGGACCTGGCCCAGGGCTATCCACACTTCATCGTGGCAGCCAAGGCATTCGATCCTTCCGGCGGGCTGGCTTATTCTGGTATCGAGGATGCCCGTTTCGCCATCCAGTTCGTCACCAAGGCAAGCCGCGTGAATGATCCGGTGATCCAGAAATTCATCCGCATCTACCAGAACTCGGAGACCGTCAAGGCCGACATCCACCGCGCCTTCAACAGCGACAAGCGTCTCTACACGCTGGCCTGGCAGAAGCCCTGAACCCGCCGCACCCGTCCCGGAAGGAAACCGCATGGAACTCTCGATCACGGCCAGACAATCCTTGACCGCTCCCAGCCGTCGCGAGGTGGAGCACGATGCTGCCGCGCAGGCTTCGGCCCCCGTCGGCCCGTGGCCCGGCAGCGGGCCCAAGGGCAGGGTGGCCTTGCGCCAGGTCGGCAAGACTTACCTCTCATCGGCCGGCCCGGTGCAGGCCTTGCAGGACATCGACCTGGAGATCGCGCCCGGCAGCATCTTTGGCATCATCGGCCGCAGCGGGGCCGGCAAATCCAGCCTGCTGCGCACCATCAACCGGCTGGAGACGCCCACCAGCGGGCGCATCGAAGTCGATGGGGTGGATATCGCCACCCTCGACGATGCACAACTGGTGCAATTGCGCCGGCGCATCGGCATGATCTTCCAGCATTTCAACCTGCTCTCGGCCAAGACCGTCTTTGACAACATCGCCTTGCCGCTGCGCGTGGCCGGCGTACCGCGCCAGCAGGTGGAGGGCAGGGTGCGCGAACTGCTGGCCCTGGTCGGCTTGGAGGACAAGGCCGATACCTATCCGCGCCGCCTCTCCGGTGGCCAGAAGCAGCGGGTGGGCATCGCCCGCGCCCTGGCCAGCGGGCCCGAGATCCTGCTCTGCGACGAGGCCACTTCGGCGCTTGACCCGGAAACCACCCACGCCATCCTGCAGCTGCTGCGCGACATCAACCGCAAGCTGGGCATCACGGTGATCCTGATCACGCATGAAATGAGCGTCATCCGCGAGATCGCCGACCAGGTGCTGGTCTTGGAGCAGGGGCGCATCGCCGAGCTGGGGCCGGTGTGGCAGGTGTTCGGTAATCCCGCCCATCCAGCCACGCAAGCTTTGTTGGCGCCACTGCAGCAAGGCCTGCCGCCGGAACTGCTGGACAAGCTGCAGACCGTGCCGCCGTCCGGGCTGCATGAGCGCATTCTGCAATTGCAATACCGTGGTGGGGATGGCCTGGAGCCGGACCTGTTGCGCGTGGCGCAGGCGCTGGGCGGCAAGACGCGCTTGCTGCAGGCCAGCGTGGAGCGCATCCAGGGCCATACCCACGGGCAACTCTATATCGCCCTGGCCGACTTTACCGGATCGCCCGACTGGCAGGCCCTGACGCAGGGACCCGCGGCGATTGCGCATCACATCAAGGAGTTGGGATATGTCACTCGAACTTAGTCTTTCCATTCCCATCGAGCGCTACGGCAATGCGCTGGTCGATACGCTGCAGATGGTCGGCATCTCGGGCGCACTGGCGCTGGTGGCGGGCATTCCGCTGGCGGTGCTGCTGATCGTGACGGCACCGGGCGGCTTCCTGGCCTCGCCGCGCGTGCACCGGGTATTGGGCAGCATCATCAATGGTTTTCGCGCCACGCCCTTCATCGTTTTGCTGGTGGCGCTGATCCCGCTCACGCGCCTGGTGGCGGGCACCACCATCGGCGTCTGGGCCGCCATCGTGCCGCTGGCCATCAGCGCCACGCCTTTCTTTGCGCGCATCGTCGAAGTGAGCCTGCGCGAGGTCGACCCCGGTCTGGTCGAAGCGGCGCAGGCGCTGGGCTGCAAGAAATGGGACATCGTGCGGCATGTCTACCTGCCCGAAGCCTTGCCCGGGATCGTGGGCGGATTCACGATCACTCTCGTAGCCCTCATCAGCTCTTCGGCCATGGCCGGTGCCGTGGGGGCCGGAGGGCTGGGGGATCTGGCGATCCGCTATGGCTATCAGCGATTTGATACGCAGGTGAGGGTGATCGTCATTGCGGTGCTGGTTCTGCTGGTGTCGGTGGTGCAGCGTATCGGGGACGGCTACGTGCGCTGGCTGCGTGAACGCTGATGGGACTGCAGCGCTGACCACGTCCTGAGGCTTGCTGTTGATTACGCGGGACCCTGCATGCAGGGTCCCGTTGTCATGTATGGATGTGCTATTTCATCCTGGCAAGCTCGCAACGATGAACATGCGCTGGAAAGGCAGCAGCGTGCTGCCATCCGCGCGGGGCGGATACGCTTGACGCATCCGGCACGCGTAGTCTGTGCGGAAGGCCTGCAATCGCTCGCCTTCCAATTTCTCAAGATAGGGACGCAGGCTGCTGCCGCTGGCCCACTCCAGTACCGGGTCCGCACCCGTGAGGATATGCAGGTAGCTCGTTTGCCAGATGTCCAGCGATGCCACGCGGGGGCGCAGCAGGTCGTAATAGCTGCCCACCTCCAGCACATTGCGCCGCTCGGACACCTCACCCAGCGCATCGGCATAGTCGGAAGACCGCGCCAACTCCACCTGCGCGCGCCGCAACGGCGCGTCGTGCATGACCGGCATCTGCACCGCCAGGCAACCGCCAGGATTGAGGAAGGACAGCAGCCGCGGTAACAGCTGCGCATGATCGGGCAGCCACTGCAAGGTCGCATTGGTGTAGATCAGGTCCAGCTTGTGCTCGGGCTCCCAGTGGTTCAGATCGGCAGCGATGAACCTGGCCTGCGGCACGTTCAGGCGCGCCTTGGCCAGCATGTCATCGGAACCATCCACGCCCAGCACCTCGGCCTGTGGCCAGCGCTGTTGCAGCAGTGCGGTCAGGTTGCCGGTGCCGCAGCCAAGGTCGAGGATGCGCACGGGGTTCTGCGTAGGCAGATGCAACATCAGGTCCAGGGCCGGGCGCAGGCGTTCACCACCGAAACGCAGGTACTGGCTGACGTCCCATTGAACCTGGGCTTGCATGGGGTCTGGAGAGGATTGCATGGTTTGCTCCTGTGGCGATGGTTGATTCAGGCTGAGCAGTCTGCCTCGCCTGGCTTGCAGATGAGCGGCACCGGCTTGGCTGACCTGGACCTGGGCCACGCTGCCAGATGCATGGACGCGTGCCAGATAGCCTCGCGCGTTGGCTTCTTCCCAGACCGGCAGGCGAGGGCAGGAGGTTCGCCAGGTATCGATCACTTCGCTGTAAGGCCGTCCATCCGGGCCGATCCATTCGAGAAGATCAAGGATGAGCGGCTCGACGGCGTCGCTTGCCGCCGGTTCGTCATGACCTGGCTGCGCGTTCGATAGGGTGATGTTCATGAGCTGGCTCCCTCCTGGCTGGCTTGAGGCTTGTATCTTGAGCGCTGGCGGGGAAGCAGTAAAATGAAATTATCTGAAAGATTAATAAGTTTTACTCATGAAAATCGACATCCTCGGTGTGCAGGCGTTTGTTGCGATTGCCGATCACGGCAGCTTCCAGGGGGCGGCTGGCGCCTTGCATGTGACGCAGACGGCGGTGACGCTGCGCTTGCGCAAGCTGGAGGATTTTCTGGGGGTGAGCTTGATGGAGCGGACCACACGCTCCGTCGCGCTCACCGAGATCGGACAGGACTTCCTGCCCCAGGCCCGGCGCCTGCTGGACGAGCTGTCGGGGGCGCTGGTGGAGATCCGGGAAACCGGGATGGCGCGACGTGGCGACGTCTGCATCGCCTGTGTGCCCACCGTCGGTGTGCAGTACCTGCCACGCATCCTGCAGGCGTATTCCGCGCGCTATCCGCACAACCGCATCAAGATCCTCGATCACGCCTCGTCAGCCGTGGCCGATGCGGTGCTGCGCCGGGAAGCCGAATTCGGCATCAACATGGCCAGGGAACATCATCCTGAGCTGGCAAGCGTTCCCTTGACCACGGACCGGTACGTGCTGATCTGCCACCGCACCCATCCATTGGCCAAACGCCGCCGCGCCACCTGGGCGCAGCTCAAGCCGTATCCGCTGATCTTTGCAGGGGCGGTGAGCGGCAATCGCACCTTGCTCGATCCGGTGCTGGACGCCAACCGCCTCGCCTTGCGTTCCTTCTATGAAGTGCAGCGCAGCTCGACGGCGATGGGGCTGGTGGCGCAGGGGGTGGGCATTGCCGTGGTGCCGGGCCTGGCCGTGCAGGAAGGCGCCTATCCTGATGTGCGGATGATTCAGCTGGTCGAGCCTGTGGTGTCTCGCAGCCTTGTTCTCATTACGCGCAAGTCGGCACACCTTTCGCCGGCGGCACAGGCGCTCTATGACATGATCCGGGAAGAAGAACGCAAGCGCTGACGTAGCAATGGCCATGCAACCGATGGTCATGATCACTTTTGATGCGCCGTTCAGCTCAATGTCCGCCTGCCGGGCACTGGAGAAAGACTGCATTGCCAAGGGCCTCCAATGCGATTGGATAATGTTGGACACTGGAAAACGTCAAGCATACGGGCGAGACCGGCTGTGAGATTGCTGTCTAGGACTGGCAGCCAGCTATGTATCGCCATCCGTATTTCATCCGAGAAGAACTCAAAGATTGCACCCGTATGATGCTGCAACCTGACTTGCAAGGCCCCCGTGCCGATCTGGCGCGATGCGTCCGGCGCATCGCAGATCACACAGGAAGTGCAGCAGGGTGGCCTGAAGAAAATAATGCAAGCTTTTGATCTGAATAATTTCCTCTGATCAGACTGATTCAGCGTCCTTTCCTTCGTTCGGCGTGCTTGCGCGCATCGACGAAGCGTGCATGGGTTTCCTCGGCCTTGCGACGGCCGAAGGCATAGTTGGCTTCCAGCCACATGACGTTGATGATGCCGAAGGCCAGGGCCAGTCCGATGCCGAGTATCCAGGCGAAATACCACATGATGTTCTCCTCGTTGCAGTTTGCGATTGCGCGTAATCAATACGCCGTGTGTTCGTTCTCGTGGATGTCGCGGGCGGTCACCTTGCCCTTGACCACGCGATAGACCCAGCCGGTATAGA